>CAYLQO010000033.1:0-2780 GCA_964386425.1 uncultured Gammaproteobacteria bacterium | reverse complement strand
CACAAAATGCGCCAAGCCCTTCGGGCACGAAAATACAGGTTAAGCAAATGTTATGCTCACAGCCCACTGGGCTGGTTGTTTTATAGAAAAATAAAATTTGAGTTTAACATTTTATTCGTATCTCAAAAAGGAAGAAAAAATGGAAACTCAAATTAGTAAAAAAATTGATTATCGCTTCAAAATTATTTACACCGTGGCCATAACAATGATTGTCGCAGTACACTGTGGTGGAGGTGGAATAGATTTCACTTTTTCAGGTTGGTTTCTTTATTCTGAATTACCTCTTGCATTGTTTTTATTTTCGTCTGGATATTTTTATAAAAAAACAGCTGAAAATAATGTAGGAAATTATATTTTTAAGAAAATAAAAACTTTAATAATTCCCTTATATATTTATAATTTTTTCTATGGTTTAATTGTTCAACTCCTTAGACTTAAGAATTTTCAAATGGGTGCATCGTTATCTGTTAATTCACTTCTTATACAACCGATTATAACAGGGCATCAGTTTGTATATAATCTTGGCAGTTGGTTTGTAATTCCCTTATTTATGATTGAAATTTACAATATTCTTTTACGGAAATTTTTTATAAAAATGAAAATCTCGGAATGTATATTCTTTGTAATTAATATTTTTCTGGGTTCAATAGGAAATTACCTTTCCTATAAGGGATATAATCAAGGAATATGGCTTCCACTAGTAAGGATGTTGCATTTTATCCCTTATTATGGATTAGGGATTTTCTACAAATATTTTTTTGAGAAGTATGAGAAAAAAATACCAACAAGATATTTATTTTTAGTTATATTCATATTAAAATTTTTGATATTTCTTACAGGAAGGAATCCTACATTTACTCCAAGCTGGTGTAACGATTTTTCAAAATATCCATTTCTTCCAATAATAGACGCATATTTGGGAATTGCTTTTTGGTTGCGGCTTGCAACTGTCCTAGAGCCTGTTATCGGAAAAAACAAATATTTAAATTTGATTGCAGACAACACTTATTCAATCATGATGAATCATTTTATTTTCTTTATGGTTGTAAAGACATTTTTTGGTTTTATATCTAATTTCACAAAACACTGTTCTGATTTTGATTGGATTCGCTATAAATCTGATATTTGGTATTATTATATTCCGAGAGGAATGTATCAGAATGGAATAATTTATTTAATCGCCGGAATCATGGGACCGATTTTAATACAATTATTGATAAACAAAATAAAGGCTATCGTCTCAAAAAAATTTAAATTATAGAGCATGATATAATTCTTTGGCAAATGTAAATACTTATGTATATACTAAAAGAGTTAAGAAAGCTACTATGGTTTGTAGAAAATATTCACAAGCTGGAACAGTCAGGCTGTCAGGATTTCAAAAGAATTTCATATTACCTATTCAGAGCTTTTCATAAAGAAGATAGGTACTAAGAATTTCTTGGATAAAAGTAAAAGTTTGGGCAAAGAAATAAAAAAGCATAACAAGAAGTTCAAAGCCGACAAAAACTTTGTCACAAAAGTTGCTCTTCGTGGCTTTACGCCACCGCAACTTTTGCGCCAATTCTGCCGTTGGCAGAACCGTTTTTGCGGTTTAACTCATTGTTAGGTCGACGCCTTCGGCGCCCGAGGAAAAAACATTTTTAATGTAAGTTTTAAGAAAATCAATAGCAAATAGATGAAAAACTTGGATTTATCTAATAGGAAAATATTAGTAAAAAAAATAAGTTTTTAAAAAAAATATATAAACGTTTATAGATAAAATCTAAAAGGGGTTAATAATGGAAAAGAAGAAAGCAAGAAATTCTTGTAAAGCAGTGATTATTGAGGATAATGAAATATTAACCATAAAGAAAATTGATGGCGATGAAGTATATCATGTTCTTCCAGGTGGCGGACAAGAATTTGGAGAGCAATTTATAGAGACTGTTTCACGAGAATGTTTTGAAGAAATAGGAGTAAGGCCAAAAAAAGTTGGTGATATAATATTTATCAGAGAATATATTGGGAAAAATCATGATTTCCCCAAAAACCACAAAGATGTTCATCAAGTTGAATATATGTTTTTTTGTGAAATAAACAAGAAAGATATTAAGAAAGGAATTGGTGAAGACATGGGCCAGATTGGAATTGAATGGATACCTATAACACAATTATTGGAATATAATTTTTATCCAAAAAAATTAGTAAATGAATTGATAAAATATGTAACAAATGAAAATCATAGGATATATCTAGGTGATATAAATTAATACTGGTTTTTTAAGAATTAGAAAAATAAAAATAAGTAATAAATAAAAGGAAAGAGACCTAACAACTGCTTCAACTTGACAATTCCTTTGTCACGGTTATGTGCTTGCGCACAAACCGCGCCAAGCCCTGCGGGCGCGGAATTGCAAGTTAAGCAAATGTTAGACGGACGCGCTTTGCGCGCAAAAGAATAAATAGGATTTCAATTAAGGATATTATTTAAATGCAAATGAAACATAGTTTTACAAGCAAAGGTTTGGAAGTGGAAAGTCAAATCGAACAAATTATTCTATATGACGAAGTAAAATTTAATTATTTTTCCCTTGAAGAATTAAATGAAAAAATAATTAACAGATCAAAAATAATTGAAGATTACAACAAACAAAAGTTTGAAGAAAGAATTTATCGTAATATAAAACCAGAATTAGATAAAATAAAACGTGATCCTATAATTGCATATTATGGAGTGCAACAGCCTCATATAATGATGTATGGTGTATTTAGAGAACCTATAGTTGTTGCTTATGCTG
>CAYLQO010000032.1:0-3082 GCA_964386425.1 uncultured Gammaproteobacteria bacterium | reverse complement strand
AATCCAAAAAAAATATTTCAGTATGATGAAAAAAATTATGTTTATAAGGATGACACAACAAATTGTTTTATAGTTAGTGCTAAGGATGGAACAGCAAGAGAATATTATTTTGATTTGAAATTTTTGGGACAAAAATCAGACACAATTATAACTGGCTTGTCACCTTATTTACTTGATATTACATGGTTAGGAGGTGTTAAAAATACAAATGAATATATTTTTAAATCCCTAGGTGGTTGTGGGGTAAGTGGTTGTTATAATTATGTTAATTATGTAACGAGTCGTGATTTAATAGAAATTGGAAAAACTTCTACGAGTGATTCGATTTATGCCTTAAAAGATAGTAACTTTAAAAACAAATTAAAAGAAATGTATGATTCTTATTATCCTGGCTATGATCCAAAAACACAGAAGCCATATGAAAAAATTTCATTTGAACAATTTGTAGCACAAAAACCACTTATTTTTTGGAAAGATCCATTTGGAAAATTTATAGAATTTAAAAATGCAAAATATTTGCCATCTGTTGAATGTGGAAAACCAGTAATTTATTTGTATCCAACAAAAACCACAGATGTTTCTGTAAAAGTTTTTCCAACGGGCGGATTTACTATCACAGAGCCAAATTATGAAAATGGTTGGTTTGTAAGAGCAACAAAAAATAGTGAGTTGTATAATTATAATGATAAAACAGTTTATCCATATTTATTCTGGGAAGGGCATGGAATGAATTATGAAAGACCTAAGTCAGGATTTGTAGTAGCAAAAAATGATGTAGAAAAATTTTTAGTCAATACATTATCTCAATTTGGATTAATCGAAAAAGAATACAGCGAATTTATAGAATTTTGGTTACCAAAAATGCAAGATAAGAATTATTATTTTATAACATTTGTACCACAAGAACAGTTTGATAAATTAGCCCCACTATATGTGAGTCCTAAACCAGATACAATAATTAGAGTATTTATGGATTTTGAAGGACTTGATAATTATGTAAGTGTCGAGCCACAAATCATAAAAAATACTCCAAGAATAGGATTTACAGTTGTAGAATGGGGGGGTGCACTTCATAAATAAATGTCAAAAGTAAGAAAAATTATTGTTTTATTATTAATCCTGTTTGTTTTTCAAGCAGGATTAATATTTTTTTTATTTTTCAATTATGAAAATGTTTATTTTGCAGATTTTTCAAAAAATACGGAAACTTCAAAACACTATTCATATTTTATGAATAAGGATTTTTTTGATGAGGCCTATAGTGGAGTAGAAAAACAAGCAAAATATTCCGATAATCGTGTTTATGGAGGAATTATTCCACACCATTTAATAGTAAAAGATAAAATTGCAAGTTTTTTTGAGGGAATTAAAAAATATGATTATAAAACGATAATTTTAATAGCTCCAAATCATTTTGACGCAGGAAAATCAAATATAATTTCATCAAACGCAAATTGGATTACTCCATATGGAGATATACAAGCAGATTTAAGTTTGATAAAAAAATTAGATTTAAAAGTAGAGGAGACACCTTTTGACGCAGAACATTCAATATCAGGACTTGTATCATTTATAAAACATAGTTTTCCAGATGCAAAAATTGTTCCAATAATAATAAAAGTAAATACAAGCGAGACAGAAATTACAGAATTAGCAAAAAAAATTAGTAATAATGTAAATAAAAACAATGTGTTACTTATTTCAAGTGTAGATTTTTCTCACTATCAAACAACTAATACTGCCAATTTTCATGATGATAGAAGTAATTCCATAATAAGTAGTTTTGATTTTTCAAGAATTTATCAAATGGAAATTGATTCACCGCCATCAGTGTATTTACTTCTAAAATATTTAGAATTAAATAAATTACAAAAAAGTGAACTAATTTTTACAACTGATTCAGGAACATTGATGAATAAAAAATATGAAGCAACCACAAGTCATAATATTTTTTATTTTACTCGTGGTGATAAATCTGAAAATCAGGTTTTTAATTTTTTATTTTTTGGAGATGTAATGCTTGATAGAAATGTAAAAAAAAGAATTAATAATTCTGATTTAGATCATATATTAAAAGATTTTGCAGGTGGAGAAAAGAGATTTTTTATTGGATCTGATATGATATCTCTTAACTTAGAAGGCGCTGTAACTAACAACGGAGATCATTATGAACCAAGCGTAGCATATGATTTCGCTTTTGATCCTAATTTAGTTAATAAATTACATGATTATAATTTTAATTTTTTAAATATTTCAAATAATCATGTAACAGATCAGGGTAAGCGTGGACTAGAAGAAACCTATAAAAATATAGACAAATTAGGTTTTAATTATTCTGGTTGTGCGGACAGACAATCAGAGAATTGCTCAAAAATTATTACAATTAATGGTAAAAAAATAGGAACAGCTGGGTTTAGTATGGTTTATGGTACTTTTGATATGAATAATGCAAATGAGATAATAAAAAATTTAAAACAAAATTCTGACATTGTGATAATTAATGTTCACTGGGGAACAGAATATACTCACATAAATGGAGATTTACAGAAAAATGTTGCACATTCTTTTATTGATAATGGTGCTGATATGATTATTGGTCATCATCCACATGTAGTTCAGGGAATAGAAATATATAAAAATAAACCAATATTTTATTCACTTGGAAATTTTATTTTTGATCAGTATTTTTCGCCTGATACACAAGAAGGATTATCGGTCGGAGTTTCAATTGATATGAATAATAAGGATAATTATAAAATATATCTATTTCCTTTTATTTCTAGTGATAATAAGCTACAATTTATGAGTGAGTCGCAAACAAATAATTTTTTTGATAAGTTTATAAAATGGTCAGATTTAAATGAAGAAAATTTAAAAAAAGTTAATATTTAAATAATTAAGATGAAAAAAATATTTTTTGTAAGTCTGGTTATAATATTACTTGGTATAACCCTTGTCTCCGCAGTAAATTATGACCAAGCATTATCCAACAGACTAAAAGGTAAACTACTTTTAGCCGTAGAAGATAAGGGAAGAATATGGTATGTAAATCCAACAGATTTAAAAAAATATGAAGTAACAT
>CAYLQO010000031.1:0-4189 GCA_964386425.1 uncultured Gammaproteobacteria bacterium | reverse complement strand
AAATAATTAGAATAGATTCTGCCAATGAGAGAACAGATCAGAGACTTGTCTTCGTTTCTGTAATAACTGATCCACCACAAGGATTAAGACTCGTTGTTTCGGAACAAGTACACTGCAAATCCATATCAGATTATGCGGGGGCTAGTCCTAAGTGTGTTTATGGTCATTATCTTTTCAAGATGATTGGATCGGAAGCATATTTTACAATTTCTTATGGAGATAAAAAAAACAGGATTACTTGGAGTGGGATTAAATAATCAATATTTTTTAGGGGCTGGCCACATGGTTTCAGCCCCAAACTTTATAAAATGTTCCACGTGGAACAATTTAGATTGTGTTTTCATTAATCATGTGTTAATCTATTTAAAATACACAAAATATAACGGAGGAAAACAATGAAACAAGGTTTAAAAACCTATATCGCAACGACTTTACCAAATGTTCTTCCTTCATTAATCTTTGGAGTATTTAATGAGGGAGTGATTGGGCTTGATCCAGTACATCTTGGAATTTCTAGAATTCTTGCCATAACTTACAGATTGGTGTTTTCAGAGAGCTTTTATAAGTTAGTAAGCTGGGTTTTAATTAAATTCAATCACAAGAAGGGGGAGCCGGTAAAGTATTGGCTTATAAACAGTATATGTTCAATAATATTTTGGATTGGAATATACTTTATTAATTTAATTATAATAGGAGTTCCAATTCATAAGATCGTGATAGTTGTTATTTTGCCAATAATTGCGGCATTTTTATCTGGTACTCCAATAAGGTGGATAACAGATCAACTTCTTAGGTTTTTTAATATACCTAAGGATCAAAATCCAAGGGAGTTTATCATCTCAGAGATAAGAAATTTATTAAGAGGTATAAAAAATCAACCAACAGAACTAAAATAAAAGAGTTTATTCCCAGGAGTAGGCTCTTTTTCTATTAAAAAGTTTTTTATACCAGCTATGCTGAAACAATAGAGTTAAAATATATAATTAAATTAATTATTAATAAAAAATGTTTCACGTGGAACAATTGTTAAATTTTGGTTTGAAATAGACATAAAATAGTATTTTGACAAAACAAAAACTCCCCTTAGATACTTAACTTTTCAGTGTTTTTATCTAGGGGAGTTGCACTCCCCATGCTTAGACCTATTGCCAAAATGTCATTTTTGTTTCAAAATGTACAACTTAGCAATTATCATTTTCATTCTCGTGACAGGAAGCATTTTTCCTTCTACATAATTGTTTTATTTTATTTGATTATTCTCCGCTTTTTTTGGCGAGGATAAAATCTTTTTATTATTTTTGTTTTTGTTTTAAAAAACAACTATATAGAATATTATTTTTTCAATTTACTATATTATTAGTATATCATATTTAAAGAAAAAAAGCAATATTCAATATTGGCTTATTTAAGCCAAAAATATGTTAATAAAAAAGTATGTTGATAACTTTTTGACAAAATTGTCAAAAGTTATGCACATGTTGTTGATAACTCTGTGGATAACTTTAATAGAAAAAATGGACTTATCCACAGAGTTATACACAGAGTGTTAATAAGTATATAATTAAAGTATTAAGTATGAGGATTTTGGTATTAGGTATTAACTATGTTTTGTATGTGTGTTTTTAATACCCAAAACACATTTAAATTTTAAAATAACTAAATAGCAAATCAATTTAATATTTGAAATTCGAAAATAGAAAATAAATTTATTGTTATATAAGTTTATAAATGATAAAATAGAGTTGTTAATAAAAAAATTAAAAATAAACCTCTCGATAAACTCGAGGTGTAAACAAATTTATGGAATTAAATGCATTGTTAAAAAAATCATCAGAACTGGGCGCTTCTGATCTTCATTTAGTCGTTGGAAACAAACCATGTGTCAGAATAAATAAAGTAATTAAAGAATTAGAAGGATTTGAAGAAATAAATTCTGCAGAAATGAAAAAAATGGTTGAATCAGTTCTTACAGTAAATCAAAAAAAGAAATTTTATGAAGAAAGAGAATTAGATTTTTCTTACGACATGAGTAATGTCGGAAGATTTAGAGTAAATATTTGTTGGGAAAGAGACAACATCGCTCTTGTTGCAAGAATTATAAACAAAAAAATTCCATCAATGGATGATTTGGGTTTGCCAGATGTTGTAAAAAGTATGATAGAACAAGAAGAAGGACTAATACTTGTAACAGGGCCAACTGGTTGTGGAAAATCAACAACACTCGCTTCTATGATAAATGATATAAATGAAACAAAGGATGTTTCAATTATAACTCTTGAAGATCCAATCGAATATTTGTTTCCAAAAGCTAAAGCAATAATAACACAAAGAGAACTTGGTTCTGACATGGTGACATTTGCCGCAGGACTTAAACATGTTTTAAGACAAGATCCTGACATTATTATGGTTGGAGAAATGAGAGATTTAGAAAGTATTGCGTTGACTTTAACTCTTGCAGAAACAGGACATTTAGTTTTGGCAACACTTCATACTCCAAACGCGTCTCAAGTAATTGATAGAATTGTAGATGTGTTTCCTTCGCATCAGCAAGATCAAATTAGAATGCAATTATCAATGGTTTTAAATTGTATAGTAGCTCAAAAATTATTGCCAAGAAAAGACGGAGGAATGGTTGCTGCAAGAGAAATTTTAATTAATACCCCAGCTGTTTCAAATATTATAAGAGAAAACAAGGTTCCTCAGATTAAAACAGTAATGCAAACTAGTGCAGATAAAGGAATGATAACAATGAAACAATCCATAAAAGAATTGTATGAGGCTGGTTTAATAGATGAAGATATTGCTAAATTAACCTTAGTTGATGATATAAAAATTGGAGCTTAATATATTAATTTTAATTCTTTATTTAATTAGAAATAATTTTTATTTATGCAAAAAATCGGAATTATAATTTTAGCCGGAGGAAAAGGCACAAGAATGAATCAAGAAATTCCAAAAGTTCTTACTAAAATTGACGGAGTAACCCTTATTGAAAAACTTTTAGCCAGTGTGGAGAAATTTTTTGATAAAAGTGATATTCATATAGTTGTTGGATTTAAAGGTGAAATGGTTGTGAGTAGATTAGGTGACCAATATAATTTTGTTTGGCAAAAAGAACAGCTAGGAACAGGACATGCAGTTATGCAGTGCAAAGAAAGTTTAAAAAATAAATATGAAAGTTTTTTAATTTTATATGGAGATACACCTTTTATAAAAGAAGACACATTAAAATCAATTATTGATTTGCATGAAAAAAATGATTTTACTTTCAGTATGATTACGCTAAAAATAAAAGATTTTGAAAATGAAAATGAACTATATTGGAAATTCGGTAGGATTATAAGAGATGAAAGAGGTAATGTTTTAAAAATAGTGGAGTTTAAAGATGCAAATGATGAGGAGAAAAAAGTTACTGAAGTGAACCCAGCAATATATTGTGTAAAAGATAATTGGCTATGGGATAATTTAGAAAGCGTTAGCAATAATAATGCTCAAAATGAATATTACCTAACTGATTTAGTTTTTCTAGCAAACAAAGAAAATATAAACATTGGAACATTACAAGTTAATGATAATTTAGAATTAATGGGAATAAATAGTATAGATGATCTTGAAATTGCAAAAAATAGCCACAAATTAAATGATAAGCAACTATTGACATTTTGATTTAATTTGTTTAGTATTTATATACTTATAATTAAAACGATTATTATATGACAGAAGAAAAAAATGTAAATATTGAGCCAGGAATGATAGTCAGGGTTCATGAGAAAATTAAAGAAAAAAATACAAAAGGTGAAGAAAAAGAAAGAATTCAGGTTTTTGAAGGTATTGTTATTGCACATAAACACGGAAATGAAAAAGGAGCAACAATTACAGTAAGAAAAGAATCGGGTGGAGTTGGTGTAGAGAAAATTTATCCAATACATTCACCAGTTATTGATAAAATAGAAATTAAATCAAGAATAAAATCAAATAAGTCAAAATTATACTATTTAAGATCTTATAAAAAGAAACTTAAAAAGGTTAGTCTATAATTTTTCCGCTAGAGTGGTGAAACTGGTAGACACGCAAGCTTGAGGGGCTTGTAGGAGATTTTTCCTGTGGAGGTTCAAATCCTCTCTCTAGCACCACTCAAAAATTTTTTAAATTGAAAATAATAAATTGAAAATATTTAGGGTCCTTGGCT
>CAYLQO010000030.1:0-4732 GCA_964386425.1 uncultured Gammaproteobacteria bacterium | reverse complement strand
GGCAGAGAATTTAATAATACAAATAAAGACAGATTACTTTAATTAAATAATATGCGACAAAATATTAGTAAATTTGTATATTGGACGCCAAGAATACTCGGAATAGTTTTTGTTTGTTTTTTGACTTTGTTTTCTCTTGATATTTTTGAAATGAAATTAAATTTTTGGAACACTGTTGTAGGATTGTTTATGCATAATATTCCAGCGATGATTTTGATAGTAGTTTTAATAATTTCTTGGAAATATGAAATTGTTGGAGGAATTGTTTTTATATTAGCAGGATTTGCTTATATAATAATGACTATAATGGGTGATGTTCCTTGGTATTTAGCATTATCATGGTCACTAACTATTGCTGGTCCAGCATTTTTGATAGGAGTTTTGTTTATTATTGGTTGGAATAAAAAAAGAAAAATCCAATGAAGAAATTATTATTACATGTATGTTGTGCGCCTTGCAGTGCATATGTTATAGAAAAATTAAGAGAAAATTGCAATGTCTCTCTTTTTTATTTTAATCCAAATATTTATCCGGAAAATGAATATGAAACAAGAAAAAATGAATCAAAAAATTATGCCAAAAAATTAGATATTGATTTTATAGAGAAAAAAATAAATCATAGCAATTGGCTTGCAGAAATTCACGGACTTGAAGATGAACCAGAGAGGGGTGCAAGATGTTTTGCTTGTTATAAATATAGATTAGAAGAAACGGCCCGATATGCAAAAGAGAATAATTTTGATATTTTTACTAGTACTTTATCAATAAGTCCTCACAAGAGTAGTGCAATGATAAATCAAGCAGGATATGAAGCATCAAAAAATTACAATATAGAATATCTAGAAGCTGATTGGAAAAAAGATGGAGGATTTAAAAAGTCATGTGAGATTTCGCGTGATAATGATTTTTATAGACAATCATACTGTGGTTGTGAATTTTCTATTAGGAAATAAAATAATTGAATTTAAATTTTTATTGAATTAATATAAATTATATACTATTAAAAAGAATAAATATATGTCTAATTTGCCAAAATGTAAAATGTGCGATGCGGAAGTTCTGGGATATGGAAATAAAGTTTGTTGGGTCCACAGATTTCATAAACATGCTATATGTAATAAGTGCGGAACACCAAATAATTTGTATGAACTTTCGCCTATAAAATATGGAACAATGATAATTAGAGATCATAGTATTTGGGGAGATAGATCTTGTAAATATGGATGCATGAATTGTTATAAACAGGAAGATTTTTGTACAAAAAAAGAAAAGAAATTATTAAGTGATGGAGTAAAATTTGATATAGATAATCAATCTGAAAATAATGTAAATTCAAAAGATGGTAATATTGGTTATAGTCCTAAAAAAGAACCTAGTCAAATTTTTGGCACTTTGTTTTTGTTGGTTGTTTTTGGGTTGATTATATTTGGAGTTGTTTCTTGTACAAGAAGTGAAATTACCTATCAAAAAGAAAGAAAAGAAGATATTCAAAAAATGAAAGAATATGTAGATGAAGCAGGAAAACCATTTTATGAAGAATGCATGAAGAGTGGTGGTGATCAAAAAACTTGCACAGAGTATGCTATTGATAGATCTTTAGATAATTTATCCCCATACGAATTAAAAACAATAGAGAAGGGATATTAATATGGATAAAAAACAGCAATTTTTATTATTTGTAAAAAATTTTGATTATACATATGCGGAATTTTGCGTTTGGAGAGAGATGAATAAAATTATTTATGGTGAGGTATATAATAAATATTTATATTTATGGACGGCTATTTTAAATTCATTGTCAATTTCATTTTTCGTGGGTCTTACTAAAAGTGTTGAAAATGACAAGAATAATAGTGTGTTATCTATTTTTTATTTTTTAGACAAGACTTATAAATTTGATGATCATGAACAGAATATTTTAGACAAAATAAAAAAATTTAGAAATAAAAATCTAATGCATTATGATAGGTCGGTTTTCAACAATGTTAATAATTTTATGAAAGAAGTGGATTTAAAATATAAAGATATAGAACTTATCTTTTGTAAAATTATCAATATTATTGATTGCATCAAATCGCAATATGGTAATATTATAGACTATAATAAGTATTTTAAAACCATAGAAAATAATTGCAAAAGAGAAGTTTTCCACTATATGATAAATAATATTCAACATGAAAGTATCTGAATTCAATTATAACCTACCAAAAAATTTAATTGCAAATAAACCTGCTTCACCTAGGGATTCTTCTAAATTATTATTAGCAAATTATTCAACTAAGAAATTTTCTCATCATATTTTTAGAGATATTTCCGAAATACTACAAAAAGATGATATTTTGGTTTTTAATGATACAAAAGTTTTTCCTGCGAGATTATTAGGAAACAAAGAAAGCTCTGGAAAAGTTGAGGTTTTTCTTTTGCAACAAATAAATAAAAATACTTGGCAGGCGATAATTGGTGGAAAAAGAATTAAAGAAGATATGAAAGTTATTTTTTCAAAAGATTTTTATTGTAAATTTCAAAAAAATATTGAAAATAATATTTGGCAAGTTAAGTTTAATTTAAGTGGAAATGAATTAAATCAAATGATTGAAAAGTTTGGTCATGTTCCAATTCCGCCATATATAAAAAATCCTGACTCAGAAGCAAAATTAAAAAAAGAATATCAGACAGTTTATGCGAAGAATCGTGGCTCTGTAGCAGCACCAACAGCAGGACTTCATTTTACAAAAGATTTAATGAATAAATTAAAAAGAAAAGGAATTATTTTTAAATATGTAACCCTACATGTTGGACTCGGAACTTTTGAACCAGTGAAAGTTGATAAAATAGAGGAGCATAAAATTCATAGTGAATTTGGAATACTTGATAAGTCGACAGCCGAGTTTTTAAACAAAGCAAAGAAAAATAATAAAAAAATTATTGTTGTGGGAACCACAGCGCTTCGAGTTTTAGAAGCATTTTCTAATAGTATGGGAGAATTAATTCCACAAAAAAATTGGATAAAAATATTTATCTATCCAGGGTATAAATTTAAATTTGTGAATAATTTAATTACAAATTTTCATTTACCAAAAAGTACTCTCATAATGCTTGTATCAGCACTTGCAGGAAAGAATTTTATTTTTAAGTTATATAATGAAGCAATAAAAAATGAGTATAGATTTTACTCATTTGGTGATGCAATGTTACTTTGTAATTTTTCTAATTACTAAATCTAAAAACAGTTACATCTCCATCTCGAAAAATATAATCTTTTCCTTCTAATCTTATTAGTCCTTTTTCTTTTGCTTTTACTTCTCCACCACAATCAAGTAGGTCCTGCCAGTTTATTACCTCGGCCCTTATAAAACCAGTTTCAAAATCAGTGTGTATTTTTCCTGCTGCTTGTGGTGCTTTTGTACCAGATTCTATTGTCCAAGCACGAGATTCTTTTGGTCCACTTGTTAGAAATGTTATTAGATTTAGTGCGCGATATGATTCTTTTATTAATTTATTAAGTCCCGTTTCTTGCATTCCTAGTGTCTGCATATATTCTTTGGCTGATTCTTCGTCGAGCTCAGCTAGTTCTGATTCTATTTTTGCACAAATTGCAACTCCGTCAGTCGGATGATCATTAACTTCACTCTCGTCAACATTATATGCATAAAGCATTGGTTTAAGAGTCAAAAAATTAAATGATTTTATAATAAATTTTTCTTCTGCCTCTAATCCGATTTCAGACATCAATTTTCCTGCTTCTAAATTTAATTTTATTTTTTCAAGTAATATTTTTTGTTTATCTAGAATTTTATCATGAGGTCCTTTCATTTGAGAGTTAACTTTTTCTAAGGATTTATTTAAAACTTCTAAGTCAGCAAGAATTAATTCCATGTTAATTACTTCTCTATCGCTTTTTGGATCAACTATTCCATGAACATGAACTACATTTGGATCATTAAATCTTCTTACAACTTGTAGTATTGCATCAACCTCTCTTATGTTTGCTAAAAATTTATTTCCAAGTCCCTCTCCTTTACTAGCGCCTTTCACAAGTCCAGCAATATCAACAAATTCTATGGTAGTATAAATTATCTTTTCAGAATTATTTAATTTTGAGAGCTTATCTAATCTTTCATCAGGAACAGCAACAACACCCACATTTGGTTCTATGGTACAAAATGGATAATTTGATGCATCAACTTGTTTTTTGGTTAGCGCTTTAAAAAGTGTTGATTTCCCAACATTTGGTAGGCCCACTATTCCCATTGAAAATGACATTGATTTAGCTTTCAGCTGTCAGCAATCAGCCTTCAGTTTTATTGTTAAAACTGGTTTGATTATATAGAATATTTGTATAAATTTCAACTTTTTATTTTTGTCTTTATATTTGTATTAAATTTATAATTATGTTATTATTAGTTTACTGCCCTATATAGAGCAGTTTTATTTGCCAAAAGTAATATTATTAATATGAAAAACAACAAATTATTTGATAAAATTTCAAAAGAATTGTCGCTTTATCAAAAAGAAAGAGGAGTTATAAATCATATTTCTTCTTCAATTCTTACAAAAAGTAAACAATCAATTTTTTTAGCTCATGATGGAAAGATGAAAGAAGCAAGTGATACGCTTGAAGAAGCAAAAAAGAAATTAAGAGAAGCAAACAAACAATACAATAAAAGTAATAGATTAGATTTCGAAGGATCATATCAGGCAGCAGCAGAAGAATTTTTAGAAGCAAAATTTT
>CAYLQO010000029.1:0-6101 GCA_964386425.1 uncultured Gammaproteobacteria bacterium | reverse complement strand
GATTTCGAAGGATCATATCAGGCAGCAGCAGAAGAATTTTTAGAAGCAAAATTTTTTATAGATGTTCTAAGTGGAAAACAAATTACAGTTGATAAAGAATTTAAATTTAGTCCAGAGGAATATTTAGGTGGTTTGTGCGATATGACCGGAGAGTTAGTTAGGCAATCAGTTTTGTGTGCAAGTGAAAAAAATTTAAAATTATTACAAAATTACAGAGAAATAACAAAAGATATAGTTGGATTTATAATGACACTATATTTATCAGGAAAAATTAGAATGAAATTTGATGATGCAAAAAGAAATCTAAAAAGAATAGAAACAATTATTTATGAAATCAATTTAACGATAAGGAAATAATTATATGGCAGAAACAATAAAAAATGAGATAAAAAAAAGATTACCCAAAGGTGTCAGAAAATATATTGCAAGACAAAAAGCAAGTATTCGAAGAACTTTTTCAGATAATTTAACAATTGATGAAAAAATTAGAGAACTATATTCCAGAATGCCTAAATATGAATAAATAAAAAAGCTCCTATAAGAGGAGCATTTTTTATATACTTGAATTTTATAAAAATAGGTACTATTATAAAAGTATAATAATTAACTAAAAATATATGAAAAAAACGTATTTTTTTATATTTAGCATCTTCTTTTTAGCGCCATTTATAACACTTGCAACAGCAAGCACATCTACAAGTATTACAACAAATCAATTTGATGATGCATTAGTTGATTTAAAATGGGATAGGGTCGAATCAGGACTGGACAATACAAGTAATTTTGTAAATGGAAATAAGCCAGAATTTAGTTTTGAAAATAATATTTTTAAATTTAATGCAGGACAAGTAAAAATGGATGCCCCATATAGAGGATATTATGTTGCAAAAATAGATTTAGCTAAAGATTTTATATTGAAATACAAAATAAAGCTAGAGACTCCAAATTTAGATTCAAATGCGGTGATGGTTTATTTATCAGATTCTGATCCAGAAGGATTTTATTATTTTACAAAAGCAACTGACAATAGTTTTTATACATGGATAAGTAGTGGACGAAGTTATTGGAGTAGTTTGTATAATAATAATTCTGGTGGCCCTGGATTTCAACTTATTGGCGCAAGAGTAAAGGGTGTTCAAAGAGCTGATTATATAGATCCTCGGGATTTATATTTAGGAGAAAATATGTATGGTTTTAAATATACTCCCAATGAAGAATATATTGTAACAATGTATAGAAAGGGTGAGCACTTTGGATTTATTGTAGAATCATCGAGCACTACAAGTACACAAAAATTATTTCATCATTGGAAGGCTAAAGATGTAAAGAAAACTAATTTTAAATATTTAGTTTTGGGAATTTGGAATAGTGATGATAATGATAATTACGGAGGGCCAGGACCAATAGGTAAAATTTATAATTTGAAATTATATACAAAAGAAAATATAGTAGCTCAAGAAATTAACGATTCAAAAATAATAGAAAAAATAAAAGAACAACAAAATTCAACAACTACAACAAGTAATACAACTACAACAACTAAAATTAGATTTATTAAAGATCCTAATTCAAAAACAGTTTATACTGCAGATGTAAATAAAAAAATTACACCAATTGCAAATGAAAAAATTTTTAGATCTATTGCAAACATTCCAGAGACCAAACCAATTAATTGGAACATTGTTGAAAAACCAAATGTCAAAGAATTTAAAACTTATATAAAAGAAGAAATAAAACCAGTTTCAATAGATAATGTAAAAACAGAAGTAAAAATAAAATTTATTAAAGATCCAAATTCTTCAACTGTTTATACTGTAGATGAGGGAAATAAACTCGCCCCAGTTTTAAATGAAAATAATTTTAGAATTTTTACAAATACACCAACAGATAAGCTAATTGACTGGAGTGTTGTTGAAAAACCAAGCTTAAAAGAGTTTGAATCTTACAGTAAATAATTGAAAATACCCCTATTAAAAAACTCCCTTTATTGGGAGTTTTTTTTATGAAGTTCTAATGTATTTTTTAGTAAATATGCTATTGTAATAGGTCCTATGCCACCAGGAACAGGAGTTATATGAGAACATTTTGGAAATACATCTGTGTAATCAACATCTCCGACTGTGGCATTTTGAACCTTATTTATTCCAACATCAATTACAATTGCATCGTTTTTAATCATATCTGCCATTATTAAGAATGCCTCACCAACGGCTGTAATTAATATATCAGCGCTACTGGTTTTTTCTTTCCAATCATTATCTGTTGCGTGAGCATGAGATGTTTTTATTTTTAAATTTCCTAGCATTTTTTCAACTGGTTCTATAAACTCATGACTGTTTCCTAAAACAACGGCAGTTTTTCCTTCAAGATTTTCATTTGTATAAAAAATAGCATGTTTTATTGATTGAGCGAGTACTGGTTCTATATAAGTTTGGTCACTTAAAAATTTTTTTATATTTTCAGGATGAAATCCATCAACATCTTTTTTTGGATCAATAGAATTAATAATTTTTTGAGTGTCAAATTTTTTAGGAAGTGGAAGTTGAACTATTATTGCATCAACTTCATCGTCGGCATTTAAAAAATTAATACAATCAATTATGTTTTTTTCATCTTCATCATCTTTAAATAAATATTTATTGAAAATAATTCCCACCTCAGCACATGCTTTTTCTTTTTTTGATACGTATAATTGTGATGCACTATCATTTCCAACTAAAATTATTGCAAGTCCAGGAATTAAATCACGTTCAATAATTTCACGCCTTATTTCAAGTTTGATTTTATGAGAGATTTCAATTCCGTCTATTATTTTATTTTCTTTATTTACCATTTTATTTATTTAAGTACTTTTACAATTATACAATAATCCATAACAAGTAGATCTGTGTGGATCATCTTCTTTCAATTTTTTTTCAATACCAAAACATTTACATATTCTCTTTTCACAATCTATGCACATTCCAGCATTTTTACCAGTTGCTTTTGGAAAAAACGCTATTATTAGTAATACAACTGTAAGTATAAAAATCCATTTTTTCATAATTTTTATCCAGCTGAGCTGGATTAATATTTTATTTTTTTATAAATAGGAAATTTTTTACATAAATTTTTTACTTCGCTTCTGACTTTTTCTATTATATCATTTTTATCATGATTTTTTAGTACTCTTATAATCATCTCTGCAATTAGTTTCATTTCATCCTCTTTCATTTCTCGTGATGTTAGAGCTGGAGTTCCAATTCTTATTCCTGATGGATCAAATGGGCTTCGTGTATCAAATGGAATTGCATTTTTATTTACTGTAATTCCTGCAAGCTCCAATGATTTTTCAGCCTGAGAACCAGTTATTCTAAAAGGAGTTACATCAATTAGAATTAAATGATTATCAGTTCCGCCAGTTATTACTTTTAGTCCTGCGCTCATAAACTCTTCAGCTAAAACTTTCGCATTTTTTATTATTTGTTTTGCATACTCTACGAATTCAGGAGTTTGAACTTCATAAAGTGCTTGAGCAATTCCAGCTGTTGTGTGATTATGTGGTCCGCCTTGAAGACCAGGGAAAACTGCACGGTCAATGAGTGTTGGAATATTGTGTTTTGATTCCCTCCATCCCACAACTTCGTCAATTTTTTGAGTTGGATTTGACTCATCTCCATTACACATTATCATTGCACCACGGGGTCCACGAAGTGTTTTGTGAGTTGTAGTTGTAATTACATCAGCATATCCGACGGGGGATGGGTGAACTCCTGAAGCAACAAGTCCAGCAATGTGTGCTATGTCAGCCACAAGAAACGCGTTTTCATCATGAGCAATTTTTGCCAATTTTTCAAAATCAATTATTCTTGGATATGCTGTGGCTCCTACAAAAATTAGTTTTGGTTTTTCTTTTTTTACTAAACTCTCAATTGCATCATAATCAAGAAATCCATTTTCATAAGTTGTGTATTGAATTGAATTATAAAATTTTCCACTGAAATTTACTTTCCAGCCATGAGTTAAATGCCCACCATAAAGCAGATTCATTCCCATTACTTTATCACCTGGCTTACAAAGCGCGAAATAGATTGCTTGATTTGCGGGAGAACCAGAGTATGGTTGAACATTAACATGGGTTACTCCAAATATTTTTTTAGCATAATCTTTTGCCAAATTTTCTATTTCATCAATATATTCATTTCCACCATAATATCTTTTTCCGGGATAACCCTCTGAGTATTTATTTGTAAGAATTGATCCCATTAATTTCAAAACATTTTCTGATGTATAATTTTCTGAGGCAATCATTTCAAGTCCGTCTTGCTGGCGAATTAGCTCATATTGTGTTAATTCAAATATTTTTTTATCCTGTTTGTTTATCATAAGCTTAGTTGAAAGTTATAAAGTTTATAATGTTTTTATTATAGCACAACCTTCGAGGTTGCCAACCTTCGAGGTTGGCATTAACTTGATTTTTTGTTTTATATATGATATAATATATATATATTATAATAATTAATGAATAAAATTATGGATTTTGAAAAATTGGTTAATGAAGATGAAAAAAATAATGAGGAAAATCCTATTCATAAGTTAAAACAAGAATTAGACCAAGAATTAGAAAAAATGTCCAACAAAGACGATGTCTCTTCCACAGAAGAAAATAGTGACAATAATAAAAATAATGAGAATAATGATAATTTGGTAAAAATTGGAAAAAGATTTTACGAGAGACAGTGGCCAGATGGTAGTCCCGTTATACACCTTGATATTTTATCTGGTAAGGGGCCTTTTATTATAGATCGCGATGGAAGAAAAAAATATCTTCCGTTTAATAAATACAGAAATCTCATGGATCAACTTCATAATAAATTAGATTCGGAAAATAGGTCGGGAATAGATTCTTGGAATTTTTTTTCAGAGGGTTCTTGTTTAATTAAGAATGGGGTTATCTATTCTTCTAATTATTTTGAAGGGGAAGACACTCTTGACAGTAAAAAAGGAAGAGCGTTTTATGTAAACGAGAATCTTGATGACACAATAGGAAGAGCATTTAAAAATGGTAATGATTTTTCAAATGGTCTGGCCTTGGTTCAAGAGCTGGATGATGACAAGTGGCATTATATAGATAAAAATGGCAATGAAGCAATGAATTGTGATAATTTTAAAGAAATGAAATCTTTCTCAGATGGTCTTGCCTTAGTTCAACAAAAGGACAATGATAAATATATTTTTATAGGTACAGACGGAAAGAAAAAAATTGAAACTGAATTTGATTTAGCTCGTCCATTTAATGAAGGCTTAGCAGCAGTTCAGAAAGATGGTAAGTGGGGTTTTATAGATAAAGATGGAAATCAGACAATAGATTGTCAATTTGATTGGGTGGGTTCATTTTACAGTAACGGTCTTGCTGAAGTTCAAAAGGGCAATGAGGAATATATTATAGACAAAACTGGAGAGATTGTAAGAAAGATAGAACGTTCTAGTGGTCATGGTAGAGGAGATTATTACCGACAAAGAATTGCTGAGCAGAGACAAAGACAAGCTGATCTGTACCATTGGGGCACATATGCGCTTAGGTTTTAGGATACAATATAAATAGATCTATTTAAAAAGTTCTCTGAAAAAGAGAGCTTTTTATTTTTATTACGAAATTAGAATTTTTTTACCATATATTCACCTTCTAATTTATATCCTAATTTTTTATAATATTCTCTTACACCAATTCCCGAAATTACTGCGATTTTTTTGTATTTATTTTCACGTGATATTTTCTCAGCTTCTTGTATAAGTTTTTTACCAAAACCAGTGTGCTGGGTAGAGGAGGTACTAGCTTTTTTATCATGAGCAACTAATTTTCCATAAACATGAATTTCTCTTACAATAGAACAATTTTTTAGTTCAGAAAAAATATTGTTTGATTTATCTTTATTAAATCTTAGTCGTAAAAATCCATACAATTTACTTCTTTCATAATTTTCATAACTTATAAAAAATTCAATTCCATTTGATGCATTGTATTTTTCTATGAATAATTTTATGTCTTTTAATTTTATTTCTTTGTCTTTTATCTCGCGACACCTTATGCATTTGCATTTTAGGTGTCTTAATTTCATTTC
>CAYLQO010000028.1:0-7118 GCA_964386425.1 uncultured Gammaproteobacteria bacterium | reverse complement strand
CTAAGTTGATAATCCTCTGCTGTACATTTATTCTGAATTCTTAAAGACATGCATTTATATCCGGAATAATCTTCCCCATCGTATGCACGTACACAAATTTCATATGGAGTATGCTCTGAAACATTTGGTGCTGTAAAATGTATTGTGCATGAATTTGCAGCATCTGCAACATTTATTCCTGCTGGTAATCTCCAATTGCAACTTAATACATCGTGATCAACATCTCTTGGAACTGCTGTTAGAACAACAGCATCTCCTTCATTTTTTGTATCATTTTCTATAAATAAAATTGTTGGTGGGGTATTTATCTCTACGTCTATATCTATTGGTTCTAATGGATCTTCTTGCCCAAAAGGACAATTTCTCTCTATAACTGGATCTATACCACCAATACAATTTGGCTGATTAGTTAATGTTGTTGCTTGTGTATGATCTATACAAGCACTCCATACACTATACGTATAATCGCTTGAAGTACATAATTCTGGATCCTCTTCTATTGGAAGTATTTCTTCAACATTATTAATTGAAGCTGAAACAAAACTAAATATTCCAAATACCAATATAAATACGATTAATAAACCTAATATTTTTTTCATACTTTTTTAAATTTAAGATTCTTTTTTAAATATTATATGTAAAAAAATTTTAAAATATAAGTTAATCATACTTTTAAATCATATTTTAAAATTTACCGTTAGCTAATTTCAATATACTACTAAACACACTTTTCTACAATACTTATTAAAAACAGTCAACTAAAAATACTATCATATAAACATAGCGCTGTCTATAGTTAAAACAATATCAATAAAATCAAGAAAATTATTAGAAATATTGATGATGCTATTATATCTATATATTGCTTTTTAATTTCTACAAAAATATTTATTAAAAGTAAAATTATAGCCAAAATTAATATAATTTTGTAATAAGTTATACTAATATCAAACAATACATTAATTGGGTTATTTTTTTGGGATTTAAGAAAACTATATTCATTTGGTAAGGAAGATTTTATTGGTACTATGTTTTGCCAATCAATATCTGTTATAAGTTGATTTCCTGAATTATCAATTGCGACAAGAGAAACCGGAAGAGTCGGCTTTGTAATATTTTTATCATTTATAATTAAGTGTCCAGACCATTTTGTATTATCAGTTTCATCTTTTATTAATTCTATTCTATAATCACGAACAAAAATTTCTGCACTTTTTGTATCATCACTTAAATAAATTTCTGCCATTATTACATAATTATTAGAAGAATTTTCATTTAGAAAAACTTTTGTTTTTTCTTCGAATAAAACTGGAGCTGTAGTATCTTTTATTGCTTCTTCAGTACTTGTTGTTCGATCAACGTTAACAGAATTAGCAATTTCTGGAGTTATTTCTGGCTTAGAAATATTTATTTCTTCTGTAGGTTGTTTTTCTGCTAGAACATCTGTCTTTGTGGCTTTATTTTCTATGTTTATTGTATTATTAACGCTTGGCTCCTGTATTTCTATTTCCCCTGCTTTATAATCACTAATTGTATTTATTTCTATATTATCCGTTGTTGTAGATATTTTTCTTGAACCAAAATGTTGAGCTATAAAAATTGTCTCCATGTTATTATACATGCCGGTTGAAATTCCCACTCCAATTTCATTAAAATCTGGATCTATTATATTGTTGTAGTGACTTGGACTTTTATACCAAGCTGACATAACATCTTCTGCGTTAGAAAATCCCATTGCTAAATTTTCTCCACCAAATTTGTAATCATAATTGGATTTGTTTAGCCAATTAGTTAATTTCATTCCATCAGGACCCATGTGAGCAAAATATTGTTTCACTGCCATGTCTTGTGCTTTCCAAATAGCAGATTGAGTAAGTTGTGTATTTTCCTGTAATAAATTTAAATTTAGGGATTGTCTTAATTCATTCGTAAGAACAACTATTTTTTTAGCCTCCTGTGACACATAATCAGGGCTAAAAAAAGCTACAAGTGGAAGAGCTGAAACAGTGGCTATAACAATAATTTTCATTATCAAAGCGCTTATTCCATAAAAAAATAATCTCTTTGGTTTAAGGGCCTTTGGTCTGTAATTATTATATTTATTAGGTATAAAATAGTCTCTAAGAAGTGGGTTAAAACCTAATTTTACTTCAGCGCCATCATTTAAACCATCGCCATCTGTATCTGGATTATTTGGGTTTGTTTTATGAATATTTACCTCATCAAAATCACTCAAACCATCTTTATCTGAGTCCATATTTTTTAAATTTTTATTGTTTTTTATCATAAATAAACTATACTATATTTATAATATGCTGTCAAGAGCATAATTTTAATACACTACAAGCCATTGTTTTTAAAACAGTTTTTGTACTTAAAATCCGTATTTACAAGATGGTCTTTAAGCCAATCCTCCATAAAATCCACCAAATCAAAAGAAAGTGCTATTTTGTCTTCATTAAATCTTTTTTGAAAATCTAAAACTTTTTCTTTTAATTCCTTGTGTTTAGCTTTGTGTTCACTCGCCTCTTCATAATTAAATTTATCAAAATATTTTTCTTCTGTATTGAAATGTTCTGTTGCGTAATCTATTAATTTACTTAAAATTTCTCCCAGTTCTTCATTTGTCTGCATATTTAATATAGCATCATAAAGTTCATTAATAAGCCCGACAAAATAGTTATGTTGTTTATCTATGACATCTATACCCA
This sequence comes from uncultured Gammaproteobacteria bacterium, assembly GCA_964386425.1. Taxonomy (GTDB): domain Bacteria; phylum Patescibacteriota; class Patescibacteriia; order UBA1558; family S5-K13; genus STF1-138. Next base: position 4,407 of record CAYLQO010000028.1, on the reverse strand, counting down.
TTTCATAATTTTTTTCCCATTTAAAATGCATGTTTTTTTAAAAAATTAATTATTAATTCTTATTCTATATTTAATATTTTTTGAATTAAATTTCTTTTTGGTTTTATTAATAACAAAAGTGGTGCAATAATTAAAAATACAATGCCAACTGACATAAAGGTGTTTCTTATACCAAAAAATTCTGACATTATTCCAGCGTAAAGTGGACCTATTACAAATCCCATATCAACAAAAAATCCCCAAACACCTATAATTGGAGAATTTTCTCCTAAATTAAGAGTATCTACAATAAGTCCATCCATAGAAGGAAGTGCAAATACCCAACCAATTGATATTACAAGTGCAAATATAAAAATCATATAAATATTAAATGTTTGAGAAAAAAATAATAATCCGATTCCCATTAAAATCAAACTCAAAATTAATATTTTTTTCTTTCCTAATTTATCAGCAATACGTCCTGCGGGATAAGCAAGAAAAATTCCAGGGATAGAAAAACATGCCAGTAAAAATCCCCCCATATGTGGAGAAATATTTAAAATATCGGGGCCATAAAAGAGTGGTTGAAGTGCCCACAAAACAGCCTCCCACAACATTACAAAAAATGATATTAAAAGCAGACAGACTCCAAATATTCCGTATTTTTTTAATAATTTAAATCCTGAAAAATAATTTTTAGGATGAAAACTAGTAATTAAATCTTCTGTTAATAATTGTTTATGTTTTTCTTTTTTAATTCCGAGATGAATTGTTATTATTGTAAGAATCACAAATAAAAAATAAAAAAGATATGTTTTGTAAAAACCAAAAAACAAAAGAAAAAAACCGCATAAAAGTGGTCCTATTGATTGACCTATATATTGAGTCTCTGCATTTAGTCCATACATAGATGATCTATTATCAGGACCCGTTAAAGACGCAAAATAAGAATCACGGGGTACAACCCAAATTTGATAACCAGCACCAAGAAGTAAAAATATCAAAGTTAGAATAATATTTTTTGTAAATAAGAAAACTCCAACAACTGCAATAATAGATATCACAAGACCCAAAATCATTAATTTTTTTCTACTAAGTTTTGATGATGCATTTCCAAGTGGTAAATCTATTACTACTCCACCAAATGCTATTAGAGATATCAAAAATCCTATTTCAGCATAAGATTTTCCAATGTTTTCTAAATAAGACGGAAATATAAACTCAATACCATTATAAGCTATAAGCCACAATATGCTTGCAAACAAAATAAACACAGTTCTTCTTGTCAATAAATGTTTCTTTCTAAATAAATACATAATTTATTTTTATTTTATTTATTAGAATCGCATTCTTTTCTATAAAATGCCCATTCTTCACATTCTTTCCCATTATCAAAAACACAAATACCTGTCTGTCCACTCTCAGTCTCTCTTATTTCTAGTTTTCCTCCGTTTTCTTCACAGTAGACCGAAGCTGGATTTGCAATTTGAGTTTCATCACTTTGTAGACTTTTATTTAGTTCTTGCTTTATAGCATCAATATCTTCTTGATTATTTTGTTCTAATTGTTGTGTTGGATTTTTTTTCTCCAAATAGATTCCATATACAGCAAGACCAACAATACCAACAATTAAAATAGCAAACATTATAATCATTTTTTTCATAGTTTTATTTTTATTTTGTCTCTTATTTATTAATCAACAAGTCTAATATTCCATATTCTCTAAATGAATTTTCTATTTCCATTTTTCTCAATGTATTATAATTATGAGATACTGGATCTTTTGTTTTTTCCTTTAGTTCAATTTGAATTCCGTGGTGTTCATTATAATATATAATTATTTTTAATTTACTATCTTCTGTTATTGAAAAACCATCATAACCCCAATCTTCAATGCATTTTGTATTAACTCTATTTTTCTCAACAGTAAACCCTATTGAATCAAGAGACCCTGCAATTAACTTAAGTTTTTGAAGCGCCTCTTGAAGTTTTATTTGCTTTTCGGATATAATTTCAACTTCTTCAAATTTTATATTTTCTTTTTGTATTTTTATTTAAATTAATTTATATTTTTTTATAATATCTCTGTGATATTTAATTGTACTTTTTGGAAATTTTTTAAAAATTCCAATATTATCTGCCCATTTATCTAATTTAAATTTTAAATTTTTATTTTTTGGATGAGCTAAAAAAACAATAGTAACAATGTGTTTGGAATAATTTTTAAATTTTGGCTCAGTTACTTCAAGCATTTTTTCTATAATAATATCAATACCTAATTCTAATTTCGCAACTCTTTTCATTCCGGACATAAGACTTTCTCCCATTAATAATGTTCCGCCAGGTATATGCCAAGTGCCACTAGCTGGTTCCATGTTTCTTTTTGTAAGAATTACACCGTCTTTAGTTCTAATAATAGCCTCGACACAAAGTCTTGGAACCTTAGAATAAATTTCATTAAATTCTTTGAGTGTAAAATATTTTGGTTTTTTCATATTTTTTATAAATTTTAAGCTAATTTTAATAATATCAAACTAACGGGTATTAGTATAAAATAAGATACTGGCAAATAATATTGTTTATATACCCTTACCCAACCCTTATGCCACCAAATATTTCCATTTGGCCCTTTTAATAATTGTGTAAATGAATCAAATCTCCAGTTCATTAGAAACCATAAAAAATCCTCAAATACTAAAACTGCAATAAAACAAGAAATAAGTAATAATATATTTTGAATTATAAAAAAATATTCTAATACAAATATTCCTGGGATAATTAATCCAAAAACAAAAACATGATAATAGAGTGGTGACTCAATATTTGCAATACGTACAATAAATTTTAAAAATTTATTCTCAGGAAAAAATGGTTTTGCATACCACTTATGTTTTGGCCAGGAAATTCCCCATCCTCCACTTGGTTCTATGAAAATTTCAAAAATTGCAAGTGGTAATGCAATTAGCAATATATTTAAAATATAAAACATTAAATCTTCCATAATAATTAAAGTTTACTATTTTTTATTTTCAATTTATTATATTAATTCTTGAATTTTCATTAATATATTTTGTATTTTTTCACTACCTATTGCTGGTGTAAATTCTTTTTTCTTATTTTCATCTAAATTTAATAATTCATTAATTTTAAACCGCTGAAACTCTTCTGCCTCATTTTCTTCAATTGTTAATTTATCAACTTCATTTTTAAATTTATAAACGTAAATACTTTTGAAAATATTATTAATATATGACATTTTTTCATTTTCCCAGGTTTCTGAAATGCGTATTTTATCTATAAAAATTAATTCATCTTCTTGTACTTTTATTCCAGTTTCTTCCTCTAATTCTTTTTCTGCTGTAAAAATATAAGAATCACCTAGTTCAACGTGTCCAGATGCAGAAAGTGACCATCGACCAGGAAAAAATATTTTTCCTTTTGATCTTCTTTGTAAAACAATTTCTTTATTATCATTGATAATTAAAACTGTTATTTCTCTATGTATTAATCCTTTTTCATGAATATTGTTTCTCGTATCGCTTCCAATTATCCCATCATTTTCATTTACTATATCTAAAGTATTTTCGTGTTTAGTCATATTATTTATTAAAAATGTATTTTTCAAAAAAACTTTTTGTAGCTGGAAAAATATTAATATTTTTCATTTCATCACGAGAAAAAAATTTTGCATGAGCAATTTCTACATCATCAATTTTAAATTCATAAGAGTCAACTTCACATTTATACCAATATGTTATTTGGTCTTTGACATCAGAATCGGTTTCTGTGATCTTTTCAAAAGATACTATATTAATTCCCAACTCCTCATAAACCTCTCTAATAAGCGCCTTTTCTGGCTCCTCAGAGTGCTCTACGTGGCCTCCTGGTGGATAATAAAATCCAGAAAACTCTCCAAAATCATTTTTTGAACTCACCAATAAATATTCAAAAGTATTTTCTACATTTTTTCTTGAAATTATTCCAACGGCGACTTTTTTCATAAATTATTTTAAAAATTCTTTTAATTTATTTACTGCGCTTCTTCTCATGCTAATTTGATTTTTCTCGTCACTTGTCATTTGTGCAAATGTTTTCTCGTGACCACTTGGTATAAATATCTCATCCCAACCAAAACCATTTTCTCCACGTGGAGAAACAATCTGACCAGTCAAAACTCCTTCAAAAAAATTTATTTCTCCTTTTTCATTTGAATATCCAATAATTGTTTTTGCTTGCGACTCGTTGTTTCCTAATTTTTCTGCAATATCATATAACCCTCTATTTCCTATTGTTTTCAAAAACCATTTTATAAGTGGCCCAGGAAGCCCGTTTAAACAATCGAGGTAAAGGGAGGTATCATCTACTATGAAATCTTCGTGTTTATGCTTAAGGGCTTCATTTAATTTGAACTCTATTATCTTTTTTGCG
>CAYLQO010000027.1:0-7229 GCA_964386425.1 uncultured Gammaproteobacteria bacterium | reverse complement strand
TTTTTCCTTACTCTGACGAACTAAATCATCTGGATCAACTCCTTTTGGAAGTGAAGCTACTTTTATATTCATATTTTCGGAAAGTGCATTATCAACGATTCTAAAAGTTGCTTTTATTCCTGCGCTATCTCCATCATAGGCAATGATTAAATTATCAGAATATCTTTTTAGAATTTTCACCTGTTGTGGTGTAAGAGCTGTACCAGATGATGCTACGACATTTTTTGTTCCGGCAATATAAGTTGAGATAACATCAACATTTCCCTCTACTAAAATTGTATAATTTTTATTTTTAATTTCTAATTTTGCTAAATCCATGTTGTACAAAACTGCACTTTTATCAAAAACATCTGATTGTGGTGAATTAACATACTTCCCTTGATTATCATCTTTCACTAAAATTCTTGCAGTAAATCCAATTGCTTCTCCAAAAATATTATTTATCGGAAACATTAATCTACCCCTAAATCTATCATAAAAACTAAAACCACCTTTTTGAGATTTGAGAACTAGTCCAGCACTTTCAATTTCTAACTCTGTATAACCTTTAGTTTTTAAAAATTTTAGAAGTGAATCCCAAGAATCCTCACTATATCCAAGATTGAATAAATCAATTGCTTCTTTACTAATTTCGCGACTTTCTAAATAGTCTCTTGCAATTTTTGCATTTGGATTTTCTAATAAATTTTTATGATAAAAATCTACAGCATGACCTATAATATCAAGTGTTTTTGTTTTTTTATTTTCAAATTCTGGATTATAATTATATTCAATTTTTACATTTGCTTTTTGCGCTAAAATTCTAAGAGCCTCTGGAAATTCAACTCCTTCTATTCTTTTTATAAATTCAAATATATCACCCCCTGCTCCACAACCAAAACAATGCCAAATTTGCTTTTCCGGAGAAACGAAAAATGAAGGAGTTTTTTCCTTATGAAATGGACATTGCGCTTTAAAATTTATTCCAGCCTGATTAAGTTTTATATATTCTGATAAAACATCAACAACATCCAATCTAGATTTGATATCTTCTAATTGATTTGGCATATTTTTATATATAAATTTAGTTTATATTAACTAAAGCAATATGTAAATAACATATTGACATCCATATAGAAATATTGTAAACTTATTTATCAAAAACCATTCCTGGAGGAAAAATGAGAACAATCATGAGTGAAACAGCAAAACTTCTAATAAAAGAGGCTCTGCTTACACAAAATCCGGAAATATTCCTTGTTGGTGTTATACGTGTCTGTAAAATGACTGGAATAGAAACGGAAAATTTAGAAAGATGCATCAAGGAAGATAATCGTATCAATCATGATACCTTTAAAAAACACATTGAATTGATTAAAAAAAATATACCTCGCGAATGATTGGCGAGGTTTTTTCTTTTTATTTGACTAAATATAAAAATATGTGATACTATAAAAACATGAAAAAATTAATTACACAATTTTGGACTGAAAAACCAATGAATTATGCAACAATTCATGGCTTTTTACATTTTAAACCGAGATAATATTTTATATAAATTGATTTCAAATATAATCTCGGCTCAAACCGAGATTTTTAAATTAAATATATGGACCAAAACAAAAAATTACAAGCAAATATCTGGAAAATGTATATATTCTATGCACTTATTGGATTTCATTTTTTCAGTGCAGTTTTAATTCCTTTCTTTACTGATTGGGGTCATATTAATTTTACTCAAATAATGATTTTACAATCAGCTTTTATGATATTTAGTTTTTTACTAGAAGTCCCAACTGGTGCTGTAGCTGATTATTTCGGAAGAAAAACTTCTGTGGTTTTATCATGTGCTTCTATAATGATTGCAAGTATTGTATATGTTAGTGCTCCAAATTTTTATGTATTCTTACTAGGAGAATTTATTTTCGCACTGGGATTTGCGCTTGCTTCTGGTGCTGATGAAGCGCTCGTATATGATTCACTAAAAATGTTGGGCCGTGAGAATGAATCAAAGAAAGTTTTTGCAAAAATGGATTCGATACATATGTTTGGAATAATGTTTGCCGCTCCAATAGGCGGGCTAATAGCAAAAAAATTTGGTCTTCAATACCCAATGCTTTTTAGTCTAATTCCAATGTTTTTTGCATTTTTGATGACTCTTACACTCAAAGAACCAGAACTAAAAAAAGAAAAAGAAACAAAAAGATATATTCATATTATAAAAGAAAGTTTCATAAGTTTAAAAAATAATAAAAATTTGAGAATTCTTGCACTTGACTCTATTGCAATAGGGTCCCTGGCTTATTTTATTATTTGGTTATACCAGGTAATACTCAAAAATTTCAATGTTGACATACAATATTTTGGATTTGTTCACGCAATGCTTTGTCTCGCTCAAATTCTTATAATGACTAATTATGAAAAATTAGAAAAACTTTTTGGTTCAAAAAAAGGAGTTTTATTTTTCAGTTCTTTTATCACGGGAATTGCAATGATTATTTGTGCAATTTCTGGTTCTTTAATTTTAACTTTAGTAGCTTTTGCAATTGGAGTAGGATTTGGATACGGAAGATTTCCTATTATTTCAAGTTACATGAACAAATACATTGAATCCTACAATCGTGCAACAGTAATATCTGGAGTTTCAATGTTTAGAAGATTATTTCAAGCAGTTTTTAATCCGCTGATAGGACTTCTTATCGCATGGTCAATGAATTATACTTTAATAATGCTTGGAATTTCTGCTCTTGTATTTTCTTTTATTTCAAGAGTTGAAGAAAAACATTTAATCGACTAGAAGATAAAAACAAAAAGCCCTGAATACTTTCAGGGCTTTTTAAATTTTTTAAATTAAGATTTTAAATAATATTGTCTTTTGCTTTCTTCAAATCTTTCAATTGCATACCTAAGCATTGTTCTAGGCATTTTTTTATAATATTTTTTCAAAAATTCTTCTTCGATTTCTTGATTTATTCTTTTTCCAACTTCTCTTAGCATCCAGCCACATGCTTTATGTATTAAATCATGTTTATCATTAATTAATATTTCTGCAATTTTAAAAGTATCTTTATATTCTTTATTTTTTATGAAATAATATGTTGCAATAATTGAAATTCTTTTTTCCCAAAGATTTTTTGATTTTGCTAATTTTTCTAAAATATTTCTATTTAGTTTATTTTCATATAAATATCCACCAATTATTATATGCGCACTTGAATCAACTAAATCCCAATTATTTACATATTTTGCATTTTTTAAATACAATTTATAAATTTTTTCCTGTGTTTTTTTATCTGAAATTACAAATTTATTTGTAAGCATCATAATAGAAGTAAGACGATGCTCATGAACTTTACTTTTTAATAATTCCAAAATAGTATCAATACTAACATCTTTAAATTCTTTCACAACTTTCTGTTGATTCGGAACATTTATTCCCCAAAAAATATCGCCTTCTCCGTATTGACCATGCCCAGTTTTAAAAAAATTCTGATAAATCGCAACTTTATCTTTGTTTATAAAATCCCCTAATCTATTTTTTATTTTATCTACTTCTCTCATTTAAGAAATTATTTTATATTAGTATTTCTAAATATTACATAAAGACCAATTATTATAATAACATATGGCCACAATGCTCGCCAATTAAATAAATAATAAAAACCTATTGGAAAATACATTCTAAATATATAAATAATTCCTATAAAAACCAATATAAATCCTAAAAAAATTTTTACATTTTTTCTTCTATTGATTTCAATTATGGTTTCATCTATTTCTTGCTTTAAAGACTCTTCTTTTATGCCACGCTCAAGTGGTATAAGAATTGCTAAAATTAAATATAAAATTATTCCAAATCCATTAAAAAAAATAAATGCAATAAAAAATATTCTTATAATCCATGAATCTATTTCAAAATATGTCCCCAAACCACCACAAATTCCAAATATTACTCTGTCGTCTCTTGAGCGATATAATTTTTTTATTGGTAATTGTTTTTTAGTTTCTTCCATTTTATTAACAATTAGCTTTTAGCTATCAGCTATTAGCTAACTGAATTATTGTTTAATTATTGACAGTGCATAATCAAGTTGAACATCAACATTTGAGTTAGCTGGATTGTTTATAGTAACATCTGGAACAATTCCATTTTTATCTATTGATCTTTTGTTTGGTGTAAGCCAAAGAGCTGTTGTAACTTTAAGCGAAGATCCATCTGACATTGTTACAAGTTCTTGTACGCTTCCCTTTCCAAAAGTTTTTTCTCCGACAATTGTTGCTAATTTATAATCTTGTAGTGCTCCTGCTAAAATTTCAGATGCTGATGCTGATCCACCATTTACTAAAACAACTGTTTTTTTATTTTTTAATTTTGCATTAGCTCCAGCAGAAAATGGCATATCAGCCGCTCCTGATTGAAATTTTTCTATTACAACAACATTATTTTCTACCCAAAGTCCTGAAATTTTTATAGCCATATCTAAATATCCGCCTGGATTATTTCTTAAATCTATTATAAATCTATCTGCGCCATGTAATGTTAAATCATCAATAGCACTATTTATTAAATCATAACTATCTATACTAAAAGTCATAATTTTTATATATCCTATTCCATCTTTTAATTCATAGGAAACATTATTTATATGAATTTTTGCTCTTGTTATACTAAGAATTTGCTCAGTATTATCCAAATGTTTAACTTTTAACAAAACACTTGTACCGGCTGGTCCTCTAATTAAACTAACTGCTTTTTCAAGCGTCATACCAGTTGTTGTCTGATTATCAATTTCTAAAACTATATCCCCTGCTTTTATCCCAGCACTCTTTGCTGGAGTATTATCAAGTGGTGCAATAACAGTTATAAATCCATTTTTTATATCCATTTGAGCTCCAATTCCCTCTAATTCACCAGTCAGCTGAGTCATAAAGCTATCTGAATTATTTTTTGTCATATAAACAGAATAATCATCTCCCAAAGATGAAACCATTCCAGAAATTGCTCCATCGAGCATTTTTTGATAATCAACAGTTCCGGCATATTTTACTTTTATAAAATTCCATATATCATAAAATTTCTGAAAACTAATGTCTTTTGGTTCGTTTGATTGATTTACAATCAGATTTATTACTTGATTTACAACTGCATTACCATTTTCATCAAGTTTGACTTCTGAAATTTTATTAAAATCTGCCTGGGTTATTGTCTGTGCAACTTTATTTAAATCATTTTCTAAATTCCTTGTTTTAATTTCATTTACTCCACCCTTAATATCTATATAAAATAATCTTCCCTTGCCATCTATCTCTAATAATAATTTTTCTTTGTATCTATTTAATAAAGTTTTACTATTTAGTATTTTAGAAATTTCACTACTCTTAAGTCCAATAGTAATTTTTTTAAACAAGGAAGAAAAATTATTTTTTGTAAGTTCATAAATCTTACTGTCTTTTGGATTTGCATAATAAAATTTATTTGAAGTATTCTCAAATAAAATTTTTCCATCATAAGTACCCTTGGCAAAAGTTAAATAAAATGGAAAAACCAACATTAATAGAAATATTGATACTTTTGTAAATTTTTTCATAAAATTTTAGTTATTTTTTAGGTATATATAATTATAGCAGAATATCAAAGATAATAAAAAAGCCGCCCCGCCAATGTTTTTGTATGATTCAATGTTTTTCAAAATAAAAATGTACGGGCGTTGCAATGCAACGCCCGTACGGAATAATCAATGTTTACAAAAGCGGGGTGGAAACCTATTTTATTATTAATTTTGATTTTTCCATTTTTATTTTAAATTTTATTCTACTGTCACTGATTTTGCTAAATTTCTTGGCTTATCAACATTCATTCCCTTTGAATCAGCAACAAAATAACTCATAAGCTGAAGTGGTATAACATTTATAAGTGGCGATAATTCTTCACATGTATTAGGAACTGAAATTATAAAATTTGATAATTTTTTTATCATTTCATCATCAGGACAATCCGTTATTGTAATTATATTTCCGCCACGCGCACGAACTTCCTGCATGTTGCTTATTACTTTTTCAAAAATTTCCCCACGATTAATAATAAAAACAACAAACATATTTTCATCTATGAGTGCTATTGGGCCATGTTTCATTTCAGCTGCTGGATAACCCTCTGCGTGAATATATGAAATTTCTTTTAATTTTAATGCTCCCTCAAGAGCTACTGGAAAATTAATTCCACGACCTAGGTATAAAAAATTATTTGCATTTTTAAAATTACTTGAAACTTCTTTTATTTTATCAGCTTTCTCTAATATACTATTAATTTTTTCAGGAATTAAACTTAATTCATTTATAAGCAAATTATCTAATTCTAAGCCCAAATTTTGCCTTAAATGAAGAGCAAAAAGAATAAGTGCTGTAACTTGGCAAGTGAAAGCTTTTGTGCTTGCAACGCCAATTTCTGGCCCTGCATGAAGATATATACCAAAATCCACCTCTCTTGCAATTGTAGACCCTACCACATTTACAATTCCTAATGTTTTACAATTTTTTGCCTGCCTTATTGCAGCTAATGTATCTGCTGTTTCACCACTTTGAGATATTGCAATTAATAAATCACTACTTTTTATAATAGGATTACGATATCTAAATTCAGAAGCATAATCAACACAAGTTTCAATTCCTGCAATTTTTTCAATTAAATATTTTCCAATGAGTGCTGAGTGCCAACTTGTTCCACATGCTGTAATAATTATTTTATTTATTAATTTAGGATCAATGTCGAAACTTAATTTAATTTTATTATCTCTTATTCTTCCACGAAGTGTATTTTCAATTGATTTTGGTTGCTCATAAATTTCTTTTAACATGAAATGTTTAAAACCTGCTTTTTCTATTTCATTTAAATTCCATTTTATTTCTTGAATTTCACTATTTACTAAATCGCCATCTAAATTTTTAATATCATAATGATCTTTTGAAAGAGTTACTACTTCATTATCATTTATATAAATAACTTTTTTTGTATATTCAAGTATTGCTGAAGCATCACTCGCCACAAACATTTCACCATCCCCTACTCCTATAATAAGCGGGGATCCACGGCGGACTGCAATTATTTTTTCTTCCGCTTGACAAATTACAGCAAGTCCAAAAGTTCCTTCAATATATTTTATTGCTTTTATAACAGCACTCTCTAAATCATCACTATAAAATTTTTCTATCAAGTGAGCCACAATTTCAGAATCAGTATCTGATACAATAGT
>CAYLQO010000026.1:0-8176 GCA_964386425.1 uncultured Gammaproteobacteria bacterium | reverse complement strand
ATTGTAATTAAGAAATTAATTGAAGATGAAATAGAAAAAATAAACATAGCACTCAATGAGACTGTAAAAGAAATAGAATCTTTATTATAAATAAATTTCTTGTATAAAAGTAAAAGCCCGACTCCTTAAGAGCGGGCTTTTTTGTGATTACTATAAAGATTATTTGTTTCTTTGTTTTTCAATCTTTTTGACTAGTTTTTTAACATTAATTCCGTTGGCTTCGAGCAGGGCTCTTTTGGCAATTACCAGTTTTGTAAATGTTTGATTTTTGGTATTTTCTTTCCATTTACTAAGCAAGGAATCTGTTGGCACCTGAAGGGTCTCTTTTCCATCTACCGTAAAGCGTATTTGCGCTTCATATTGAGAATCCACCATCCAATCTTCAATTTGGTTTATAAAATCTAAACCAAGTAACTGAATGGTTTGGATAATGAGAGAACCAAGTCCAGCCTTATAAAAAACAGAAATTGCACGATACCAGACATTTAAAGATAAATCAACACCTGATTGTAGTTTTGACTCTCCTTGACTAATAAAAGGAATCGCAACAACTGGGATATTTAAATTACTAGTGCGTCTCAGATCGAATCCCATATGTGTGCCAGAATAATTACGAACCACCACTTCTCTGTGTTCCTCATTAAAACTCACTGACGTTGGACCAAGAACCGTATTGCTATCTATAGTCCAATATTCGTCATCACTATTATAGGTGATTTTTTCTGTACATGCAGGAAAAAGCACAACAATCACCATCAAAAGAAAAAGTATCTTTTTCATTTTTCCTCCTGTCCTAATAATATTTTTGTAATATATTAAATTAACATACTTATAATAAAAAAACAATCCCCACTAAATATGGTGGGGATGATTATTAGCATATTACTACCAGTCAGTGTAGATAATCTTCACAAGCCGAAGCAAGGAAAATCACCTAACTTGCGTTTAAAGCCACCAGGAGGGGGGTGACTAAAAACTACTGACAGATAGAAATATGATAATAATATATATAATACTGCAGGGACTAATCTTTATATATAAAGAGCCGAATTTGATTGTAAAAAATCAATGGCAAATTCCCTGCAAAATTATATATATTGTTAATCTACATTAAACTATTATAGCATATCCATAAAATTTGTCAAGAGGTAAATAATATTGCAAAATAAAAACATATTTACTATAATCATTTATATAAATAACGAAAAGCATTTATGGAGTTAGAACACAAAAAAATTGTACTTGGTCTTTTTTTAATTCCCAATATTGGTTTTAGAAAAGTGAAAAAATTATATGAAACTTTCAAAGATTGGGAAAAAATTTGGAACTTAAATTATAATGATTTAATAAACTCTGGATTTACAGAAAATTTTTCAAATTATTTCATAAATCAAAAAAATAAAATTGAATACAATGAGATCTGGAATATCTACAAAAAAGCAAATATAAAAATAGTTAACTTTTTTGATGATGATTATCCCTATTTATTAAAACAAATTTTCTCTCCTCCGCTTGTATTATTTACTAGAGGAAATATTGAATTATTAAAAAATAAAAACTTTTTAAGTGTTGTCGGTTCCAGAAAATTTGATTCCTATGGTAAATCTATCGTTGAAAAATTCATTAATATTTGTGGCAAACAAAACATCACAATAGTTTCTGGCCTTGCAAATGGAATTGATTCACTCTCTCATATAAATTCTATAGATACCCCAGGAAGCACAATTGCAGTTTTAGGTTCTGACATAACGAAACCCACACCAATATCAAACATTTCCCTTGCTAATAATATCTTAAAAAATGGGCTCATAATTTCAGAATATGGGATAAATTCTCCATATAGAAAACAAAATTTCCCACAAAGAAATAGAATTATTGCTGGGATATCACAAGCAACATTTATAGTTCAGGCTGGAATTAAATCAGGTGCACTTATTACTGCTAATTTCGCACTACTAGAAAATAGGGAAGTTCTAACATGTCCTGGAAGTATATTTAACAAATATCAAGATGGTTGTAATATGCTTATAAAACAGGGAGCAAAAATAATAACTTGTATAGATGACATACTAGAAATATATAATATAGAAGATACAAAACAAGAAAAACAAAAAACCAACTTTTTATCAATAAATCATGAAATTATATATAATACTTTACTAAATGGGCCTCTAGGGGTTGACAAAATCATAGAGTATAGTAGACTTAATACAAATATCGTCATATCAAATTTAACAGAAATGGAGCTAAGTGGATTGATTAAAAATTTAGGAGGGCAAATCTACGAACTCAAGTGTTAGGCGATATTTTCTTTTTTTATCATAATAACAAATGTATAAAATATGCAAAATATTAAATATCAAAACGCGGTTGAATTCTTAAAATCGCTTAATAATATCCCCTCTGTTGATTACATGAAAAAAAGCAGACGTGGATTTAATAGATCCTTCTTTATAGAAAGATTAGCTTATTTTTTGAAATTAATAGGAAATCCCCAAGATAAAGTAAACTATATCCATGTAACCGGAACTGCTGGAAAGGGATCAACAACGGCCGCAATACACAATGTTTTAAAACGTGGCGGTTATAAAGTCGGTTCATATTACTCACCACACACAACAACAAGCATAGAAAGAATGAGAGTTAATAATGAATATATTTCTCCAAATGATTTTGCGAATATAATAGAAAGCTTCAAAAAACCACTGACAGAATGTGCCATAAAAAGTCCCTATGGAGTACCATCATATTTTGAAGTTTTTGTAGCTGTCGGATTTGTATATTTCGCAAAAGAAAAATGTGATTGGGTCGTACTTGAAGTGGGGCTCGGCGGACTTAATGATGCTACAAACATTATAAAAAATACAAAATATGCTGTTATAACAAATATTGATTATGATCATCAAGATGTTTTGGGAAATACTCTTGAGTTAATAGCAAAAGAAAAAATGGGAATAATAAAAAAGAACTGTACTCTTATTACAACAGAAGAACGTCCTAGAATCTTAAAAATGTTTAGAGTTAAATGTGATAAGGAAAAATCCGAATTCATATCTATAAAAGTAAAAGGCATCAGTTCTAATGAAAAAAATGGTGCAATTGCAAGAAAAATAGGAGAATTATTGAATATAAATAAAAAAGCAATAGCAAAGGGAATAAAAGAAACAAAGCTTCCATGTAGATTTGAAACAATTCAGGAATCACCACATGTAATAATAGATGGCGCACACAACAGAATTAAACTAAAAAAATTAGTAGAAGATTTGAAAACAATAAAATATAGAAAACTAATAGTTATTTACGGTATGGTAGCAGATAAAAACGTTGTTCAATCCCTTGATGAAATAGCTCATTTGGCTGATCATATAATTTTTACAAGATCTCTTACATTAAATGCCGGCAGAAAAAGTGCCTCAATGATTGAGTTTAAAAACATAATGAAAAAATTAAAGATAAGAGCAAAAATAGATTATTTCTTAGACCCATGGCAAGCTCTTGAATTTGGATTAACACAGACAGAAAGTTCTGATTGTATGGTAATCACTGGATCAATGTATTTAACTGGAAATCTAAGAGAAAAATGGATAGATGAAAATTACATTTTAAAAAATAGAAAAAGTTTTTAAAAATTATAAATTATAAAACGATGAAAAATCTAGTTATCGTTGAATCACCAACAAAAGCAAAAACAATAAAAAAATTCTTGGGAAGCGCCTATGATGTTGAGTCCTCATATGGTCATGTAAGAGATTTGCCTGAGAGAAAGCTGGGTGTAAAGATAGAAGAAGACTTTGAGCCAGAATACACTGTTCCAAAAAAAGCAAAAGTAAATGTTCAAAAACTTAAAAAATTGGCAAAAACAGCAAAGATGGTGTTTTTCGCAACTGATGAAGACCGCGAAGGAGAAGCAATTTCTTGGCATTTAAATTATTTGTTAAAACCAAAAAATTATAAAAGAATAGCCTTTCATGAAATTACAAAAACTGCTCTTGAGGAAGCATTAGAGAGCCCTCGTGAACTTGATGAAAATTTAGTTAATGCTCAACAAGCAAGAAGAATATTAGATAGATTGGTGGGATATAAACTTTCTCCATTTTTATGGAAAAAAATTTCAAAGGGATTGTCCGCTGGAAGAGTTCAATCAGCTGCAGTAAGACTTATTTGTGACAGAGAAGAAGAAATAAGAAATTTTAAATCCCAAGAATATTGGAAAATTCTAGCTGATTTTTTTACAAAAGACAAAGCAGAAATAAAATCAGAACTTGTAAAAATAAACAAAAAAAGTTTTGATAGATTTGAAATAAATTCAAAAGATAAATCAAATGATTTAATATCACAAATAAAATCTCTTGATTATAAAATATCTAACGTTGAATCAAATGATGTAGCAAAAAATCCACTTGCTCCATTTACAACCTCAACTCTACAACAATCAGCAAATAATAAATTAGGATTTAGTTCAAAGCAAACCATGCTTTTGGCTCAACAATTATATGAAGGAATAGAAATTCATACTGGAAGCACTGGTCTTATAACTTATATGAGAACTGATTCTATGAGTTTGTCAGAGGTATTTATTGCATCATGCTCTAAATTTATAAAAAATAATTTAGGGGAAAAATATTCTCATACGAGAAGATACAAAACAAAATCTAAAAATGCCCAAGAAGCCCATGAAGCAATAAGACCAACAAGCGTAGAAAATACACCAGAAAAAATAGAACAATATTTAGACCCAAGACAATTTAAGTTGTATAAATTAATTTGGGAAAGAGCTGTTGCGAGTCAGATGTCTAGTGCAAACATAAAAAATACTAAAATAGAAATTTCAGATACGCAAGAAAAATTTACATTTGTATCAAGTGGAAACATAATTATATTTGATGGATTTATGAAAATTTATAAATCAAATGTCCTAGAAAATCAACTTCCTGAAGTACACAAAAAAGATATAGTTGAATTAAAAAACATAAAAGGTGACCAAAAATTCACAGAGCCACCAGCAAGATATAATGAAGCATCTCTTATAAAAGCAATGGAAAAACTTGGAATTGGTCGTCCATCTACATATGCACCAACAATCTCTACAATAATTGCAAGAAAATATGTAATTAAAGATCAAAAAAGATTAACTCCGACTGAAATTGGAGAATTAGTAAATAAAATGCTTAAAGAAGAATTTCCTGAAGTGGTTGATTATCAGTTTACTGCAAACATAGAAAGTGGTCTTGATGAAATAGCAATTGGAGAGAAAGAGTGGAGACCATTTTTATCTGATTTCTATAAACCATTTGCAAAAAATTTATTAGAAAAATATGAATCAGTAGAAAAAGTTGATACAACAGAAGAAACAGATCAAGTTTGTGAAAAATGTGGTTCTCCTATGGTAATAAAATTTGGAAGATTTGGAAAATTTATAGCATGTTCTAACTTCCCTGAATGCAAAAACACGAAAGCAATCGTTGAGGAATTAAATATAAATTGTCCTGTTTGCAAAACTGGAACAGTAATAATAAAAAGAACAAGGCGTGGAAAAATATTCTATGGTTGTAACAACTACCCAACCTGCAAATTTGCTTCGTGGAGCAAACCCACAGGAAATATTTGTGAAAAATGTGGAGCCCCCATGGTAGAGTTAAAAAGTGGAGAAAAATGCTCCAACAAAGACTGTAAAAAAACAAAAAAATCCTGACTCTAGTCAGGTTTTTTGGTAATGTTATAATCAAATTATGAGAGACATACAAGATGTATTAAATATATTAAAAAAGAATCATAACATAAATGATTCAGATGAAAAACTCCTTATGAAAGCATGGGAGTTTGCTTGTGTTGCACATCAAAGTCAAAAACGCTTAAGCGGTGAGGAATACATTATTCATCCACTTGAAACAGCATATACTTTATCAAAGTGGGGAATGGATTTAAATACAATAATCGCCGGGCTTCTTCATGACGTACCTGAAGAAAGCGAATTTACAATAGACGACATAAAAACAGAATTTGGATCTGATATTGCACAACTCGTAGAAGGAGACACAAAAATCGGAACAATTAAATATAGTGGCGTAGAAAGATATGCAGAAAATCTTAGAAAAATGTTTGTTGCAATGAGTAAAGACGCAAGAGTTATAATTATTAGATTTGCTGATCGATTACATAATTTAAAAACCCTAAAGTATCACAAAAATCCTGAGAAAAGATATAGAATAGCGCTTGAATCACTAGAAATTTATGCTCCAATTGCAGGACGGCTTGGTATGTATAGCATAAAAGAAGGTCTAGAAGATTTGTCTTTTAAATATGTTTATCCTGCTGAATATAAATGGGTAATTAAACAATTCAAATCAAAAATTGGGGAAAACACAATTTCTTTTGACAAAACAAAAAGTAACATAATAAAATTACTTAGAAAAAATAAAATTGATTTTTATTCAGTATCAGGAAGAAAGAAAAAATTATATTCCCTATATCAAAAACTACTCAGAAAAAATAAAGATATAGGAAAAATTTATGATTTAATGGCTCTTAGAATAATTACAAAAAGTGTTGGTGACTGCTATTCTATCTTGGGGTTAATACACAATAATTATCAGCCACTAAATGGTCGTGTAAAAGATTATATTTCTCAAAAAAAACCAAATGGTTATCAATCACTCCATACTACAATTTTCAACGAAGACCACAACCCAATTGAAATACAAATAAGAACTCAGGATATGAATAAAATAGCAGAATTTGGAATAGCATCTCACTGGATATATGAACAACAAAGATATGGATATATAAAAAAAGAACTTGATTGGATTAAAGATCTTATAAGGTGGCAAGAGAAAATAAAAGATAACAAAGATTATATTAAATCTATAAAATTAAATACTGATATATTTAAATCACGAATTTTTGTATTTACTCCCAAAAACGATGTACTAGATTTACCAGAGGGGTCTACTCCTATTGATTTTGCATATCATATACACACTGATATAGGAGACAAATGTGTTTCTGCAAAAATTAACAATAAAATAGTACGTCTTGATACAGAACTTAAAAATGGTGATACCATAGATATTATAATAGATAAAAACCGTAATACCCCAAATCCTGATTGGCTTAATTTTGTAAAAACAAATACAGCAAAAGAAAAAATAAAAAACTCCCTATCAAAAGGAGCCACGAAAAGAATAGAAAAAATGAAAAAAATGATTACACAGTTTAAAAAATGGAGAAATAGTAAATAAACTATCTGGTGCTCCCTCCAGGAATCGAATCTGGATTATCAGCTCCGTCCCCCTTCGCTTCACTACGGAGGACAAGCAAGCTTTATATAAAAAATATAATATTTGGTACTCCCGCTAGGAATTGAACCTAGATTCCAAGCTCCGCAAGCTTGTGTTCTATCCGTTTAACTACGGGAGCAAATTTAAAAAGGGCAATTAAGCCCTTTTAATATATAACATAAATACTAAAGTTTCAATGCCCTTATTAAGAAATCGGAACCGGGTTCATCATTTTTATCAATATCTTCTTCTATAAAATTTAATAAAAGATCCCTCACCTTTACAGGATTTTGTCCATTTAAAGGAATGCTGATTCTTGGTTTTGTATGTGTTTTTAATTGTATGAATAGTGTTTGAACATGTGGTGGCTCGTAGATTATAAAAAAACTTTTTATTTCTTTATACATGTAAAATTTATTTCCTATTTCAATCCCTGCTTCCATTACGTTTATATCTAATTCAATTGGTTCTTTTCTATGCCAAAACAATATTATAATTGTGCAAATTACAATAATAACAGCGAACAAAAAAGACACAGTCAAGATAGCATAAACCAGCAATAAACCCGCAATTGCAAAAAATATAATATACCAAGTTGGTGTTCTATCATATTTTTCAAATTCTGGAAAATGCCAACTTAATAAATTATTACCCTTTTCTATTTGATTTTTATCTTCCATAGAATAATTATACAATTTTAATTAATGATTGACAATTGCTCTCGTGTTAGATATAATTTTCTTATTGATTTTTATATGTAATGTGGAGAGGTGGCCGAGTGGCTGAAGGCACCACACTGCTAACGTGACAGGGCGTAAAAACCCTCGAGGGTTCGAATCCCTCCCTCTCCGCCAGATGTCCAAGTTAGAACCTTAGAATCATCAAGGGTTTTCGAACCT
>CAYLQO010000025.1:0-8800 GCA_964386425.1 uncultured Gammaproteobacteria bacterium | reverse complement strand
TGGATTTATTTAAAAAACTTTCTATTGGAATAACAAATACTGATTTAAATAAAATTATTCAAGGATTAATTGTTGGAGTCGTTGTTGATGTTGATTCAGATTTAGATAAAGATGCCCTTATCTATATTCAAGAAATTATGTATGGGACAGATCCAAATAACCCAGATACAGATAATGATACATATTTAGATGGAAATGAGGTTCAGTATGGTTATGACCCCCTGATTGCTGGTAGTGCAAGATTAGAAAAACAATTAATAGCTTATATTATAAATGATTCTAGGTGTGAAGAATGTATTGATATGGTTGAATATACAAAGCCACAATTACAGACCATGTTTCCGAACATTAGGATTAGAGAGTTTGATTATTTAAAGCCAGATGGGCAAGCATTTTATAAATATTATAAATTAGCATATTTACCGGCGGTTTTATTAACTGATAATATAAAATCTGAGCCTAATTATAAAGATTTAATAAATTATTTAACCACAAATCAGGTTGATAATAAACTTTTATCTTTAAATTTGGGATCAACATTTAATCCATTAAAAGAAATTTGTGACAATTATATAGATGATACAGATAATGGAAGAGTTGATTGTGATGATTCTGACTGTAGTGGAAATTTAGTTTGCAGGGCAAACACAACAAAAAAATTAGATTTATTTGTTATGAGTCGATGTCCATATGGTATACAAGCATTAAATTCAATGAAAGATGTTTTAAATAATTTTAAGGATAAAATAAATTTTCAAATTCATTATATAGCAAGTGAAACAGCAGACGGAGTTTTTAATTCTTTACATGGCCAGGGAGAAGTTGATGAAAATATTAGAGAACTATGTGCAATAAAACATTATCCAGATAATTACAAATATATGGATTATGTTTGGTGTATAAATAAGCTAATAGAAAAAAATTCTACTAACTATGATTGGGAAACATGCGCAAACGATTTTCCAAAGATCAAATCTTGCGCTAGTGGTGATGAAGGCAAACAATTATTATCAGAAGATATTAAATTATCAAATGAATTACAAATTGGCGCTTCGCCAACTGGAATGGTAAATAATAGATATGAATTCTCTGGAATTGATGCCGAGACAATAAAACAAAATTTTTGTAAGCATAATGCTGATTTAGGGAATATGTGTGCTAATAAATTACCAAGCAATGTAGGAGGTGGCGGGTCATGTAATTAATATAAATAATAAAATAAATAATAAAATTTATGAAAAAAGTATTTTTTGTAAGTTTAGTCATAATACTTCTTGGCGTGACATTTGTCTCAGCAACAAATTATGATAAAAATTTATCAAATAGATTAAAAGGAAGATTGCTATTAGCCACAGAAGATAAGGGAAGAATTTGGTATGTAAGTCCAACTGATTTGAAAAGATATGAAATAACATTTGGAAACGCGCTACCACTATTTGAAAAATTAGCTCTTGGAATATCTAATAAAGATTTAGAGGCTATTTCTGAAGTTAAATCAACTGTAACTGGAAATAGATTAAAAGGTAAATTGCTTTTGGCCGTAGAAGATAAAGGAAGAATTTGGTATATAGATCAAAATGGCATTAAACACGAAGTAACCTGGGGAAATCTAATGAGTTTGTTTAGAAGGTTGGCACTTGGCATAACAAATGGAAATTTAGAAAAAATTGAAAAAAATTTAGAAAAAGATTCCGTTGTCCAAACATTACAAAACTTAAGTGCAAAATTTGGAGTTTATAATCCTCAAATAAATAATAATATAACATTTGAATACAGATTTACAGATTCTGATATAACATCTATAACTGGCAAGGGAATTAAATTAAATCAAGTTATTATAAATAAATCTGGAAATGATTTGGTTGGTGGAATTTTTAATTCATTTGGTTTAAAAGAAAATGAATACAATTCTGCAGACGGAGTTGGTACTGTAAGAGGATTCAATAATTCCGAAATAGCATGTTGGATTTATGAAACAAATTTTTTACAAACTGGGTCTGCTGATTTAGAAATTAAATGTGGACTGATAACAGAACCATTTACATATAAAAAGAATAATGAGCTGTTTGATGGAGTGATAAAAAAAGAATTTAAAATTTTAGAAGAATTTACCGCCGATGAATTACACATCAATAGATGTGATGCAAATAAAACCAAAGAATATTTTCAAAATGTTTTATCGAGATATGGTAATGAAGACATGGGTACAGAGTATATATTTGAATATAATGGCATAACTCAATCACCAGGTGTTTGGGTTGTCAGGGTAATACCAAACAAATTTGATTATAAAAATATGGATGATTTTCAACGAGATTTTGGTGTTTGTTCAGCTGGTGAAGAAAAATATCCACTATTATTTTCTGGAAAATATCTTTTATTCGCGTCTAGTTGTGGAACTGGATTTGATGACGGCTCTGGACGCCCACTTGGATGTGATTTAATTAAAGAATTTGTCCAGCCAACAATTCAAGTTCAATAATTTATATTATGCTATATTGAAAACAGATCATTATTTTGGTCTGTTTTTTTATTGACAGGTGATTTCTTTTTTTGTAACATATTTTGAATATATAGGGAGGAATAATCATGAGTAAAATAAAACTCACAAATACTAAACCAGAATGGTGTTCTTTGAATATACAAAAGATTAATGAATGTATGTTTGAGGGAATTTGTTTAGCTGGCGGTGTGTGTTCTTTTAAAAAAGAAGTAGCTACAAAAAATAATTCTGCTTCTGGTAGAAAACTAAAAAGAAGTCCGGAGAATAGATTTTCTTCAAACAAACGTAAGAAAAAAAAGAAAAAGAAGTAATTTTCAAATTAAGATATTGGCTCATGGATTTTTCCATGGGCTTTTTTGATACTTGATTTTTATTTTAAAAAATGAGATAATGGAGCTACAAAATTTATAAATTATAAAAAAATAAAACTATGTCTGATGCAAAAAAGTATGTCTATTCTTTCGAAGAAGGAAACAAAGACATGAAACAAATTCTTGGCGGAAAAGGTGCAAACTTGGCTGAAATGTCAACTTTAGGCATTAATGTTCCTCCTGGATTTACAATCACAACAGAAGTCTGTGACCTGTATTACAAAAGTGATAAACAAATTACTGAAGAAGTAAAAAAAGAAATTCTAGAACACTTGGATAATTTACAGAAGAAAATGGAAAAAACACTTGGAGACGCAAATGATCCATTACTTGTTTCAGTTCGTTCTGGTGCTGCTTCATCAATGCCTGGAATGATGGATACAATACTCAATTTAGGATTAAATGATAAATCAGTTGAGGGAATTGCAAACAAATCAGGAAATGCAAGATTTGCATGGGATTCATACAGAAGATTAATTCAAATGTTTGGTGATGTTGTACTAGAAGTTGAGCACGCTGAATTTGAACACATACTAGAAAACGTAAAAGATACAAAAGGTGCAAAATATGATACGGATTTAACAACAGAAGATTTGAAAGAAATAGTTACAAAATATAAAGAAAAAATTAAAGAAATAAAAGGCATTGAATTTCCACAAGATCCAATTGAACAATTATTTTTAGCAATTAATGCTGTGTTTAGTTCTTGGAATAATTATAGAGCAATCAGGTACCGTGAAATTAATAGTATTAGAGGTTTAATTGGAACTGCAGTAAATATTCAATCAATGGTATTTGGAAATTTAGGAGAAGACTCAGGAACAGGCGTTTGTTTTACAAGAAACCCATCTACTGGTGAGGCAAAATTCTATGGAGAATATTTAATGAATGCTCAAGGAGAAGATGTTGTAGCAGGAATTAGAACTCCAATGCCAGTATCAGAGCTTGATAAACAGAACCCTGAGATTTACAAAGAATTGGTGGACACATGTGATAAAGTAGAAAAACATTACAAAGATATGCAAGACATGGAGTTTACAATTCAAAATAATAAATTGTATATTCTTCAAGCAAGAAATGGTAAGCGTACTGCTACAGCAGGAGTAAGAATTGCAGTTGAAATGTTTGAAGAAGGATTAATTACAAAAGAGGAAGCAATAATGCGCGTTGAACCAAATCAATTAAATCAATTATTACATAAACAACTTGATCCTATAGCACTTAATAATGCCGAGGAAATTGCTCACGGTCTTCCAGCATCTCCTGGTGCTGCTGTTGGTGAAGTAGTATTTACTGCAAACGAAGCATTTGATAAAGCACAGGAAGGATTAAATGTAATACTTGTGCGAACAGAAACATCTCCTGAGGATATTGATGGAATGCATAGTGCAAAAGGAATTTTAACAGCTCGTGGTGGAATGACTAGCCACGCTGCAGTTGTAGCTCGTGGAATGGGAACATGCTGTGTAGCAGGATGTTCTGATATATTAATTGATGAAAAAGCAAAAACTCTTACAATAAAAAGTAAAAGTATAATTATAAAAGAAGGTGAATTCATATCACTTGATGGTTCAACAGGAAAAGTTTATTTAGGAAAAGTTGGAACACAAGATCCAGAATTATCCGGAAACTTCGGAACTCTTATGGGCTGGGCTGATGAATTTAGAAAAATCGGTGTAAGAACTAATGCTGATACGCCAACTGATGCAAAAATGGCAATAAAATTTGGAGCACAAGGAATAGGATTATGTAGAACTGAACATATGTTTTTTGAAGGTGATAGAATAAAAGCTGTTAGAGAAATGATTCTAGCTAATGATTTAGAGTCAAGAAAAACAGCCCTAGCAAAACTATTACCATATCAAAAAGATGATTTCATAGGATTATTCCATGAAATGGACTCATATGCTGTGACAATTAGATTGCTTGATCCACCTTTGCATGAATTTTTACCAAAAGAGGAAAAAGATATTGAGGAATTAGCAGTAGAAATGAATGTTTCTGTTGAAACATTAAAAGAAAAAATTAGTGATTTGCATGAATTTAATCCAATGCTTGGTCATCGTGGATGTCGTCTTGCTATTACATTCCCAGAAATTTATGACATGCAAACAGTTGCAATAATTGAGGCAGCTATTGCAGTAGCAAGTGATTGTCCAAAATGTGGCAAAAAACATGATGTTAAACCAGAAATTATGATTCCACTTGTTGCAACTACAAAAGAATATTCAATATTAAAAGATAGAATCATTGAAATCGTTGATGCTAAATTAAAAGAGGCTGGAGTAAGTATTAAATACAAAGTTGGAACAATGATAGAGGTTCCTCGTGCAGCTCTAGTTGCAGATAAAATTGTGGAAGCTGGAGCAGAGTTTTTCTCATTTGGTACAAATGATTTAACTCAAATGGGAGCAGGATTATCCCGCGATGATTCTGGCAAATTCTTAAAAGAATATGTAGCACAAGGAATATTTGAAAATGATCCATTTGAAGTACTAGATCAAGAAGGAATAGGTGAGTTAATAAGAATTGCAATTGAAAAAGGAAGAAGCGTAAAACAAGATCTAAAAATCGGAATCTGCGGAGAACATGGTGGAGAACCGAGAACTGTTGAGTTCTGTCACAGAAGTGGATTTGATTATGTGTCTTGTTCACCATTTAGAGTTCCAATTGCTCGTCTTGCAGCAGCTCAGGCAGTAGTGAAAGAATTATTAAAGAAATAGATTATATAAAACAAGAAACCGCGTTAATAACACGGTTTTTTGTTTGCATTTTTATATGTTTTGTGTAATATAAAGAAAATAATAAAAAAATAATGGAGGATAGGATGTATTTTAGATTTATTCAATCGCCGTTTGTTTTTGATTTATATTTTGAAAATGAAATGTTGGTTTTAGAAATTAACAAATCTTTTCTTGATTTAAATCTCATACCATATGGACGTATTAAATGGTTAGAAGAAGATTACAAAATTCCTTTGGGTGAATATAAACAAGATAAAGAATCTTTTGGTTTTGGTGATGTTTTTACCAAAATTAAAGAAGACGATGAGTCTGTTTATTTCGGAGCTGATGATTTTTTAAACCCAGAAATCATAGCATTTAGTTTGTACATTTTTTTTACATCGGCAGATGTAATCTGTAGGTCGCGTAATGGGGAATACAAAATTCAATCAAAAAAATTCCAAGAATTTTGGATTCAAACAATTGCTCAGAGGGGAATGGACGGTTTTAATCTTATGGGTATTTGTTCTAATGAATGTTTAGAGAAAATCTTGAATTTTGGTTCAGAACAGGAAAAACAAATAAAAGATACCATGCTTTTTGCATACAAATCATGGAAGGGATTAAATCCTGAATATGAGCACTACTCAGTTGGTTTGTATGATAATTTCATTCAGATTAATGAAAGTGGTGGAAAAGGAACCTGGATTACTATTGGTTCAAGAGATAGAGTTGGAGAAATCAACGGGCATAATATTGATTCTTCTATTGAACAAATAATTCTCTTGTGTGCCTTTGCACAAATTCGTGCCATGATAAAGTAACTACAAACTTAAAAAATAACACCGCTTAGTTGTTCGCTGGGCGGTTTTTTTTGATTTTACCTTATCAACTCAAGAACTCTTGATTTTTTGAAAATAAAACATATAATAAAAGTGGAAAAAACAAAAAGGGAGGAATATATGATTATTGCAATCATGTATGCAGAAGACGGTGGACTAATTACAACAGATTGGAACGATCCAAGAGTAACAGAATCTGGTGCTACTGTTGATCTTCAAAATGAACTTTGGTCTTCTTGCGGTAGTTCCATGGAACAACACAAGTTCGGTGAAATGAGTGTTTGTAATCAAACCTCAAAAAAAGGAGTTCTTCTAGTGCTTGATACTTGTACTGATTTTATTATGGATCACATTCAAACACTATTAGACGTTGCATCTTCATTTAAAAGTGGGGATCGCTAATCAATTTCGAGAACAAATTTAGGCCATCTCTATTTAGTCGGAGTTGGCCTTTTCATTTACTTTATTTTCATAAAATGAGAAAATATAAATATTATTAAATATATAGAAATTTTATGCTTAAATGTGAATTTGAAGATGGAGCTAAAAATAGTTTGCGTCACGTAACTGTTGACGCGATAGTTGTAAGAGATAATAAAGTACTTCTCGGTAAGCGAGGATCTTTTAATGGAAAACTAATTTTAGAGTCAGGAAAATGGGCACTTTTTGGTGGATTTATGGAAAGAGATGAAACATTAAAACAAGCAATACAAAGAGAAATTTTAGAAGAATCCGGTTGGAAAGTAGAAAATTTACAGCTTCTTACAATAAATGACACGCCAAATAGACCAGCCGAGGACAGACAAAATGTCAGTTTTGTATTTATTGCTCAAGCAAGTGAAAAAATATCTGATAATGATGAAGAAGTAAAAGAATTAAAATGGTTTGATTTAGATAATTTACCAAAAAAAGAAGAAATGGCTTTTGATTTTTATGAAAATTTGGAATTATACAAAAAATATTTGAGAGAAAATTTAACTCTGCCAATTTTAAATTAATGATTGTTTTTTGTGATATTATCTGATAAACTCAAAATATAATAAATAATAATAAAAATATGAATGAATTTAATTTAGAGACTCCATTAGTAGAGAAAACAGAAAAAATCCCAGAATTTGTACCTTTAAGCGAAATGGAAAAGAGTTGGGAAAAGCATTGTACAAATCCTAATTGTAATGAAGCGCCAACACAAAAAGCAGTTCTTCCAAAAATAGAAATGTTTTGTTGTGATAATTCAGAGTGCAAAGAAATGGCTAGTAGTAAAGCGTTAGATAGATATAAAACTCTTGTGCTTAGTGATGACGCACCAGAATTTCTATCTGAAACTGATAAATTTTTTGATAATTTGAATAAAGTAGGTTAATTCGAACAAAATCATGGACCACGGTTCAGTCAGCGCAATAATTATAAGAAATAGTGATAATAAAATTTTTATTACAAAACGTAGTAAAAATAAAGAATTTTCTCCTGGAAAATGGGAAACTGTTGGTGGAAGAATTGAAGAAAACGAAACGTGCCTACAAGCACTTATTAGAGAAATAAAAGAAGAAATAAATTCAGATGTTGAATCATTTGAATTTTTTCGCGATTATTATTTTGATAACAGAGTTTTTAAAACTTTTATAGTAAAATTAAAAGAGGAACCAAATCCAAATAAAGAAGATTTTGATGATTTTGGGTGGTTTAGTAGGGATGAAATAAATAATTTAGATTTTGCGATAGATTGTAAACAGAGAATTGAAGATTTTTTTAATCAATAATTAAATAAAAAACGCCAGACCTTGTCCAGCGTTTTGCTTGTATTTTTTTACTTTTACTTTAAGATTTGTTCATAGAACTCTCTATGTTCCCTTGGAATTGAAGAGTTGTTGAACCAATCAGGGTATTCCCTAATTAGCTCTTCTGCAACATTATGTCTTCTTTCTTTTTCTATACGGTATTTTTCATGTTCCTGAATATTTTTAAAAACATAATCAGAAACAATTTTATTAAACTCATTATCAATGTCTGAAAGAACACAGTCTCTGATGAGTTTAACATTTGAAAGAATAAACTCCAAGTCCATTAAGTGGACGTAATTTTTTACAAGATGATCTCGAATAAGAGATCTATCCTTTTCAAACTTTATTCCTGGAAGTCCATGCCCCACACAAAAGTACATTCCCATCACAAAATTCTCCTTGCGTAAATTTGATTTTTGATGGGTAAGCCATTTGTCCATTTTTTTAATGAAGTATTCCTTGCTAAACATGTTAGGCTCAACATTACCTAAAATCCAAGCAAAAAGGAGAACTGCAAGAAGCCATGGGACAAGTTTCCACCCCCAATAAACATTAAATATCTTACCCATAATAATGAGAG
>CAYLQO010000024.1:0-9779 GCA_964386425.1 uncultured Gammaproteobacteria bacterium | reverse complement strand
GCGCAGGAATAGTCGGTCTTATAATAGTACTTTTCGCATATGTTATAACAGCATTTGTGTTCAGTACAATGGCTACAGTAACAAACACTGATTATACTCAATAATTAATGTATACACACTTTCCTCATCTTTTCTCAAGGTGAGGAAGAATGTGAAATATATTATAAATATTTATTTCTTTAAAATAACTAAATGAAAAAAATCACTCAATTCATACTAATAGTATTTTTACTTATTATTTCAATTAATATTTGTTCTGCTGGAATAAGTACTTGCGGAACACCTGAAGCACCCGGCACTGAGGGTTGGAGTTGTGTTGATTGTACATCTACAAATTGCAGTGGATGTAAATTAAATAAATGTCTTGGTGCTGATCCAAATGATCCTCATTATGATAGTATAAGATGCTGTCCAAGTTCTAGTGGCGGGTCTAGTAGTGAATTAAAAGGAATGAGTGCTGTTAGAAAGGGT
Source organism: uncultured Gammaproteobacteria bacterium (assembly GCA_964386425.1). Classification (GTDB taxonomy): domain Bacteria; phylum Patescibacteriota; class Patescibacteriia; order UBA1558; family S5-K13; genus STF1-138. The sequence continues at coordinate 9,308 of CAYLQO010000024.1, read as the reverse complement.
TTGTCTACTTCAGCAAATGAAGCTGGACTTGACACAGGAGCAGATCCAAAAACAATGGCAACTGATATAATCGGTTATGCTTTAGGATTTGTTGGAATTATAATATTTATAAATATGATATTTGCGGGATATCAATGGATAATGTCTGGAGGAAATGAAGATACAATAGGAAAAGCAAAAAATAGAATTAAAAACTCTGTTATAGGGCTTGTTATAATAGCTGCTGCATATGCAATAACTTCAAATCTATTTACAATACTAAAAGATGTTGTTACTAAATAAAAAAAATACAATTTTTACTTTATTAATATTTTTTATATTTTTTAATTTTTGTTTTTTAAACCATGCTTTAGTTACAAAAGCAGCCACAGCAGGAGATACAATAAACGGAATAATAAAAACAGACATAGAATCAAGTGCAGATGAATTGGGATACAAGAAAGAAACTAAAAGTATAAGCAGTATAATAATTTCCGTAGTTTCTACAGTTTTAACTTTTTTAGGAATATTATTTTTTTTAGTAATGCTTTTTTCTGGATTCCAATGGATGACTGCTGAGGGAAAAGAAGAAAAAGTACTTAAATCAAAAGAAACAATAAAAAATGCTGTGATAGGCATTGCAGTAGTACTGTGCGCCTATGGAATAACAAAATTTGTAATATCCCCTATCATATCAATGTCTTCTACAGAAACCACACAAGAAACACAACAGACAAACTAAAATTATTTTTTAAATTAACAATAATTAAATGAAAAAAAATCTTTTAATAAAATTATCTAAATATTTTTTTATTTTTTTAATGCTCTTTTCTTTTAGTCTAAATTTTGCATTGGCAATTGATACCCAAACACCCACAGGCGGAACTATAACCTCAGACCAAAAAGGTATAGACGATGCTGATGATATTTTAAAAGAAGTCGCCGAGAATGAAAGTGTAGGATATAAACCAACGAGCATAGAAGAACTCATAGGAAAAGTAATAAAAGCTGTATTAGCATTCTTAGGAGTATTATTCCTAGTTCTTATAATAATATCCGGGCTTCAATGGATGACAGCTGGTGGAAATGAAGAGTTGATAGATAAATCAAAAAGGAGAATAAAAAACGCAACATATGGACTTGCAATAGTATTAGCTGCTTATGCAATGACAATGTTTGTAACAACATGGCTTATAGAAAAAAGTGGATTTAATCAAAATTTAGAATAAAAATATGAAAAAAATTCTAATATCAATTTTATCAATAATTATAATATTTGTAATATTTTCACAGATTTCTTTTGCCCAAGAAACAGAAGGACAAATTAACCCCAATTCTCTTCAAGGAAAACTAGATAAAGTAAGAAGTGAAGCTGGCTATGCACCCGCCAATGGTCAATCAATGATTCACATGGTATCTCTTATTATAAAATCTATATTAGGTCTTCTTGGAATAGTATTTTTAATTTTAACCATTATATCTGGTTTTCAATGGATGTTGTCTAATGGAAATGAAGAAATTATAAAAAAAGCAAAGAGTAGAATGAAAAATTCTGTACTAGGACTTGGAATTATATTTTTATCATTTGCAATATCTTCTTTTATATTTGATATATTAATCCAATAACCATGAAAATAAAAAAAATATTTCTCATAATAACTCTCATAGTTATTTTGATGCCCTTGGTAAAAATTTTTGCCTATGATATTGGCAATAATAGCATGACTCCAGTGAAATCAAACATGACCGAATTTGGACTAGATATTGGAATAGCAGACAATCAAAGCCTTGAAAGTAAAATAATAGGATATATAAACATCCTTCTTGGTCTATTAGGATTTATATTTTTGGTATTAATCATAATTGCTGGATTTAGATGGATGACAAGTGGTGGAAGCGAAGAAATAATTAAAAAAGCAAAGGGAACTATTAAAAGCTCTATCATTGGTCTTGCTATAATTTTAGGGGCATTTATAATTACCAATTTTGTAATGAGCGTACTTCTTGAAAATACCCAAACTAATAGCACAACAACAACCCAAATCAACCCATAATAATTTTACATTAAAGTATAAAGGCGTCGAGCTGAGCTCGGCGCCTTTTTGAATTAGAATTTGTACTGGTATCTCAGTTGCGACTCTCCTCCACCAAGTCGCTTCCAGAGTTCTTCTATGTCGACTTTTACATCGACATTCTTACCATTGATCACAAAATCACCTTCATCCCAAAAGATGATTCTATTTTCGTAAGAACGGTCAACCCCTTTCTTTACTGATATGCTGTATTCACCACTTTTGAAAAAGGCAATAAATACATTTCCAGGTAGAATAATTTCACTAAAAACAAATTGCTTATGAAATCCACCGCCCTTCCACATAGTAACAGTAAAAGAATGAGCTTGGTCTGAGTTAATAAAACCCACGTGAATGAATTCATCGTCCCAGACCCTGTGACCATCGGAATTAAACTGTCCTGTTGTTCTATCTGTTGGGAAGAAGAATGTAGAACTCGACCCCCCACCTGATGCTGTGATGGAGCACCCCAACAAAAACAACAAAATGGGTATTAATATAATAGATATCCTTTTCATAATATCCTCCTGTTTTTTCTAAATTATTTTATATTACAACAAATATATTTTTATGTCAAATTAAAAACCAACAAAAAGGAACAATAAATTCCAGATTATTTTTAGGTCTTATATTTTATTCGCCACTCAATTGTCTATTTTTTTAAAAAATAGTATAATATATTTATATAATTGAATTTTGTATATATTTTAAATAAAATTAATTCTGTTTTAAAAAACAGGAAAGGAAAAAACAAATGTCAAAAATGACAAAAAACCTAATTAGTTTAGGTGTAATGGCAATGGTTATTTGCTTGCCACTGATCAGTTCCGCACAACTTAACACACATAACATTGGTTACATACCAGACACTGGTTTAGGAAATGATACTGATGTAGAGGGAACAGCAGAACGTATAGTAAATATAGCTCTAGGATTCTTGGGGTTTGTAGCTCTTGTCATTATCATAATCGCTGGATTTAAATGGATGACAAGTGGTGGAAATGATGAAAAAATAGGATCAGCTAAAAAGATGATGGGTGCAGGACTTGTTGGTCTTGTAATAGTACTTTTCGCATATGTTATAACAGCATTCGTATTCAATACAATGGCTACAGTAACAAATGCTGATTATACAGCTGAATAATTAATATATACACACTTTCCTCATCTTGTCTCAAGGTGAGGAGGAATGTGAATATATTATACTAACTTCTTATAAAACAAAAAATCGTCTATCGACGAATTACAAATTGCTTATTTTATAAGTTATTTTTTAAATCTTAACCTTATAACATTTTTTAATAAATCAGTTGCTTCCTTAAGGTGTAATTTTGATTTTCCTTTTTCTCTATCAATAAACGAGATTGGAATTTCTTTTATAATAAAATGATTTTTTTCTATATAGTATAATATTTCTTCTTGAAATGAGTATCCTGTGCTTTTTATTTCATCTAAATTTACTTTGTCAAAAATTTTTCTATCATAACACCTAAAACCACCTGTCACATCTTTTGTTTTTAAGCCCAACATGAGTCTAGAAAATGTCTGTGCTGCCTTTGAAAATATTTTTCTTTTTGCATCCCAGCCTATCATACACCCTCCTTCTACCAATCTTGAACCAATACATAAGTCATTCCCATTTTTTACACATTGAATCATTTCTGGAATTTTGTTTGGATTATGAGAAAAATCTGCATCCATTTCTATTATCATGTCTGCCCCACGAGATAGTGCATATTTAAATCCTTCAACATAAGCAGTACCAAGACCCAGTTTCCCAGAACGTCTTATGATTTCAAGTGGCAAATTGTCTTTAATTTCTAATAGAGCATCGTAGGTTCCATCTGGAGAATTATCATCTATGACTAAAATTTTTAAATTTTCTATATTCAAACTGACTATCTTTTTAACAAGATCACAAATATTCTCTTTTTCGTTATATGTTGGAATTACTACGTAAACCATAAAAATATACGTTATTTTTCTAGTATATAATTTATTGGGATATTTTTCAATATCCAATTAAATTTTTACATTTATCATAAAATTCTAAAAACTCTGATTGAGAAATTATTTTTTGTTGTTCCTCTTTTTTATCGCTTAAAAGATTAAAATAATATGCCTGTTTTTTCTTTATGTCGTAAATATAATGCATGTTATCATAAAAAAATGTTATATACTTATTTGAATATGGTTGGACAGATATGGAACAATTATTTTCACTACAATTCTTTCTATCTTTTAATAACTCACAATAAAAAGAATTACCTAAATAATTATTTTTTGTTTCTATTTTATATAGATCTAAAATTGTTTTTAGAAAATCTATCTGATTATGCAAATCTAAAATTCTAGACCCCATATTGAACTTATCTTTGTTGTTTCCAAAATATAATAATGCAAAAGGAACTTGAAAATTTTCTCTGTAGGCAAAAATTTCATTAAAAACATTTCCTTTGTGTTCATTGATTGGCCAAGGATGATCACTAAAAACAAAAACATACTTTTCTCTATTATCTTTTTTTAATTCATCCAAAACATATTTCAAATATTGATCTTGTATATATGTTGTATTCTTTATTCTATCTACCACAGATATGGGATTTTTTACTGGTAAATTATCTAATTTATCATAAACAACAAATGGATAATGATTTGTTGTTGAAACAGCTATATAAACAAATTTTTTCTGATTTTCATACTGCTTTAAATTTTCATGAATTCTCTTATAAAAAATATCCTCTCTAAAACCCCACTTGTAATAAGTATCTTCGTTTTTCATTATGTCTCCATTGTGTATCTCGTTAAATCCGATATCCTTCATAAATTTTCCAGTTTCTGAAAATTCCAAACTATGACTTTTGAAAAAAAATGTTTTGTAATCAAATTTATTAAAAATTTTTGGAAGACATGTTAAATTTTTTGCATTAAATTGATATTGAAAATACCCCCCCATTGATGGTGGAAGTGCACATAAAATTGATTCTTGTACTCTAAGTGTTTGCATCGAATTACTATAAAAATTATCAAAAGTTATTCCATTTTCATTAGAATAATTATCAAAATTAGGAATAATACTTTTATTCATAAAATCTCCATTTACACTTTCTAAATGTATAAAATATATATCTGGTAAATTTGTATTTTCTTCTTTTATACTAAAATCATCTATGCTGAAATTAAAATATCTGTTAGCAATTAAATTATAATCTTCTTTATATTGTTTATACACAACATCATTATTTACCAATAAAGTTCCTACAAAATCTAGAATAAGTGGCTTTTCATAGTTATATTTAAATTCTAAACCAACGAAAAATATTAATATAAATAACAAAATAAATATTGTATATTTTAAAATATTCTGAAATTTTGATTTAATTGATATTATAAAATTACTGGATATAAAAAATGATATAGCAAAAAAAATAAAAAATAACAAAATACAAACAAAGTCTAATATTGAAAAAATTGAACTTAGTGTAAAAAAAGCCTCATGTAAACTGTCTATAAAAAAATTTATATCAAAAAAACTATTGGTAGTAAAAAAATATTTTAATAAGAAAGACAATAAAAAATAATATAAACAAAATATTGAAACAACAAAATACCATAAATATTTATTTTTCTTACTAAAAAAAACTAAAAACAAAAACGGAATTATACATAATATAAATCCATTCATACTTCTAGAAAAATTTTCTAGTCCTTTTGTTGGGAAGTTGGCTTGTAAAACCAAGACCTCGAATACAAAAAACAACAAAATACATAAAAAGAAAAAAATTACACAAAAACTTTTAAGAGTATTTAAAAATTTAAATTTCATTGATACTAATCTTTCATTTTTAACTTTAAATAATCAACCAAAGGGTTTGGTTGTGGATCAATTTTATTAAAATATGCTAAGTAAAATGATGCATAAGAAGAAATACCAAGTATATACATTGATTCTTCAAAAACATTTTTACCAATTGATTTAATTTCTACAAAATTTATTTTCTTTTTTCTTAAAATTTGCTTCATTATTTCATATCTTTTTTGATTTCTTTTATAATATAAATTTGAATTTAATAAAACATAGATGATTTGTTTATTTAAATTTTTTGGAAACGTAAGTCCTTCAAATTGATGATGGCAAATTTCTGGAATTTGGGAATAAGAGGCAAAATTCTTACCAGTTTCATTGATTTGGTTTTGAAAAATATGTGCATTTCCTATCAAATGTTCTGAAGCAATAACAACTGGAATTTTGCCTAAAATAGTTTTAGATATTTTTTCAGATTGTAATTTGCCTTTTGCAAATATTTTAATCTGTTTTAAAATATCAGAAATATTAAATTTTAAAAACCCCAATTTATTTAAAAATACTATAAAAACTGCTATTGAATATCCCACTGCAAATCTTGGATTTTTTGCATAATTATATTTTGGATTATAAACAAATTTCTCTGATTCTACTTTTGATAAATCACCACCAGTACAAATTATAAATGTTTTAAATTTTTTCTTTTTTGCTTCGCGAAAACAGCTAATTGATTCCTCTGTTGTACCTGAAAAGCTAGAAATTATTATAAGAGTTCTATTATCAACCCATTTTGGTAAATTATATTCATTGGAAATAATAATTGGAATGTCTATCTTGTCTGCAAAAACACTTCTTACAAAATGTGGTCCAAGAGCTGACCCACCCATTCCACAAACAATAATTTTATCAATGTTACTAAATTTATTCCCTAGATTGGTATTATTAAATTCTTTAAAAATTTGTTCAAATTGCTTATTTGCATTATCAAATGTTTTAAAAACAAAATTTTTATCAAATTGCGCTATTTTTTCTTTTTGCATAATTTTTGTAAACTTTATTATTAAAATATTTCAATATCTTTTATAAATCTTGGCCTTGCTTTTGTTTCTTTATAAATTTTACCAACATATTCTCCTAAAATACCTATTCCGAGACACTGCAATGATCCTAGAAATAATATTAAAATAGCCAAAGATGTCCAGCCAGTAGCAGTGTGTCCTGTAAAATATCTAATTAAGAAATAAATTCCCAAAACTATTGATAAACTAAAAATAAATAAACTAATGAAAACAAAAAATCTAAGTGGTGCAACACTAAAAGATGTAATGCCGTCCCATGCAAAATAAATCATTTTTTTAAGCGGATATTTTGAGACACCCAATTCTCTTTCTTTTCTATCATAAAAAACCTGTTTTGTCTTAAATCCAATAAGAGGAAATATACCTCTTAAAAATAGATTAACTTCATTAAATAAAAACAGATGTTCTATAACTTTTTTAGTAGCAAATCTATAGTCAGCATGATTATAGACAATATTTACGCCCATTAAAATCATTAATTTGTAAAAAATCCCCGCTGTTGTTTTTTTGAAAAAACTATCCGTATCTCTTTTTTTTCTTACTCCATAAACAATCTCAGCTCCTTCACGACTATGAGATTCTAAAAATTCTTCTATAGCACTAGTATCATCTTGTAAATCTGCGTCAATTGTAACAAAAAAATCTGCCCTATCTTTTGTATAAAATAATCCTGCTAAAGCTGCATTTTGATGACCAAAATTTCTTGAAAATTTTAGACCCTTAAAAAGTTTAGGATCTTGATTATGCAATTTTGATATTAACTCCCATGTCTTATCTTTGCTACCATCATCAACAAAATAAACAAAACTATCTTCTGATATTTTTGATTTTTGAACTAAATCATTAATAACTTTTTTTATTTCATCAGCTGTTTTTAAAATAGCATCTTCTTCATTATAACAAGGAATAATAATAGCTAATTTTTTATCCATAAATTTTCACTAATTATTCTAATATTATATATTATACCCTCATTTTTATTCTTTACACAAGCAAAAAGAATTGCTAATATTTACATAGATTTTACTAATAAATAGCTAATTCTATGTCTGGACACTCAAAATGGGCAACTACAAAACATAAAAAAGCTCTTGTTGATTCAAAAAGATCATCAGTGTTTACAAAACTCACTAAAATAGTCCAAATTGCAGCTCGCGATGGTGCTGATCCTGATATGAATTTCAAGCTTCGCATGGCAATTGATAAAGCTCGTAGCTTTTCTGTACCAAAAGAAAACATTGAAAGAGCTGTAGCAAGGGGCGCTGGAATTGGAGAAGGAACAACTCTCGAAGAAATAACATATGAGGCATACGGACCAAATGGCATTGCAATTATAATTGAAGCTGTAACTGATAATAAAAACCGAAGTGCAGCTGATATAAAACATATTTTAACAAAGCACGGTGGATCACTTGGAGCAAGTAATTCTGTATTGTGGCAATTTGATAGACGTGGAGTAATTTATACAAAAAATACTGAAATAAATGATGATCAAGAACTTGCAATTATAGATTCGGGAGCCCTTGATATAGAAAAATCAGAGGAAGGAATAAGAATCATAACTGCAATGGAAGATTTACAAAAAATTCAAAAAGCTATAAAAGATATTGTTGAAATTGATAATGCAGAATTAGAATATCTTCCAAAAACAAAGGTTAATGTTTCAAATCCCGAAACTTTAGAAAAACTATTTGAAGCACTTGAAGAAAATGATGATGTAAATAATTACTATTCAAATGCAGAATAAAAATAAACCAAAAATAATAATGGGTATTGACCCAGGATTTGCCACAATAGGTTATGGTTTTATTACCCGAGAAAAACAACCAAAATTAATAAGTTGCGGTTGTATAGAAACAAAGGCCGGAACTGATTTTAAAGAAAGATTAAATATAATAAATTGTGAACTTTCACAACTTATAAAAAAACATAAACCTTCGTTTGCTGGAGTAGAAAAATTATATTTTTGTAAAAATGTAAAAACTGCCATGGATGTTGGTCATGCCAGGGGCGTAATAATTCTTACACTTTGTCAAAACAAAATTCCAATTTATGAATATACACCGCTTCAAATAAAACAAGCCATAACTTCATATGGAAAGGCAGATAAAAATCAGATGAAAGAAATGGTAAAAATAATATTGAAATTAAAATCAGCACCAAAAAAAGATGATACAGCTGATGCACTTTCTGCGGCATTAACATGTATGTATAATTTGAGATAAAATTATTATATTATATAAAATAAAACAAAAAACTCTCCAATAAAGAGAGCTTTTTGATGGTCGAGCTTAGTTCGATTTTCGAGCTTAGCTCGATGGAGCGAGTGTCGTAGTTATCTACAACTTTTTTCCAATAACGAAAGAATACATA
>CAYLQO010000023.1:0-10729 GCA_964386425.1 uncultured Gammaproteobacteria bacterium | reverse complement strand
TTGTTGCAACTCAAATGCTTGAATCAATGGTAAAAAATATAAAACCAACAAGAGCAGAAGTATCTGACGTTGCAAATGCTGTAATAGACCATGCTGACGCTGTAATGCTTTCCGAGGAAACTGCATTTGGTAAATATCCGATTGATACAATAAAAGTAATGTCAAAAGTAATAAGTTTAACAGAAAAATCTGTTTATGATGATTCTCTTAGAATTAACAGCACAGAAAAATTAAAAAATGTATTAGCTATTTCTGAATCAGTAAAAGGATTGGTATTAAATACAGAAGCAAAAGTAATTGTTGTAGCAACTAATTCTGGGTATAGTGCAAGAATGATATCAAAATTTAGGCCAGAAACTAAAATAGTAGCACTAGTCAATGATGAACAAGTACGAAGTCAGTTATCTCTTGTTTGGGGGGTCTATTCTCATGAAATGCCAAAATGTAAAAATATTGAGGAATTAATTAGAAAAATAATGTTATTGATCAAAAATAAACATTTAGCAAAAAAAGGTGATTTAGCTGTTATAGTAACGGGTCAGCCAGTAGGAATGAAGGAGAATATGAATTTAATAGAACTAAAAAGAATTTAAAATATCCAGCATAGCTGGAAATAAAAATATGAATAAAAAAATTATAATCTTATTACTGTTATTTGTTCTATTGATAGCAACTTTTTTGCTAGTAATTTATTTTAAAATAGACTTGAAGCCCAAAAAAGAACCAGTTATTGTAGAAGATATTACAGAAAAGAAATTAGATGTTAAAAATCTATTATTGAATATAGTGCAGAATAAAGATGGCCTGCTTCTAGATTTTAAAACCGAAGATAAATATTCTTGTGGAGATTTAACATATGAATTTAAAGTAAATAAAGAACAGGGTTCAATAAGATTAGATTTAAAAAATATAACAGAAAAAATTTCTTGTACTGCTAAACCAAGGTTAATTGAAAAAAGTGAAACAATTGGAGAAATAAAAAATTGGACCCTTGATATATATTATGAAAATAGAAATTTTAAATATCAAATTATCAGTGAGAATAATTCAATAAAAATTTCTAATATAAATAATTCACAAGATGAAGGTGTTCTTAAATTTGAAAAGCAGAGTTATGTTGTATTAGCAAAAAATATAGTAAGACTTCGCATTGATTATTATGATGAAAAAGCTGAAATAGGCGTAAATAATTTACTAAAAAGATTAAATGTTGCAAGTAGAGAAATTGCAGTAAAAGAAGCAGAGCTTGCATTTACAAATCTTACAAGTGTTGCTTATAAATCTAATGCAAAATATTCTATTGTAAAGTATTTTAGTTTTGAAGATGAGAATATTTTTAAAAGTATTGTGTCAGAATTTAAAAAAATAGATTGCTATAAAGATAATCCGGACTATAAAAATTGTATATCTCTTGATTTTAGAACAAGCACAGGAAAAAGATATTGCACGTGGCTGAATGTAAATTATTAAATTTAATTATAAATAAATGAAAAACAAAAAAGATAAAAACGCAAAAAAGATAAATAAAAAATATGTTTTATGGTTTAATGAATTAACTATAAAAGATGTACCGGTTGTTGGTGGAAAAAACGCGTCTCTTGGGGAAATGTATCAAAAATTATCAGGAAGAGGGGTCCCAATTCCAAATGGATATGCTGTAACAGCAGACGCTTATTGGTATTTTTTGAGCCACAATAAAATTAAAGAACGTATTAATACAATACTACGCGGGTTAAAAACTAATAAAATTACTGATTTACAAAACAGAGCAAAGAAAATTAGAGAATTAATTTTAAAATCTGAATTTCCAGAAGATTTAAAAGAACAAATTATTTCAGCCTATAAAGATTTGGCGAAATTTTATAAATTATCAGAAATTAATTGTGATCTTGCGGTTCGTTCTAGCGCAACAGCAGAAGATGCCGCTGATGCCTCATTTGCTGGTCAGCAAGAATCTTATCTAAATGTTACTGGTGAACATTCACTACTAGAGTCAATAAAAAAATGCATGGCATCACTTTTTACAGATCGTTCAATTTCTTATAGAGTTGATAAAAAAATTAGTCACTTTAAAATTGGATTATCTGTTGTGGTACAAAAAATGGTTAGGTCTGATTTAGCATCATCGGGCGTAATGTTTTCAGTGGACACTGAATCGGGTTTTCCCGGAATTGTTGTTATAAATGCCGCCTATGGACTAGGAGAATATGTTGTAAAAGGAGTTGTAACTCCAGATGAATATCATGTTTATAAACCAACCTTAAAACAAAAATATAATTCAATAATTGGAAAAGATGTTGGAGAGAAAGCAAAGAAATTAATTTATGCAACTGGGGGAACAAATCCAACCCAAAATGTCGATGTTCCAATTGAAGAAAGAATCAAATTTGTATTAAAAGATAATGAAATTATTCAACTTGCAAATTGGGCAGTACTCATAGAAAATCATTATAAAAAGCCAATGGACATGGAGTGGGCAAAAGATGGAAAAAATAATAAATTATATATTGTTCAGGCTCGTCCAGAAACAGTTACATCACGTGAGAATAAAAATATTTTAACTGAGTATCATATAAAGCAAAAAGGTAGAGTAATTTTAAATGGTGAATCGGTTGGTAAAAAAATTGGTTCTGGTACTGCTCATGTTATTAAAAAAGTTTCAGAACTTGTTAATTTCAAACAAGGCGAAGTTTTAGTTGCCGAAATGACAGATCCTGATTGGGAGCCAATTATGAAAAAAGCCAGTGCAATTGTTACAAATTCAGGCGGAAGAACATGTCATGCAGCAATTGTTTCTCGTGAACTTGGAATTCCATGTGTTGTAGGAACTACAACAGGAACTTCAAAATTGAAAAATGGACAAATTATAACCGTTGATTGTTCACTGGGAGAAGAAGGACTTGTCTATGATGGTAGGGTTCCATTTGAGAAAAAGGAAATAAATTTAAAAAATTTGAAGTTACCAAAAAATGTAAAAATAATGATGAATGTAGGAAATCCAAGACAAGCATTTAGGGACTCAATGATTCCAAATGATGGAGTTGGACTTGCAAGGGAGGAATTTATTATTTCAAATTATATAAAAGTTCATCCACTAGCACTACTTGAATTTGAAAAAGTAAAAGACAAGGCAGAACGTGATGAAATTAAAAAATTAACAGTAAATTATAAAACTAAACCAGAATTTTTTGTTGAGAAACTTGCTGAAGGAGTAGCTCGTATTGCAGCAGCATTTTATCCAAAAGATGTAATTGTTAGATTATCTGATTTTAAATCAAACGAATATGCAAATTTATTAGGTGGAAAATATTTTGAGCCATCTGAGGGCAATCCAATGATTGGTTGGCGCGGAGCATCTCGTTATTATGACGTAAAATATGAAAAGGCATTTAGACTAGAGTGTCAGGCACTTAAAAAAGTTAGAGAACAGATGGGACTTAATAATGTAAAAATAATGATTCCATTTTGTAGAACAATAGAAGAAGGACAAAAAGTTATTAAAATAATGGCAAGTGAGGGATTAAAAAGAGGAGTAAATGGATTAGAGGTTTATGTAATGTGTGAAATTCCATCAAATGTAATACTTGCTAGTGAGTTTTGTAAAATTTTTGATGGGTTTTCTATCGGTTCAAATGATCTTACACAATTAACTTTAGGAGTTGATAGAGATTCATCTATGTTATCTCATATCTATGATGAGCAAAATCAAGCTGTAAAAACCCTAATTACTCAAGTTATAAAAGTTGCAAAGAAAAATAAAAGAAAAGTAGGAATATGTGGTCAAGCACCAAGTGATTTTCCAGAGTTTGCAAAATTTTTAGTAAAAAATGGAATTGATAGTATGTCACTCGTACCAGATTCAGTTGTTAAAACAATTTTAATGTTAAAAAAGAAATAGTTTTATATAAACGGGAGGAAATAATGGAGTGTAATTTGGATAAGTTTGAGTTAGAAAGAGCTTATCATTTGGAGATATTGAGTGAATTTGGAGAAGAAATTCATTTCAGTAGTAATTTGGTTGACAATACTTTTTTATTAAAAAAGAGCTGTGATCATATGGGAGGTGTTTGTACACATGAATTTGGAATTTATCATTCTTCTTCTGGAGAAAATATATATTTTCATCGGTGCGATAGGTGTATACGCGCTATTAGAATTTCAGAAGAATATTATTGTAGAGCAAAAACAATTTATAACCAGGGAGGAGGTTACATTGACTAATTGTTAGATTAGTACTAATGTATTTATTAGAAAAATTGTCAGGAGGTACAATGTCAAACAAGAGTAAGAGTACGGGATTTGTCGTCATTTGTGACGAAAAAAGTGGTAAAATTCTAGATATGCCACCAGTCAACGACACAAGCACAACCGAAGTAGCGGATGATTCTGAGCCTGGGAAGGGCAAGAAACATCATCTATCTAATTCTGGGACAAAACGTCCTGGTTGTAGGAGATAAAAACAGTTAAAAGGAAGATAATTTCAAAAGCTCGACAGCGATGCCGAGCTTTTTTATTATTGATTGTAATTATGTCCTAGATAGTCGGAGTGTTTTTTTATACTCCATTGTTAGCTCTATCTTTCCCGGAGCAGTCCAGAAAGCTATAAACTCCCCGAGCATATCACAGCAACTTACTCTGTCACAACCCACATATCCACCTGGAAAATCCTCATTTTTTATAGCATAGTGGGGTATTATAAATTTGTTACCAGGAGAGTGTAGGGTTATTCTATCCCCTATAAATATTGGATTACCACACCAAGTGCATTGTATTGTCATTTTTTCGAGACATTTATGACAATATGGAACAGATTTGTTTAGAATTTTTATAATGCGTGGTTTTCCATTAAACGTTACGACATCTTTTAAGTATGTAGAGTGTCCACAACCAGCGAGAACTTTTTTGCCAAAAGTTCTTAAGAAGAATTTGGTTAGTGAAATGCTAATAAAATTAAGTGTTTGATGAAATGACTTGATTATTAAGTCATTTATTTTCTGAATCCATTTGTGAAAATCAGTAAAAGCATTCATTTTTCCTCCATATTGATTTTAGTATGCAAAAACTTTATTATATAATGTTTTTTTTGTCAAATAATATTTTAAAAAATAAAAATTATTTTTTTATATTTTTTTGTTCTTTTTCATACAAAATATAAGAATAAATCATTGTTCCAAAAACCGTTAACAATATGCCTAATAAAAATAATATTGTTGAATATTTCACATCTAAATATGGAGATATAATTATAACTAAACCAAATATGAAAAAAGTCCAGCCACCAAATTTATGTGTTTTATCCCAAACATATTCTGATGATAATGTCCAAGGAGTTTTAATCCCAACGAAATAATTATTTTTTATTTTACTCATGTATTTGCCTAGTACTATCATCATTATTCCAATAACCAAACTTACAGATTTACCAACTGGAATTTTATATCCTAGGTTAACAAGAGTTGCAATTACAAAAATTATAAAAAGAGTTGCCATTATTATTGTTTTTAAAATTAGATATGTTTTTTCAAACTCCTTATATCTTTCTCTTTTGGGATCTATTTTTGGTACAAAATAAAGCATTATATACACAAAAATCATAATACACGGAAAAAATATGGAATGAAATTGTTTAGAACTCCATCCATCTGCAACTCCTTGAAAATTCCAATGTGTTATAACTTTTTCTGGTAAATAATTGTAACTTATAATACTTATAATTATCGTTGCGATTACAAATATAATTGGCAAAATTTCTTTTTTGAGGTTGATTTTTAACATATTGTTTTTGCTTATTGATAGAATTAAGTGGCGGAGAGGACAGGATTCGAACCTGCGATCCCGGTGAAGGGAAACCTGCTTTCCAAGCAGGCGCCATAGGCCAACTAGGCGACCTCTCCAATTACATAATAATATTAGTTTTTTGACCTAAATGCAACCCTTACGGCTATATTAAATGTATTGTATAATGATATTAATGAATAAAATTAAATTTTATGCTTCTAAAAGAAGAAAAACAAATTGCAGATGATTATGTGGAAGAAATATCCAAAAGTGGTATTTCTAAAGATTTTAAATTAATTATTTGCCCTTTTGGTTATATTGCTTCTGGAAAAAGTACAGTTGTAAAACCAATAGCAAAAGAGTTGAAAATACCAAGAATTTCCGGGGACGAGATAAGAAAGAAATTAAAAGAAAATAATATAAATTATGATAATTTATATCCTATTTTTGAATATGTTGGCAAACATTTTTTAGATCAAGGATTTGGTATGGTTATAGACTCAAATACAAGCAGAAGAATAGATATGGTAGAAAAAATTATAGATGAATATAAATTGAAAAAAATTTATATAAAAGTAATTGCCCCCGAAGAATTTATTTTAAACAAAATACGTAACTATAAAGGAGAAAAGTTTTTAACCGAAAATCAAGATGAGTTAGTTGAGGGTTATTTTTCTATGAAATCCATAACTGACAATATTTTTAATAATTCCAATATTATTTTTGATTATGAGATAGATACCTCTAGTAAACAATTAGAGGCTAATATTATAAATATTATTGAAGATATAAAAAATAAAAATAAAATATTTTAAATAAATTATATGATTTTAACCAAACAAGATAAAAATTTTCTAAACAAAAATTACACAATTGTTTTATCAACTTGTGACTTGGAGCATAAAGTAAATTCTGTTTTTGTAGAGATTTGCAAAATTGAAGATAATAATATAATTATTACTGATAATGAAATGAAAAAAACTAAAAAAAATATACTTGAAAATAAAAATGTGTGCATACTTGCATATGATAAGAAATATAATGTTTTAAAAATTTTTGGTAGAGCAGGGTATCACACAAAAGGTAAATATTTTGATTATGTAAAAAATTTTAAAGATAATATAGGGCACAATACAAAAGGTGCGGTTGTTATAAAAGTGAATAAAATTATTAAATCCTGTTGATTTAAATAAATTATGAAACATAATTTTAAACAATTAAAAAAAGAGGTTTTGAATATTTTGCAAAATGGTCGTCCCAATTGGGATATTCCTCATACTTTAGCGACAGTTCATTATATAAAAAAACTTTTAAAACACGAGGGTGGTGACGAAAGAATTTTAATAACGACAATGTATTTGCATGATATTGGCTATTCGTGGGTGAGAAAAGACTTAAATAAAAGGGATAATGTTATGAAATCAAAGAGTGACCACATGAAAAATGGAGTTATTTTTGCAAGACCAATTTTACAAAAATTAGAATATGGTGAAGAAGAATCTAGACAAATATTACATTTAATAGGAAACCACGATGATTTAAATAGTTTTGAGGACAAACACAAACAATTAGTTTTTGAGGCAGATTCTTTGGGACAAATTGATATAAGAAGGGCAAAATCAAATTTAGAAAAAGGGGACAGAGATAAATTTATAAAAGGTTTTGAAGAAAAAAGAAAGCCAAGATTTAAAACAAAAACAGGAATTAAATTAGTAAATAAATTATTTAAAAGAGCTAAAAAATTTTATTTAAAATAGTATGGAGAATGAAAATGACAATGCAGAGAAAATAGATTTTCCAACTCAAGAACATAGACGAAAAAAAATACTTGAGGTAAATGAATTTGGTAAATATAAAGAACCAACAGTAGAGCAAAAGCAAAGATTTGAAAAAGGTATAGAAACCATGTCAGAGGTTTTTGAAAATGCAGATTTTCAATGGTATATTGATGGTGGAGCAAATATTACTTTGTATAGCGGGCAACAAAAAAGAGAGCACAAAGACCTAGATGTAAGTATATTTAAAGAAGACTTGGATAAATTAAAAGAATTATTAAAAAATAAGGGTTTTGAAATTGTAAAGACAGATCATTTTTTGATTAGAAAAATTGGCAATCAAGATGCACAAAATATTTTTAATGATGTTGATTTGCACATTCACGATAGAGATGAAGACGGTAATTTGATTATTAATTATACTGGTGCAAAATTTCCAAAAGAATATATAGAACCCACAAAACATAAGCTTTCAAATGGAAAAGAAATAAACCTTTCTCATCCAGCGCTCATTGTCTATCATAAATTGTATGCATATGAATGGGATAATGATAGGATGTATGATATAAGTGACTTAGAACAAATTGTAGATAAATTAGAAATTAAAGATTTAAAGTTTTTAAGAGAAATATTAACAAAAGAGTTTGAAAATAGAAGAAAAAGAATTGAATCTAAATTTGATGACTTTTGGAATTCTATATCTGCAAAATTACAAAACAAAGATGAGTCTTCTATAAAGCAAGTTTTGTTTACAGATAAAGATGTCCAACAAAAAATGGAAAATGAAAATAAAATGAATAAAATAACAACTCAATATATTGATATGATCTCTAGATATATCTCAGATAGAAATTATAATATAATAAAGGAGGATTTTATTAATAAATCTGTAGAAATTTTAGACTCTATTGAAAATGCAAAACAAAAATTAGAAATTTTGGATCATTTAGAAAAATTAAAAAATGATAGTATAAAAATATGAAACAATTACAACAACAAGTAGATGATTGGGTAAAACAATATAAAATTGAATATTTTTCTCCACATGAAATTCTTGCTCGTCTTATGGAAGAAACAGGAGAATTAGCAAGGGAAGTAAATCATATCTACGGACCAAAAAAGAAAAAGTCAGAAGAAGAGAAAAAAGAATTGGGAGATGAATTAGGAGATATTATTTTTACAGTGATTTGTATGGCAAATTCTTTAAATATTGATTTAGACGAATCTTTTAAAAGAGTTATGGATAAATGCTATGGTAGAGATGAAAATAGATATGAAAAGAAATAATTAATGAATAATTAAAACAAAATGACTCAATATTTAGTTTTTCTTGGTGCGTTTGTTGGTTTAGTGCTGATAGTTCCATATATAAAAGAAACCATAAAAGGAAATACAAAGCCAAATAGAGTCTCGTGGCTTTTATGGTCCATTGCTCCAATTATTGGAACTATTGCTGCAATATCAAATGGTGTTGGATTAAGCGTGCTTCCTGTTTTTATGGCTGGATTTGTTCCACTTTTGGTTTTCATTGTTTCTTTTATAAATAAAAATTCATATTGGAAATTAGAAAAATTTGATTATTTATGTGGACTATTTTCTGCATTAGCACTTATTCTTTGGGCAATAACAAAACAACCCGTCATAGCTATTGTATTTGCAATTTTAAGTGATTTTTCTGCAGCAATTCCAACATTAAAAAAATCATGGAAATATCCAGAAACAGAAACTGCAAGTGCTTTTGTTGGGGGATTATTTAGTTCTATTACGGGTTTTGCAGCTGTTAAGTACTGGAATTTCTCAGAAACCGCATTTCTTATATATTTAGTTATTATAAATGCAATTTTTATATTTTTTATTTCAAGAAAAAGATTTAAAAATAATAAATAATTAAAATAAAATTATGTTATTACAAAACAAAATTGCCCTAGTTACGGGTGCTAGTAAAGGAATCGGTCGCGGAATCGCACTCGCTTTAGCAAAAGAGGGTTGTAGTGTTGTTATTTCTGATATTGATGATGTGGAATTAAAAAATGTAGAAAAAGAAATTACATCACTCGGAGCAAAAGTATTACTTATAAAATGCGATGTTTCACAAAAAGAACAAGTTCATGCAATGATAGAAAAAACAAAACAAACATTTGGGAAACTTGATATTTTAGTAAATAATGCAGGAATTTATCCGTTTAAACCCTTTATGGAGATGACAGAAAATGATTGGGATAAAGTAATGTCAGTTAATTTAAAAGGTATTTTTTTATGTTCTCAGAAATCTTTGGAAATAATGCCAAATAATTCGAGTATAATAAATATTTCTTCTATTGCATCTTTTGTTGGGTTTAGTGGTCTTACGCACTATTGCGCTTCAAAGGGTGCTATAAATAGTATGGTAAGAGCTTTAGCACTAGAAGTAGCTGATAAAAAAATTAGAGTAAATGCAGTTGCTCCTGGCGCAATTGAAACTCCTGGCGCTAATAATCCAGATGAAAATATGAAAAAACAAACAATATCAATGATTCCACTTTCAAGAATGGGACAGCCAGAGGATATTGCTGGGGCTGTTGTTTTCTTAGCATCAGATTTATCAAGTTATATTACTGGTCAAACAATTATAGTTGATGGTGGCTGGACATTAAGATAATAAGTTTTATTAATAAATTAAAATATAATTATGTCTAATAATTCTTCAGAAGAGGAAAAGAAAGAATTTGAAAGAAATTTTTTTAATGTAAAAAAATACCCAGTTAAATATCTAAATATTATGGGTGTCCTTTCTGGTATAGTTTTATATGTTATTTTAAAAGACTATGGAATAAATAAAATTTATTGTATTTTAGCTGGTGTGGGTTTCTATATTGTTTTTGGTTTTATATCAAGTTTGATTTTTAGAAAATATGGAGATATCAAAATAGCAAAATTAAGTGGAACAGCGCTTATTTTAATTTTATGTATGGCTGTTTTTATTGGTATAATATTATTTTCTGTAATAGATACAATGAAATAAATAATAAATAATAAAAAAACTATGTTTAAAAAACACAGAGCAAAACTAACAATTGAGTATTTGGCAAAAAATATTGTCACAGTAATTGGTTTAGTTCTAGTATGGCGTGGAATTTGGTATGTACTAGATGGAATAGATAAATTATTCTTTGATAATTCTCATGGTTGGACAGGAA
>CAYLQO010000022.1:0-10914 GCA_964386425.1 uncultured Gammaproteobacteria bacterium | reverse complement strand
CAATTCCTATTACTGAGTTTAGCATCATTGATTTTGCACTTGATATTTGTTCTGAGTTTCCCTGAGATATTACCATTTTTATGCCAGCAACTATAAAAAATAAAAGTGCTAATGCGGCTATTATACCAAGCAATAGATTTGTAGCATTCATCGCAACAATCACAAAGTCTGCTGTTGTACATTCACCTGGCTGACTTTGGTCTGGAACACAACTTGTTGAAACGCCATCAAATAAATTTGTCCCGCCAACGTCTTTTATTGTTGGTGTTTGTGTGGTTGCGGGTTGTTGTTTTTGTTTACAACAATTTATGTTATCCGCACCCTTACAGTACCATTTATTACCATCAGCACATTCATAAGATCCAGCATTGCTGTTAGCCCCAGATGTTATGGTTACACAATTATAATTAGAGCCCATTATTTTTGTACATGGATCTACTGCGCAACATTGTCTTGAGCTATCTCCAGATGCAGTTGCGCTTGGACATGTTCCCGTACATCCAAGATCGGTGTCAGAACATTTGTCTCCACAATTTACACAATCTGTGCTACCGGTACATCCCCATTCTGCCTTCGCAAAATTAAAACAAATCGTTATTGGTATTATGATCAATAAAATTAAAAATATTTTTTTCATTTTATTTTATGATTTAATCCATCTATGCATTTGCTGTGATAGACTAGTAGTATAAATTAATAATTATTTGAATTTTTATTCTAAGCCCTACTCTAAAAATTTGTATTATTTTATGGTCTGATTTATTTTTGATTGATATGATTCTATTATAGCATTTAAATCTGTATTTGTTCCAGGGTTTTTAATTTTATCCACTAATTCTTCTAAATATCTATTTGCAAGATCAGGACTTATTCCATGATACCAAGACTTAGCGCTAAGTATTTGATTTACAAAAGGTGCAAGTTTTATATTTTTACTTTGTTCACTTATTAGGTCTCTTAGTGCTGTTGGTTTTTCAGATTTTTCTAGATATGCCCTTACATTATCTTTTTTGGTTGCAAAATCAATAAATCCCCAAGCAATATCAGAATTTTTTGTTTTGTGAGATACTGTCATAACCCAGTAATTTGCAATATTAACAGGGTTTATGGGTGTTATTTCTCCATTTTCTAATCTCCCATATTGTAATTGAGGCACTGTTGTAATTCCGTAATTGTACGCATTTTTTAATTGTTCTTTGTGATATGGATATCCGAAGAAAAAAGCTATTTGCCCAGCTTTGAATGCTTCAAATGAGTCTAGTTGATCTTTGTTCCAAGAATAAATATCTTTAATTGGATTTGAAAAATCATTATAAAAATTCACTGTTAAAAGAAATATTTTTGAATTTTCTGAAAAATTTACTTTTCCATTTTTATTTCCTAAAGTTGGATTGCTCTGCATTAGAAGTAGGGCGATTATATCAGACGCATTTGAAATATTATTTATTGTGCCAAGCGCTGTTCCTGATTGTGTAAAATTGCCCTCTTTTGTTATTCTTGTTATTTTTTTAACTTGATCCATGAAATCATCCGAACTTTCACCATCAGACCAGACTACAGGAGGATTTGGAATTCCGGCTTTATTTAATAAATCTCTATTGTAAAACATCGCAAGAGTCTCTAGACTTAGTGGAAGCCCATAAATTTTATCATCTATATATACATCGGTTGTTACAACATCTGCGAACTTCAAATCCAAATCATTTTTTGATGTAAGAGTAATATCTTTTACAGAATCAATAATATCGGTTTTTTTAAAAGATCCAACTCCAGATATTTTTATTTCTCTAAATGGTAATTTTGCAGAAGTAGGCATTGGAATAATCCTTCCTTTGCTTTTATATTGAAGAAGCAAATTACTTGGTAGAAAATAAATATCAGGACCACGATCATCTGCCCACGCATTTAATAATTGATCTTCATATTCTTCAGCTGTGAATTGTTTATATTCAAATGTTACTGTTGGATGTGCTTTCGTAAATTTATCAAATAATAATTTGAGTGCGTCTCTGTCTTCATAAACACCCCAGACAGTTAATTTAACTGGTCTATTTAAAAGATTCTTTTTAGCAAATGGATTTAATGTGCATTTAAATCCGGAAGTTATAAGAAGAATAAATATTAGAAATAAAATTGCTTTTTTTATTTTCATATTTTTATTTTAGAATTTGTTAATTTTATAATTTTAATTTTTTTAGATATTCTTTAAATTCTTTTCCTATTTCTTCGTGTTTTAATGCAAAATCAATATTTGTTTTTAGATATTCTAGTTTATTTCCACAATCACAATATTTTCCATTTTCAATAAGAACTGTATATAGTGGAACTCCGCTATCTTTCAATTTATTAATTGCATCTGTGAGCCATATTTCCCCACCCTTTCCAGGTTCTAATTTTTCTAGTACAGAAAAAATCTCAGGAGGCAAAATATATGCACCATGAGTAGCAATATTTGAAGGAGCTTCCGATGGTTCTGGTTTTTCTACTATTTTTTTTATTTTATAAATATTTTTTTCTATGTGTTCTATGTCTGCAATTCCGTATTTTTTTAGATCTTCTTTTTTGTCAATTTTTACACCAGAAATTACCATTCCACCATATTTTTCGTAGACATCAATCATTTGTTTTAATCTTTCAGGGCGTGCATATATAAATTCGTCTCCCCAACTTACAGCAAAAGATTCATTGCCAACTATATTTTTTGCATTTAAAACTGGCGTTCCGTTGCCATATCCACCACTTTGTCTTAAATATATGAAATTTGCGGTTTCGCTTATTTTTCTAATTTGTTGTTGCAAGTCTGGTTTTTTATTTTTTTCAAGATAATAATCTAATTCACCACTAAATGAAAAATGATCTTCTATTGAGTGTTTGCCAGCGTTAGTTACTATTATCATATTTTTTATTCCAGAATTTATAGCCTCTTCAACAACATATTGAATAATTGGTTTATCAACAACAGGAAGCATTTCTTTTGGTATTGCTTTTGTTTCTGGTAAAAATCTTGTTCCATATCCAGCTGCTGGTATTACGACTTTTGTTATTTTTTGCATATAAAAATAATTAGTTTATAACTAACTTTATTATACTATAATTTTATTTTTATTTCGACTATGCTTGCTGTGGAATTCTTTTTATTTATCTGCTATTCTAATTGATATGAAGAAAAAATTTACATGTAAAGAAAATAAGGTACGACTTGATCAATTTTTGACAAATAGTTTGCCAAAGTTTTCGCGCTCAAAAATTCAAAAAATTATTGAATTAGGACTTGTTTCAGTAAATAAGCAAATAATTAAGTCAAAACATTTCTCTTTGACAAGCGGAGATATAGTTATTGTAGATTATAAAGAAGATAAAACAATAAAAATTCCTGAGTCAGTTGGAAATATTAAAATTATTGCAGACGAAAAAGATTTTCTAATAATAGAAAAACCAGCCGGGGTTTTAACTCATCAAGTAGAAGGAATGAGAGAATATTCTTTGATTGATTGGGTTTTGGAAAAATATCCAAAAATAAAAAAAGTGGGGGATAATGACTTTACAAGAGCAGGGATTGTTCATAGATTAGATAAAAAAGTTTCAGGACTCATGGTAATTCCAAAAAATCAAAAAATGTTTAATTATTTAAAACAGCAATTTCAATCTCGTACTGTTATAAAAAAATACTATGCACTTGTTCATGGTAAAGTAGAAGATGATTACGGTGAAATTGATTTTCCTATTTCAAGATCAAAAACATCAGGAAAAATGGTTTCAAAACCACATAATTTAGAAGGTAAAGCAGCCCTAACATTATATAGTGTTATTAAGCGTTATGGAGGATATACATTTTTAGATGTTGAAATAAAAACAGGAAGAAACCATCAGATAAGAACACATATGCAGGCAATTGGTCATCCAGTTGTGGGAGATGAACTTTATAAAATGAAAAATTTAAAAGACAGATTTAATTTAGATAGAATATTTTTACACTCTCATTATTTAGAGTTTGATGATTTAGGTGCTGAGAGAAAAATTTATCAGTTAAAATTACCAAGCGAGCTAGAAAATATTTTAAATAGTTTAAAAACAAATGGCTAATAAATGTTTTTTAATTTCAGGCTTTTCTGGTGTTGGTAAAACAACTATTGCTTATGAAGTTATAAAAAGAAATCCAAGTATTGAGCGTGTTATTACATCAACAACAAGAACAATAAGGCCAAATGAAAAAAATGGAGTTGATTATTATTTTTATAAGAAGACTGAGTTTGAAGAAATGTTAAAAAATAATGAATTTTTTGAAAGTGCTATCGTCTATGATAATTATTATGGATCAGAAAAAAAAGAAGTATCAAGAATTTTTAATTCAGGTCGTGTTCCACTTTTTGTTTGTGATGTACAGGGTGTGATAAATCTTTCTAGGTCTGTAGATAATTTGGTAAAAATTTTTATAGTTCCTGATTCAATGGAAAATTTAAGAAAAAGAATTGAAGAACGTGATGGTTCAACTCCAGAGGATACAGAAAAAAGATTAAAACAAGTAAAAGATGAAACAAAAATAGCAGACTTTTGTGATTATAAAGTTATAAACAAACAAGAAAAATTAGATGATGCAGTTAACGAGGTTTTAGATATAATAAGTAAAGAATTGACAAATTGATTTTATATAAATGGAATTTGAAAATTTAGAATATAATCACACCATTAAAAGATAATAAAATTTTAATTAGTTTTTATGATATAGTATTTATAATAATTGTGATAAAAAAATATGATATATAGTAAAAATAAATTTATATTAATTATTATTTGCATAATATTTTTTTGTTTTGGTTTTTTAACCAAACAGTATTTTTTTAAAAAAAATGTTGAGAGTTTTTCTGAACTAAGAAGGATTGATGTTGCTGATAAAGAGTTTAAATATATAAATCCATTACTAGAATGCGAACAATCAAATTTTTATTTTAATAAAAATTTAAATAAAGTAAAATTAAATATACAAGAAAAAATACAAAAAGAAATAAGTAATAAAAATATTAATTTCGTTGCGGTTTATTTTAGAGATTTGAATAATGGACCATGGTTTGGTATAAATGAAAAATCTAATTTTAAACCGGCAAGCCTTATAAAGATTCCACTTATGATGGCTTATTTTTATAAAGCAGAGAAAGACCCAAGTATTTTAAATCAAACCATAAAAATTGAAGATAATTATGATTATTCAATACAAGGAATTGTTCCAGAGGTAAAACTGGAAAAAGATTATATTTATACAGTTGAAGAGTTAATAGAGAGAATGATCATATATTCAGATAATTACGCATATTCACTTCTTTTAAGCAATATAGATATTCCAAGCATTATCCATGTTTATGATTCTGTAGGAATTAGCTATAATGATATGAATAATTCGAAAGACTACAATATTTTAAACATAAAAGACTACTCGGCTTTTCTAAGAGTTTTGTTTAATTCTTCTTATTTAGATAGACAATATTCAGAAAAAGCCTTATCTATTCTAGCAAAATCTAGGTTTTCTGATGGAATTGTAAAAAAACTTCCATTTGGGCTAGAGGTATCTCACAAATTTGGAGAAAGTATTTCTGATGACTCTAAAGAATTTCAATTACATGATTGTGGTATAGTTTATGTGCCCAAGAAGCCATATTTGTTATGTATCATGACGAGAGGATATAAAAAAGAGAGCCTATCTTTGATTATTTCAGACATATCAAAAATTATTTATGATTATGTTATTGAATAAAAGAATTGACAAATTAGTATATATAAAATAATATAATCTGTCTGCCCCCTTAGCTCAACTGGATAGAGTGCTTGGCTTCGGACCAAGAGGTTGGAGGTTCAAATCCTTTAGGGGGCACCATTTATAATTGTAAAATAGCAAACGTGCTATTTTTTTGTTTACTATTGACAAAATTAAAATAATGTGATACTATATGTGTAGATAGTTTCTTTTATAAAAAAAGAACAAGGAGGTTCTAAATGGAAACTGTTAAGATTACTGGTATGAGGATCGAAATTGGATTCTCATTTACTGGGTACAAACTCTTTGAGGATATTCGATATGCCCTCAAAGGAATCAAGGAGTTTTCTACTTTGCCGAGGGAAGACCCTCTGACATGTAGAAATTTTACCCCCGGGGAAATGATCATCCAGCCATCAGAGGATGTCGATCTGTCCACTTTTGTCGAGATTTTGCACCATGATTACGGGTATTCCGTGATTGGCGTGAAATACCAGAGTCGTGTTGATTCAAAAGACCTATCGGGCAGGACTTATTTCCATCACCTGTCCTTTGTGCTCACTCTGAGTGCACAGGAACATCCGCTTTTATATCCTGAACTTCAGAGATTCTGCAGGGAATCCTTGTGGAAGGTCAAGGTATACAAGAACCAGGAACATGTAAATGGAAAGCCTGTTTCTGGAAAATTCTTTTTTTCCGTGGCCTGTTCAGGCAGAAAACCACTTACAAGTTCGGATGGGTCGCCTATTCTTGTGTGGCCCAGGGATGATACCGGCAAGAAACAGAAAACGGAAAATCCGAATGACAAAGTTCCAATCATTCCAAAAGCTACCCTTACCTTGGCGGAAAATGAATTCAAACTGATTGTTGCATAATCTGCAACGATCAAAACCTATAGAGCCGGTGTAACCCAACGCCGGCTTTAATTTTTTCTCTTGATATTATTTTCTAATATTGATAGTATATTATTGTTTTTTGGAAATTGTGATACTATTTATATAGTATTTTTGTGTACCGTTAGCTTCCCGTCTTCGCGGGATTGCAAGTGTTAATTAATAAGAACACTTAAAATTTAAAAATATTGTGCGCCGTTAGCTCAGTTGGTAGAGCAGTTGCCTCTTAAGCAAACGGTCGGAGGTTCGAATCCTCCACGGCGTACCAATTCAAGTTGTAAAGTACAAAGTTAAAAGTATGAAGTATAAAGTTTGGAATGTTTTAGAACACCTGAGATAAGGTATTTTTTTGTTTAGATTTATGAAAAAATATGTTATAATATTTTATATAAAACTTTATGAAAATAAGAAAAAATTTTCTTTTTGTAATATTTGTTATTATAATATCCTGCCTATTCTCTAGACAGGTTGTTTTTGCCATTGGAGAAATATCAAGTACGGTTATAGATCCGCTATTAAACATTTCTATATTTGCCCCATATAAAATAAAATCTGTTATAACTGGCTCGCCAATATCTGCCTCTGTTAACATTTCAGGAATAAATGGAAATTTAACAAATAATGAAGATTGGAATTATTATGTAGATGGAACCTCAGACTCAGATTCAAGAACAAAAACAATGACCTATGATGCAGTAGAAGAAAAATGGATAAGTACAAATGTTTATCCAGATGACATTTATCCAGAAATATTTTTTGCTCCAAGCAATATAACTTGGAACAATACGCCATCAAATATTGTTATAAGAAGAAGTAATTATCACATATTTCATTTTCAAAATCCATTTACAATGGCAGCGTCTTCCAGTTTTTTTATAGAATTAAATACTCTAGCAAAAAATTCTAATTCTCAATCTCTTTCAGTTTATTTAATAGCAAAAGATCAAACATCATCATATTTTATAAATGATTGGAGAAATAAAGCTCAGACAGAATTAATAGGAACTATTTTTAGAAATGATTCTTTTCATCATACACACCATATAACAAACTCAGCACATCGCTTAATACCATTAGCTACGAACGATGATGGAACAATTGGTGCAAAACATTTAAATGTTGATGGTGATTTTTGGATTGTATTATACTCAAATTCACCAAATGATAATCTGGGCTGGGATTTAAGATATCAAAATTCCAATCTATGTGATAATGATAGTGAGTGGTATATAGGAAGCACTAATGGTTGGACCATGAATCATCAATCTGGTTGTCCAGATACACACGTCCATATAGCAAGAAGGGGTCCTACATATATAGATGGAGCAAGAGCTATTGTAACTGCAAATTACAGCGATGGTTCAAGTGTTTCAACTTCTACTTTTTCTTTTGGAGAATTACCAAATTTAGCACCTAATCCAACGACATTTATAAATCCTGTTTCAGGTGGAGTCTATGATGGTGGGGTTGGTGAGGAAATAAGTATTCAATGGGCTACATCTACAGATCCAAATGGTGACGATCTTACTTATAATATTTATTTATCAACTGGTATAGCAACAACCACGCTGGTTTCGACTACCACGGATACAAGTTTTAATTGGGATATAGGTGGAGTTAATAATGGTGATTATTATTTATCTGGAGAGGTTTGTGATGCAGATTTGTGCACAGATTTTAATTTAATAGGCATATTTACAATTCAAAAAATTGATCCAATATATTCTTTGGCGGATATATCAATTCTATCTAATAATTCAAATACAGGTTTGGCAAAACTCGGAGATCAAATAATTTTAACATTTACATCAAGTGGAGACATTTCGGAATCTTTAAATATCAATCTATATTCTGGTGGATCTTTGGTTGTTGGTGATTATACTACTTCTAGCATAGGAAATGATTGGACGGTTAATTATACAATTCAAGAGAGCGATGTTAGTGGGCCAATAGATTTTGTTATTAATGCAGATAATTTAGATTTACAATATTCAGATACCAGCGACGGATCTTATGTTTTGGTTGATTTAAGTTCGCCAGTCATAACAATTTCAGGATCTAACCCCGTGTCGTTATTTCAGAATCAGACATATACAGATTCTGGTGCTACAGCAATCGATAATTTAGATGGTGATATTACAAGTAGTATAGTTGTAACAAATAATGTTAATACTGTTGTTATTGGTTCATACACGGTGGTTTATGTTGTTAGTGATACAGTCGGTAATATCTCCACTTCAACAAGAATTGTAAATGTAGTAAATAGCCCCTCTGGTGGAACAATTTTGCCACCAAGTAATGAATTAATAAATAATGATACAAATGACAATGAGAGTAATAATAATCAAACATCAGAAATAGATAATTTTACAGATGGTTTATGGATAAAGATAGACAATATTAGAACTGTATATTTTGTAAATGAACAAAGTAAGACAAGACACATATATCCTAGTGAAGCAATCTGGAGATCATATTTTGGTAATGACTTTTCATTTGTAGAAACCGTTTCTAAACAAGATCTTTCTAGCTATAAATTAGGAAGAAATGTTGTATTTAAAAAAGGAACATTATTTAAAATTCCTAGTGTTCCAAAAGTTTATTTGGTAGATGATAATGGTCTTATTCACTGGATTAAGACAGAATCTACAGCAATTAGACTATATGGTGAAAATTGGAAATATCTAGTATATGATTTAAACGAAGCATTTTTTGGTGATTATACAGAAGGAAGGCCAATTGAATAATATTTAATTATAAAAACTCACTGATTTTAGTCAGTGAGTTTTTTATTTGAAAAGAAAATTATCTAATGTAACTTAATGGATTTTTGAATCCGCCAGCCCTTACTTCAAAGTGTAAATGTGGTCCAGTTGATCTTCCAGTTGATCCCATGCCCATTATCATCTGACCACGAGCTACTTTTTGACCAGAGACAACATATAATTTAGAGGCATGACCATATAGAGTTCTTATACCATTTCCATGATTTATAATTATGTAGTATCCATAGCCACCCCTATTCCATCCGGCCGTTTCTACTACTCCAGCTTCAGCTGCATAAATTGGTGTACCAACTGGTCCTGCAATATCAAGACCAGAGTGTCTCCAAGAATAGTATTGTGAAATTCTTCTTGCAGAAGTTGGCCACAATAATTTTGTGCCTGTATTTATAACACTTGCACTTCCTGTAATATTTGTATTAATGCTTCCTGTTTGTCTTGCAACTTGAGTTGCAGTTGCCCTTGGTTTGATTCCATCTGGAACTATTAAATCTTGTCCAATTTTAATATCAGATACAGATGCAAGTTTATTGAATTCTATAATTTTATCAACATTTGATTGATATTTTTTAGCAATTGAAGATAAATTATCACCCCGAACAACCTTATGTATAAGTCCTGTTGTTGGAAGAATTTTGAGAATTGCCCCGGGTTTTAGTAAACTAGTATAAGAAAGATTGTTACTCCACAAAATTGTTTGTGAACTTATGTTGAATTTTTGTGCAATTGTACTTATTGTATCCCCTGACTCAATAACATAATCGATAATTTTATCCCTTGGTAATGATTTTAGAGCTTTTGCCGATAATTGAACTCCCATTATACAAGAATTCATGTCTGTTGTAGCAATAAAATTTGTATCTTTTTTCTCCTCGCCAGTACTTGGTTTATAAATGGGGGATTCTAGTGTGCCACTTTGAGAATTTATATCAAAATTAGAATTATGAATTTTGTCAGTGTCAATTATTGTTTCCTGTGATGTTGAATAATAATCGTTTTCACTAGGAATTATTTTTGATACTAATGATTTTTTACTTAATTCTTCTGGGTCTGGAGTTTTTCCAAATAAATTATTCGTT
Source organism: uncultured Gammaproteobacteria bacterium (assembly GCA_964386425.1). Taxonomy (GTDB): domain Bacteria; phylum Patescibacteriota; class Patescibacteriia; order UBA1558; family S5-K13; genus STF1-138. The sequence goes on along the minus strand of CAYLQO010000022.1, from coordinate 413 downwards.
AAAACAAATAATCCAAATACTGTAAGTATTATATATGGAAACAATATAAAATGTTTTTCATGCTCTTTGAATAGTTCAATTTTTTCTGACTTTGATTTCTGAGCTCTCAATTTAAATATTAGATGATATATTTTTAATATTATTGGTTTTGTAATTTTTTTTATTGGCCAAATAATCAGCATCAGAATTTGCAATAGAAATTTAAAAACCCAAATAATTAAATATTTGGTATTTTCTAATATATATACAATAGCTTTGAATATATATTTTGCTATCTTTCCGAGTACTTTTTTTGTATTAAGATTAGGCATATTTCAGTAATATCTATAGTAAAATATATTACGCTTTATGTCAAAGATAAAAGTTGAGTTTTTAGAAAATAGATGATAATATAGATAAGTAAATTATTTCAT
>CAYLQO010000021.1:0-14314 GCA_964386425.1 uncultured Gammaproteobacteria bacterium | reverse complement strand
CAATAATTAGATTGATTTGTTACATGACTAGCATACCAACCTTGCCAAGTAGAACCATATATAATTTTACATCCCGACTGTGGAAGGGTTTCCAATATAATATTCTCATTATTAGATGCTGGTATCCAATTATTCGTTAATAGTGAAAAGTTTTGTGCGGCCACTTGAGCTTTTACTTTTGATCCCTGAGGAACTATTGCTAATACATTACATTGAGCACTATCCGTGGAATTATTGTTCTCAAATCCGGCATCTGTTTCATTATTCAAAGAACTCCAATAAGCACAATAAATTCTGTCCTGTGGCAGTACATAATCTTCAGACATCAAACAAATACTTGAATTACTTGGAACTGGAACTTTGGATTCCATTGAAACAGAATATGAATCTATTTCTCCATTTAATGCATCTACCGGATACCAAGATAAACATCTAGTTTCATATCTACCATCTCCTACTGTATCTTTAGGAGTTGATAAAAATGAAGCATCATTTTCTAAACAAAATCCTCTCCAACCCAATACATTTGTCTGTGATTTTTTCTTTATGGAAACACCTTCTTGATATTCATCTTGAATTTCATTTGGAATATTGCCGGAGTCATAAGGGAAGTATAAATTCTTTGATGGGCCATATGTTACTTTTGTATAACTACAATCACAATCATTATTTAGTCCCTCTGACCAATTCACGGATGAAGCAGTACCAGATATATTAAATGCTTTTGGTTGACAAATATTTGCACTTTGAAATCTTTGATTTAAAGATGTTGGAATTGCATAATTAGTTGATCCACTTCCTAAAATATCTTGATTTAAAACTATCTGAGGAGTCCAAATAAATGGAGAATCTTTTTCTGGATATAATCTGCATGATTTATACTGATTTGGTAAATATATACTGGAATCAAAATATGATTTAATAGGATCAACACCTGGCCCAAATTTATAAATTATACTTTGTCCAGCTGTATTTCTTTTTATAATTGCTTTTCCAAGTTTATAATTACTGGTTGATGAACCAATTTGAAATGATGTTAAACTATCTACTGGATAAAGTCCTGGTATAGAATATCCGCTATAATCCATCTCTGACCACGACAAATTATTACCCAACTCTCTTTGGTAATCATCAAATGTAAGTGGTTTTATGTTGTCATTTCTAAATATAAAGTTATCGCACTGAGAATTATCAGTAGATAAAGAATCGCAAGCCACGAGAGATACACATGAATTTTTTTCTTGTCCTGTTTTATCATCAATTGTCTTTATAGAAGATCCACAGGTTGCCCACTCGCCACAAGTTCTATCTTTTACAACTCTTAATAATACATTTGAATCTCCGGCCGAATATATATCTCCAGTGTTTAAGTTAGCGTTATAATAACTTTTTTCTGCATTCCAACGTAGGGTTGGATCCGTTATTTGATGAAATAATACACAACCACCTTCCATATTTGGTTTTTCACAACTTGTTCTGTCTATATTTTGATTATCAATATATGTATAATATCCATTTACTTTTTCAAACTCTATATTTGTAATTGATATATCTCCACCATTTCCACCATAATAAAAAGCTACATTACAAAAATTTGCACCTGGTTCTATTGAATATAGACCATAAACATGTATCCATTTATCACTATTGCCAGAATTTTCTTTTACAAAATAATTAGAATTTAGATCTGGAGTTGCATATGGTAATTTATTTCCGTCAGCTGAAAAATAATAATCATTTGGTGTTCTATTCTTTTTACACATTAGAGATGTCGAAATAAATCTATCCTGATTTGTTGTCGATGGATCAAATTTTACAAAAGCACTTAATTTATATATCTGATTTTGTTCAACTGAAAAATTAAAAGAATTTTTTACTAACTCACCCGAGCTAGATCCAAACTTAATAATTGATGAAGAAGCGCTAACTGTTCCACTGGCATCTGTTATCGTACCTTCATTATTTAAATCGAAGATATCCCATCTAGGATCTACAGAACTTGAGTTCATAAAATCAAGGGCCTCCGGTATTTGATTTAAATTGTCTTGTGGATCTATAAATGCCGTACAGGAATTTTGATTTTTAGGACAGGTAGCTGCATAAGAACTATTAAAATCAGGGAATGCTGTATCATCTAAAAGTGTATATTCTATATTATTTATAAAATCTTCATAATTTTTATTATATAGCAATCCATCACAAGACACATCTGTTCCTGTTCTATAGAAACCAGCTGGTAATCCTGAACTAATTTCTGCCTTTCTGTACTCACATGTTTGTTCTCTTGGATGAATTTTGAATAAATAACTACCATCTGATTTTTTAAGTGCCACACAGTTATCATAACCAGCCAAACATAATATCTGATTTTGTCCACCGAAATAATCATCTGATATATAATTATCTGGATTATTTATCTTAAACACATCACTTGGATTTCCTTCGTTATCTAAAGCTGCTAAATTCTGACATCCCTTTGCTGTATTTGCACATTTATATTTATTGTCTTCTATAATATATTCAATTGCGTCTTCTCTGGTTTTTACCATACTACTTGATTCATTTCCAGAAAGAGGGTTTTCTTTATCATTTAAATAATAATATTTATCTTTTGTACATTCTGGATTGCCTGCGCTACCCACATTATTACAATATGCATTAAATACTTGTTTAAATGGCATTTGAGAATTCTGCGTATCAATAACAGCGCGACATCCCACATTTTCTGAATTACATGTATCACTAAATTGATATAAATATTCTTGTGATTTGTCTCTTTTCTTATACTGCTCGCATCCTAAATATGTATTATCAATACTTCCATTATTATCAGCATCCACACAAACACGTGGAGTATTCCAAGAATCCCTTATCTTATAAAAATTATTCTTAAATTCTTTTAGTGTTATGTTATCTATATATATTCCATCATTTCTATCCTGAGTATTAGTAATTGATATGTTAATTACGAGCGAAACTTGTGTTTCATTTGTTATATTTGATGGTGCAACAGCTATATTAAGTTGTCTAAGTTCCCAATCCGAATTACTGACAATTGGTGAAGTAAATAACAAACTCAAACCTTCTTGTGCTTTTGCTTTATTAATAAAAGATAAATTATCAAATCCCCTAGTCATTGGAATTTCTGTCCCCCAAGTATCATGAGCTCCCGAATAATTATTGCTAAATTTCTTTACCCAAAAACTTAAAGTATATTCTCTTCCTGGGATAATATTAATACCATTTTCTGTTAAATTATATGAGAGCGTAAATTGTGTTGCTGACGGACTTGTTGTATAGACGGCCATCGAGGAACCACCATATTGTAATGATTCGGTTGATGGATATGCACTCAATCCATTTGAAAAATTCCATGGATTTATTGTGCCACCTTCGAAATCCGCATTAAAAATATTTCTTACATTATTTCCATTATTTCCTTTATATTCTAAACATCCAACATTTGAACTTGAACATTTCTGACTCATTGATGGAATTGCTTTATAAACAACATTACTTAGCACTCTTCTTAAATTTGTACATTCATTACTAATTGGAATTGTTTTTGATGCTAATCTATTATATGAATTAGCATTCATATCATAAAAGGTTCTACAATCTAAATCACTTGTATTACAAGACCTCACAAGAAAATCTTCTGTATCAGAACACTCGCGTCCACTAATTTCAATGTTTGTACAAGGAGCATAACCAACTCCAGAATCTTGAATATTACTTTCTAATAATTGCCAGGTTTTTAATTGAAATCCTGCTGTATCTGATCCTTCCCATGTATAATATATTGTTATTTCGTCTGGATAAATATCCTCTGGTTTCACACACTGTCTTAATGATTTGTAATATTCTCTTCCCTCACCACCCTGAGATATTGCATCTACATTTGTGAATTCTTCACATGATGGTTCAGAACAATTTTTTGCAGTATCAGCTATAAAATTTCTAGTAATTGGATCAGGAATAGAGTTAGCTTCTAATTTATCAAAATAATTTGGAAGTTGTGCGTATGATTGAAATTTATTACATTCAGATGGACAAATATCATTTTGTGTAATTACTGCACTTATTGGTGCATCTCCACTTGCAGTAGGCGTATATAGCTCACAACCATTATCTTCTTTTGGACAATATTTAGTATAATTATTACATTCTTGGGCTGGAGTAGCACTCTTGCAATTATAATAATCTGGTGCCTTTTTAAAGAAAACATTTGAAACGCTTCCATATTCATTGTACCCACTTGGTGATAATTCTTCTGTGTTTATAATGTCTCCATCAATAAGGGATGAAAAATTTGAAATTGATTGATTTACATATTCAAATTGAATATTGTCAAGATAAAAATTTCCCCTGCCCTGAATTAATAACGTAACAGTATTTACTGAATTACTTGTAATTGTATATGTTGCATATTTTCTAACCCAATCAGTAGCACTAGATTCATCAAATTTAGCGCCTTCTAGTGATTGATTATTTATATATGGTGTTATGCGAGTATCCCCACTAATATTTTTTACATAATAACTTAAAACATAATTTCCTCTACCTGGAACCTTTATACTCATAGATAAATCACTATTTCCGCTACCAACCTCTGGAGTATCACCTACTACATTACCATCAAGACCAGTAGAACCATCGCCAGGGGGATTTTCAATATTTTCAATAGTCTCACCAAGAACCTCGCCGTCAATTATAATATTCTCATCTATTTCAATAACCGATTGAGATGAACTCATAAGTGAATATCTTCCAGAAACCATGTCATTTGTAGATAACACATATCTACTAATACTCCATCCATCTGGAGATCCATTTTGTTTTCCCTCATCTATTTCAAAACTTCCATTTGGAATTAAATTAACTCCTCTTTCTATATTAATAAAATTATTACATCCTTCATTTGTTTTATTACAAGACACCGTACTTCCGTTTAAATAAAGTCCAGTTGTATCCTCTCCCCAAATATAGGATGTACCTGAAGCTGTTTTTATATTTAAATATTGCCTACAGCCAACTTGTTCTTGTGGGCAATCTTTCAATGTATTAATTAAATATGATTGTTCTTTGTTTTCATCATCCCTTACTGTGACACAACCATTATATTGTTCCTCACAAACATCTCCTTTAAATTTCCAAATATTTTTTTCTCTTAGACAATAGCCATAACCACCAATACATTTTCCATTCTCATCTTCTTTTAGACATTGCCTTGGATCAGCACAGTCCTGATATCTATTTGAACTTTCATCCATTTCAAGTGCGCTGTAATATCCTTTTGCAAAACACTTTTGTGTTGGTACTTTAAGCACCCAGTCAGGATTAACAAGTCCACAAAGTGGTGCTTCACCTTTTTCTTTTATAAGACATCCGCCTGGCACCCATTCGTAATATGCTGTTGAACTTATTAAATCAGTATTCAAACAATCCTCCTCATTATTTATTGTTTGTTGTTCTACAATACCATCTTGTTGTTGTAAAAATCCATTTTCATCAAAATTATATTTATAACAAATTCCCGTTCCAGGAACATTCGAAGTACCAGCCCACCTTACTTCTATATCTGTCAATCCAAAATTTTGCTCCATATATAATTTAGTACAATGTTCTCTTGTAACATAAAGAGACGGATAAGATCTCCAACCACACAATTTATCTTTTATTTCTACTTCATTCTGTTTGTATGTACCGTATTGATTATATTGACTAACAACATCATTTAAAGTACAACCATTTGTTGGACAAATTGGAGTTCCATCTTTTGCTGCTTGCGCAATCTTTAAAGCTGCCATTTCCCAACCAACGGGAATTACTCTATTTTTTCTTAATTTTTTCATATTGTCATATGAAATTCCATCATTTAGATCTGGCTGTTCTGGATCTTGAGTATTATTTAAATTAGTAAATCCAAAGATTTTACTTCCACTTATTAAACCTTCTTCCATGGCTTGTCTAAGTGTTACTGGGTCTCCTGTCTGAGCCCTTCTTAAAACCTCTGCAAAATCAGAGTCAATAACAGAATCATTTAAACTTCCCGGTATTCCTGACTGTGGATCTCTCATGGACATCTGCATTTCACCTATTAAATCAATGTCTGTTATATTTGTATTATATGAAATCTTTTTTACTGAAGAATAAATTTGATCTATATAATCCCTTATGGATGTTGGTTCTGTATTACCAATTAACTGATTACCAGCTTTTTTCCAGTCATATGCTTCATTTGTGCCACCCATTAACCTTTTATAAATTTGTTTGGTTATTTTATCAAAAACTCTATTTGATAAAGTATCAATAAAAACACCAAGTGAGTCAGCAACAACATCTCCTGTAAATTCTAACATTTGATTCTTCTTTGGATCACTGCCTGCAGCCTTTTTTTGTTCAGCTTCTGTTGTTGCTGGTAGTTCTGTTTTATCACCCGTTATTGCATCTTCTGGTGTTTTTGCTCCGCTAGCAGCAGCTGCGTCTTCTTGTCTTTTCTTTTCGGCTAATGCTTCTGCCTCTCGCTGTTTCTTTTCTAATTCATCTGAAAAAGATAATTGTATTGCAGCATCACTCTCTGTTGGATTTAAAATACTTTGTAAAACCCTTGCCTTTGCCTCTTCACCATCTCCTCCTGGAAATCCCAATTTAGAAAGAGATGCACCATTTAAAGAAAGCATTGATAAGGGATCTTCATAATATTTTTTTCCCAAATCTCCCCATTTATCTGCCATATCACTTAGGGTACATTCAACTGTCTTTTTTTGTCCTGATTTAAACGCAAATTGTTGTGTTACAATATCTATTTTAAAATTTGGATCTTTTGGATTACAAATATCAAGCCCAGCTATAGCTCCGGTACTAGAAACATTACTACCAAATTCTATTAAAAATTCTCCTGCTGCTGCATCTCCTGCATTTTTTAAATAGTCTTTCCAACCAGTTGTAAAAATTTTTGGTTTTTTACCCTCAGCGCCCTCTGCTAGATCAACTGCTGCATCATAAGCTAAATTATTTAAAAATGTTCCTAAAACTTTTTTATATGTTACTGCTGTCATTGTTTTTTTCAAAGAATCCCAAACTTTTCCTAATTTATCCCAAATCCATTTACCGGTAGTAACAGCCATGTGTGCAAAGTCAGTAGTTTGAGCATATGATTTATTTGGGGCAACAAAAGTAACATTAAAAATAATTATTATGGTTAATAACAATAAAATAATTTTTGATTTTTTGTTTATCATTTTATTATTGTGAACTTGATATTTCATCAAGTGTTTGTAAATAAATTTGTTTTAATTCTTCATCTGAAAACCCAGCAAGTTGTTCTGCTGTTGCTCCACCCTCAATCATGAGACTTCTTATTTCTGATACAGATAAATTTCTCATTTGTTCAATTTGTTGTATTTCTTCACTTGTTAACTCTTCTCCTGCTGAAGCATCTGTATTAACAGGGGTATCCTGTGTATCTGATGATAACATTTGTTTCATTTGATTAAATTCTTCTTCAGTTATTAAATCAACTGATCCTTTTTCATATCCAGCATCAATTAAAGAACTTTTAAAAGTATTGAAATCTATATTTTGAAAATCTAAATTTCCAAGGAAGGTCATAAATTCTGATTCAGTTTTTGGAGCTGTTATTGTATTACAATTTTCGCCAGTACATTCACCGTCTCTTCCTAAAATCATTTCATCATAATCAGAAACACCATCTAAATCTGTATCCTCTAAATATGGACTTGTATTATAGGTGTTTAACTCATCATAATCAGATAGCCCATCTAAATCTGTATCTTTAATTCTATTTAAACCTTCTATTATGCTCGCCCTATCTTCTATTGCAACCTCTGGTGCTATAAAAGAATTTTTTATTCTAATATACATTCCGAGTATTCCAAATAAAATAGAAAAAATCCCAACTATAAAGAGGGTCCTTACTATTATTTCTTCTCTAGAAAAATAATTCAAAACTCTATTAAAAAAATTGTTTTTATTAGAATTATCTAAAGAAAAATCTTTTTCATTATTTGAAGACATAATGGAATTTGTTTATATAAATATTATACTAATTTTTAGAATTAAAGTAAATGAATAAAATGAAAAAATTGAAGAGATTACAGCTACAATGGAAAAACTAATGAAAAAATGCTTTAAATTCTTATACAAGCACTAAAATTTTGATAAATTTTAAGTTTGCTGATTTTTATTTTCTAATAAAAACAATACCAATATCTTGTTCACATAAAATCCTCCACTTGTTCGAAGAATCCAGATATTCTTTTAAATTATCTTTTGTTGGTTGAATTTCATTAATATTATAACCCAAAAATCTTTCAAGCCAATTAAATTTTAATCTATCTGTGTCTTTTTTTAAAAAAACCATTTTTACATCATATTTATCAAGTAGTTCTTCCGATCTGCCCGCCTCAAAAAATGAATAATATTCTTGCAGTATTGACCGACCATTAGTAAATGGATACTGTGGCAAACGGCCGTCTAAAAATAACTTTGCTTCTGGTAGTTTCCAAATCATATAGCCCCCCCAACCATAATGTATAAAAAGTCTTTGATTATTTTCTTTGTCATTTTTTACACAATCCAGCATTTCAACTGGATATGTATTTTTAAAACTTAAGAATGGATCTTTTGTAAATCCTGTTGTAAGAAAAAATTCTAATGATAAAATTAGAATAACAATAATAATTAAAATTTTATTGATAAAATAAAATTTAGTGAATATTTTTTTTATCTGTTCACTAAAATCATAAAAAAGAAAAAACAAATAATCTGCTATAAAAAAAATTGAGCCTATAAATAAAAGCGGAAAATGTCTTTTTGATTTTATTGCCATTACTAAAAACATAATAGAAATAAAAAATTCAAAAAGTTTTATTTTTTTAAATCTTGTGTAAAACAAAGATGCAATGATTATTGCAACTGCAATAACTAAATAAAAAAACTTGGAAATACTTACTGGTATATAATATATTGGTACCCATTCAGAAATATGCGTTAAATAAAATGTATCTCTATATTGATATAAAAAACTATAAAGCTCTAATTTATATGGCCCAAAAAATGTTAATAAAAAACCAAAAACACTTATACTCGCAAAAATTACAAGATCTTTTTGATTAATATCTGAATATTCAATAAAACTAAATTTTTTAAATTTCTTCAAAATTAATTCTAAAATTTTTACACAGAAAAAAATAAAAAGAATAACAAATCCAATAAGAAAAGCTCCGTGTAGACATGACCATAAAAATAGTAGGGGTGGAACTAAAAATAAAATTTTATAATTTCTATTTTTTTCAAAATGAAAAATAGTAAATAATAATAAAAGAAGAAATAGAAAATTTATTTCCTGAACTCTAATACCAAAATGCGGCATAACACCAAAAACCCCCAAAAGCTCAAATAATAATAAAATAATTAAATTAAATATGTTGGGTTTATATTTTTTTATTAAAAAGATATTTAAAAATATAAATGTGGAAACAATAATTGATGCAAAAAATAAGCTAAGAACTAAATATCCAAATTTACTATAAATTAAATAAACAATTATGTTTAATAACCATTCGTGATCAACCCAACGCTCTCCGAAAAGAGTAAAATTATAATGTTCTATATGCGGAACACTTTTCATCTGTAGTGCTTCTTGTCCAAATTTTAAATGCCAACCAAAATCAGGATCTAAATATGAATAAGAATTCCTTAATAAAATAGAAAAAATAAGAATATAAAAACTTATAAGTAATATATTTCTAAAAGTAAAAAATTTTTTTATTCCATTAAAATTGAACATAATTTAATCCAATTATCTAGGTTTAATTTTTCTGCTCTTATGTTTGTATCAAGACCACAATCTAAAATAGCACTCTCAATTATTTTTTTATCTAATTTCAATCCAGCACTTAAATTATTTATTAATGTTCTTCTTTTTGAAGAAAAACCAATATTCACAATTTGAAAAAATTTCTTTTCATCAATATTATATCTTCTTTTTGAAATATTTGTGAATCTTATAACAGCCGAATCAACATCAGGACTAGGATAAAAATCATTTCTCGAAACATAAAATTCTATTTTTGGATTAGAATAAAAATTACACATTACTGATAATTTTGACCATTTTTTATCATAATTTACGATTCTCTCTGCAACCTCTTTCTGAAGCATTAAAATAATTTCGACTGGTGCAAAATCTGATTCTAAAAAAATTCTTAAAAATCTTGAAGTTATATTATATGGAAGATTTGAAATAATTTTATAATTTTTTAAAAAACTTTCATTTAGGTCTTTTTTTAAATTTAGCTTTAAAATATTTTCTTTTATAAAATTAAAATTTTCTGAAACTGATTTTATTTTTTCTAGAATTGGAACAAAATTTTCATCAACCTCTACTGAAACTAAATTTACTTTTTTATCTAATAATGCGTTTGTAAGAGTTCCAAGTCCTGGACCAATTTCTAAAACATTTTCCCCATTTTTTAGATCTGAAATACTTATTATATTATTTAAAACCTTATCTGAAATTAAAAAATTCTGTCCACGTAATTTATTAACAGACAGATTATAATTTTTTATAATAAATTTTGTTTGTTCGAGTAAGTTCATATTCCAAATTTATAAAAAAGCATAAAACAACGACATGATAGCAGAAAAAATAAAACTATATACAAAAAACTGACTTATAGAAACTGTCAAAAATGCAATTATTAAAATAACAATACATGCGAAAATTTTCCCTATAACAAGTCCGGCCTCATAATTCACACATCGCTCCATAATACTATTATCATTTTCATTATTCTTGTTTCTATAATTTTCTCTTGCACTTTCATAGACTATGGCTCTCATAGAAACATCTGTTCCGGATTTTGCTGTTTTTGCAACTGTATCAAAAATAAATATTGGCATTAGTGTTCTTGCGAAAATTTTTGCAATCCATGTAAACGCATAAAAAAATGAACTTAGCCTTAAAATTATTCTCTTATCTCTTTTATCACAAATTTTTCCTATATATAAGGTTGCCACCAACATTACAAAAGATGACACGCCAGAAAGAATACCAATTTTTTCATAGCTTTCTATTATAAACATCATAAATATTGGCCAAAAAACCAAAAGTACTAGTTCTTCTGCATAACCAATAGTAGAGAAAAGTGTTTTTAAATTTGATTTTTTAAAAATATCTTTGAATATGAAAGAATATTTAAATTTTCTCTCTGTAAAACTTTCTTTTGTAAGAAGCATGGGCACATTTGATACAAGAAATAACACAGAAGCAACTATAAACAAAACCGCAAAACCAAAATACTGAATTAAAACTCCACCAATAATTGGTCCAAATATAAACATTAAAGATGATGAAATTGATGCTGAACTTATTTCTCTTCCCTCTTCTCTATTTACTGAATTATGAGAAAAATTGCCATGATATGCTGGCCAATAAAACATTTTTTGTATTACATAAAAAATTATAGCAACATAAAACATGAAACTAAACTTTGTAATAAGAAATAAGGACAAATAAAATGGGATATATAAAACACTTCCTAAAAACATTCCATTCTCATAACCATATTTATTTGCAAATTTTGCACCCAGTGGAAGAGCAAAAAAATATAAAACATAAATGACTAAGTAAAACAAAGCGATCTGATAAATTGGATATCCTAATTTATAAAGATAAATAGGTTCAAAGAGTTGAACCATTGCAAGGGCTAAATTTATAATTATATTTGAGACAAAAAGTTCTTTTGTCTGACGACTCATTCTATAAGGAAGAAAATTTCTAAAAAAAAGTATAATTTTTTTATTTATCATTTTTATTTTATAACCATGTTAACTATTTTTTTGTCTACATAAATAAATTTTATTAACTCGTGACCATCAATATATTTTTTAATTTTTTCTTGCGATAAAATTAAATCTTTTAATTCTTTTTCATTAATATCCATATCCACCTCTATTGTATCTCGTAATTTTCCATTTACTTGAATTGGCAAATTAATTTTATCATCTTTTGCTAATTTTTCATTATACTGTGGCCATTTCTGTAAACATATAAAATCTTTATTTTCTAATTTTTCCCAAATTTCTTCTCCGATATGTGGGGCAAAACATGATAGCATTATTAAATACGGATTAACTAATTCTTTTTCCAACATGTCAAATTTGGAAAGCTCTCTGAAATAAATCATGAGTGCACTTATTGCAGTATTAAATCTAAAACTTTCTATATCACGCTCAACTTTTTTAATTGTTTTGTGTAATAGATTTAAAAGCTTTTCGTCTTTCTTGTTTCCATATTTAAATGAAGAAAAATACTGAAAATTCTTATCTAAAAATCTACGTTGCCCTTTCATTCCGTCAGTGTTCCATGCTTTATAATCCTCAAGTGGTCCCATAAACATTTCGTACATTCTGAAACTATCTGCTCCAAATTCCTCAATCATTTCATCTGGATTAACGACGTTTCCACGAGATTTACTCATCTTTTGTCCATCTTCACCAAGTATTAAACCCTGGTTAATTAATCTTAAAAATGGTTCTTCAAAATCAATATATCCCGTATCTTTTAAAATTTTTGTAAAAAATCTCGCATATATCAAATGACCCACTGCATGTTCTGCCCCACCGACATAACAATCTACAGGCATGAATTTTTGAAGCATTTCTTTTGAACAAAAAACTTGTTCATTATTTGGATCTAGATATCTATAGTAATACCAAGAGTTATCTACGAATCCGTCCATTGTATCATATTCTCTTCTTGAGTCCCTTCCACAAATTGGACACTTTACTATTTTAAAACTAGCTGAGGATTCAAGTGGTGATTTTCCAGTTGGACGAAAATCTGAAATATCATCAGGAAGCAAAACTGGTAAATCTTCCTCTGGCACTGGAACAGTTCCACATGTATCACAATATATAATTGGAATTGGTGCTCCCCAATAACGCTGACGAGAAACAAGCCAATCACGAATTTTATATTGTGTTGTTAATTTACCATTAGCGCGCTTGGTAATTTTATTTTTCGCATCAACACAATTGATTCCATTAAACTCATCTGAATTAATCATGTTTCCCTCTGCTTCCATAGCACTAGTCATATTATCAAAATCAATATCATTATCTGTTTTTACAACTGGAATAATTTCTAAATTAAATTTTTTAGCAAATTCAAAATCTCTCTGATCGTGAGCAGGAACACACATTATTGCTCCTGTTCCGTAAGTTCCCAAAACATAATCAGAAATAAAAACTGGAATTTGTTTTTGATTTACAGGATTTATTGCTTTTATTCCTAAAAGCTCAACACCTGTTTTATCTTTGTTTAATTCGGTTCTTTCTAATTCTGATTTTTTTCTTGTTTGAATTATATATTTTTGTGTCTCATCAAAATTTGTAATTTTATCTTTTAATTTTTCTAATAATTCATGTTCGGGTGCTAGAACCATATAAGTTGCACCATATAATGTATCGGGACGAGTTGTAAAAACCTCAATCATAAGGTTAGAATCAGTAATTGGAAATTTAATAAGTGCTCCTTCTGATTTACCGATCCAATTCTTCTGCATTGTTTTAAGTGCTTCTGGCCATTTTAAATTTTCTAAATCATCTAATAACCTTTCTGCGTATGCCGTAACTTTAAAAAACCATTGTTCCAGATCTTTTTTTATAACAACACTTTCACACCTTTCACATTTCCCATCTACAACTTGTTCGTTTGCTAAAACCGTTTTACAGGTTTCACACCAATTTACAGGCGCTTTCTTTTTATAAGCTAGCCCATTCTTATATAATAGAAGGAAAAACCATTGACTCCACTTATAATAACCGGGATCTGATGTATTTAATTCCCTATTCCAATCATAAGAAAAACCAAAACTCTTTATTTGTCTTTTAAAGTTTTCTATATTTTTCTTTGTACTACTTTTTGGATGAACACCTATTTTTATTGCATAATTTTCTGCTGGAAGACCAAATGCATCCCAACCCATTGGGTGTATTACATCAAAATTATTCATTCTTAAATATCTTGAGTATATGTCTGTTGCAGTGTATCCCTCTGGATGACCGACATGAAGACCAGCACCACTAGGATATGGAAACATATCAAGAATATATTTTTTATTCTTCCTAGATTTTTCGTCTAATTTAAAAACTCCTGACTCTTCCCATTTGTCCTGCCATTTTTTCTCTATACTTTTATGTTTATACGAAAATTCCATAATTTTATCTATATTTTATTTATCCCACCTTGGCGGGATGAAATAATTTACTTATCTATATTATC
>CAYLQO010000020.1:0-15314 GCA_964386425.1 uncultured Gammaproteobacteria bacterium | reverse complement strand
TAATTATTTGCTTCTTGAGCTCATAATCAAAATATTCTGTTAACTTTGAGAAACGACTATCTATTGAGAGCTTTGGACATTCAAGAAAATCTCCGAGAGGTTCATTAAAAATTGTCGCCTCATAATCGTCTCCAACAGGAACAAATAATTGATATTTTTTATTTGCACCTATTGCATAATAGCCCCTAAGGATATTGTCATTACCCCTGTGATGTGTCCAGGGTGATGGTAGGTAGTTACACCTATCAAAATTCTCTGGATTTTCTCTCAAATCAATTACAAAAAGTTTGATCACTATATTCCTCCCATGTGTCATTTAATTTACATATTATAATAATTTATATTTTTATTTTTGTCAAGGATAATTTTATATAACTATCTACCACTTGACAAAATATAAATAATATTTCTTTATATAAAATAAAAAGCTCTTCTTGGACATAGTCCTTAAAGAGCCTATTTTTTATTCTTATTACTACTTTAACTTACCAACCTCCGGAAGCGCCTCCACCTTTAAACATGCCTCCACCAAAACCACCAAAGCCACCAATACTGGAATTTGTTTCATTGTTTGATGATCTGTGATTGTTTTGAAAGGAAGAGTTGCTGTGGTAACTCGAGGATTTATCGCACAGTGAATCCACAATCAAAAGAATAATCGCAACTTGAACCCAGTTCACACCTCCGTTTCTTGATAACAAAAGTGCTTGCTGGTATTGATCCTGTGCCTGACGGAGTGCTGCCTTTTGTGACGAAGAAGTTCCCGCATTTTTTTCGGCTTCTTCAAGCTTTTGTTTGTAGTCCTCCAACAATTCCGGACCCTTACTACGAGCCCAATCTGCGAATTTCTTGTCTGACTCCACATCAGAATCGATCTCTTTTAAAGCTCTTACAATTGCCTTGAGGTCTTTGTGGATTGACTTTGCTGAGCTCTCTCCTGAGGTTACCTTCTTAAATTGGCTCTCTACTGAAGAGAACTTTTCTTTGGTCTTTGGTTGGACATCCGGATGTTTGAGATTTTCGGATGTGGTTTTCATTACACTTGGGGAAGAATATAGCCAGTTTATGATTTCAATCATCTTTTGAATTTTCTCCTCGTTATCATCCAATAATTCAAATCTTGGGTATACAATATTGGATGATGGCGAAAACTTCATTAGTTCGACTTCAATCTGATCAAGTGCCGAATCGATTTTTATAATATCGATTAGATAGAGCTCTTTTCTTAGCCCAGATATATCCCATGTTGGATTTCCAGATTCTAACTCTTCGAGCATTGTTTTTGCTTTTGCAAAGCCCGTCTTTAAGTCATTAAATGTTTTTCTATAGTTCTGAAGCTTTTCCCGATTTTCCTTTTTTGTACTGAGAATGCTTGACAAGATAAAAGACAACACAAAACCACTTACAGCAACTCCAAAAAAAATAAGAACTGCTATGGCCAACCTGTTTTGTTCTTTTTCACGCTGAGCTCTGTTTGGATCTATAACTCGCAAGCGTACATTGGAATTTGTTGATGCACCATTGATAGGTGCGAGTGTTTTTATTACAGCACCCACACCGTTGATAATTCCAAGACCCATATTACCAGATTTAAATGCCGGTAAAATAGTGTTTTGGATAATGTCGCTGGCAGCATTATCACTCAATTGTTGCTCCAAACCCAAACCAACTTCAATTCGCACTTTTCTTTCATTAGGCGCAACAAGTAAAATAACTCCATTGTTTTTGTCTTTTTTACCGACACCCCAGGCATTTGCCAACCCAAGAGAGAACTCTTCGATTGAAAAACCCTGAAGAGATGAAACCGTCACGACCGCAAATTCAATTGTGGTTCTTTTTTCAAAGTCAGCTAATTGGGCATTCAAAGTTTGGATCTGTCCGGATGACAGAATTCCACTGAAATCATTTACAAGCATACCTTCTTTCGGAATTGGGTAAACCTGAGCATATGCACAAGAAACACCAATAATTACAACGACAAGAATCAGCAATCTAAATGCCTTCATTTGATCCTCCTATTTATATATTATTTTTAAAATTCTATACTTGGTAGAATATAGTATAGTATCATATTTATTGTGATATGTCAATATAATAAATCTAAAATAAAAAACACCACCCTGGTGCTTAATATTGGTATCCTCGCTAGGAATTGAACCCAGATTTTGTCCTTAGGACGGACCTGTTCTATCCGTTGAACTACGAGGACTCGATTTTAAATGGTGGACCTAAAGGGATTTGAACCCTTGACCTCTTGCGTGCGATGCAAACGCTCTAGCCAACTGAGCTATAGGCCCTAAATATTTTAAATTTTAAATGTTCTTATTAGTAAATACTTGCAACAACTGTCGAAGTGAAACGGAGATCCCGCGTAGGCGGGAAGCTATAGGCCCAAATTAAACTTGGTGGACTCGAGGGGGTTCGAACCCCTGACCTTTTGCATGCCATGCAAACGCGCTACCAGCTGCGCCACGAGCCCACACAAATTAATCAATAAAAAAAGTATAACATCTCATGATGCTAAAATTCAATAGATAAAAAATTAAAATTTAATTTTATCTAAATCAAAATCAATATCTAAAATTTGATTTGCATTGTAATACAAAATATTTTTTAATTCCTGATTTTTAATTCTATAAATTGATAATAAATTTTGATCTTTATTTACATTTTTATTAATAGTTTGAAAAAATTTTTGTATAATAATAAAATTATTTGACATAGTTTTTCTATTTAATATATAATGTATAAAGATATTTTTTGTCATCAAGAAATCTTGTACACCCTACGAGATTCGACAAAAAAATATCATTCAATTTATCTTCTCTCGCTTACCTGATACAAGAAATAAAAAAATATTTTTTATATCAGGTCGGCGGGGGAGGATTTTTTTATTTATTTTTTAACTTGTTTTTTATAAAAAAGAAGACAACCAAAATAATTGAAAAAATAAAAATTATAATCCCTAAAAAATCCTTCTTCTTTACAGGTTCTTTATTAATACTTTCTGTCGTTGATGATATAATTTGTTCGGCTAACACTTTTTGTATTAAAATATCCTTAGAGTCTCTAATATAAAGAGCAATAGAGTCACCATCACGCACAACAATTCCTCTTAAATAAATATTGTCTGCTTTTTGCAATTTTATATCCCCTAAATCTTTGAATTTAATTTTACATTTATTATCTTCTTCACCAACATACAAACTTTTCTTATTTAATTTAAAAATTTGTCCCTGTATTGATACAAACGAATTAAGTGGTGAGTTTAATACGTCATCTATTTCATAAATTTCTGGATCTTTTAATTCTATATTTTTTATTTTTTCCATTTCAGAAATAGTTACAATGTTTTTATCTTCTTTATTCTGTATTTCTCCATAAAAAATAAATATATCTCCGGTTTTCATTTGAGTATCTTTAATTTTAGACTTTGCTTCTATACAATTTTCATAATCAACTAATTCATTTTGAAAATCGTAAGAACAAATATAAAAAATATCTTTTTTAATTTCGCTTAGCGCTGAAACAATTACTCCATAAAAACTTTTGTCTTCATTTTCTAATAATTCATTTGATCCTGTAATTGTTAAATTATTTTCTGAATTTAAAATATTATCTTCGTCTGGTGTAGGATCAGACCAAAAATATGTTTCATCTAAAAAGTTATAAGAATATGACTTATCTTCTATGCTTTTATCATATTTTACACTTGAGACAATTTTTTTATTGCAATCATAAAGTTTTAATTCTTCACTAGAGTTATTTAAAGAAATTTTTGAATCTTTTTTGTAAACTACAAAAAATGATTTGCCTGGAATTTTTTGATTTAATTTATAAAAATAAGTACTTGTATCATTTAAACTAGTGCCCGCCAAATCAACCTCAAAATTATTTGGATTATAAAGTTCTATAAATTCTCCATCATCTACACCACTGGGATTTGGAAATAATTCACTGATTATTATCTTTGTTTTTTCATCAAAACTACATGAAGTAGTTGAAGTAGTGGTGGTGGTTAAATTTTCTCTAATTTCTATATCTTGAACCTGCTGGGATGACAAACCCTCTGTATTTACAACAACCAATTTAATTGATTTTGTACCTGGTGAATCAAATGTTATTTTAAATTGTTCTTCTCTGCTTTTTAAATAATTATTTATATACCATTTATATGATAATTCGCCACCACTAGAATCATAAGAATTTGCACCGGAAAAATTTATTTCAGTTCTCACAAAAAATTCTCCTGCAATATCAATTATTGCCTGTGGAAAATTTATAATTTGCTCCTTGTTGTCTTGTCCTTTTGTTAAAATATTTGTCCACTTCCAAGCATCACTAAAATTTGCCCAAGAATTTCCCTCAATTGAATTTGAGTATGTTGTTTCAAATATCTTATTATTGTAATTATCAAATAAATACAAAGAATCGCTTGAATTATTTAACGTAATTCCAGAAACATTATATTCTAAAACCAAAAATTCTCCTGGATCTAAAATAAGATTATCAAAATCATCAAAAGAAAAAATATATTTCTTTGCTGATGCGTCCTGTATATACCAATTTTCTAAATTAATAGAGTCTTCACTTACATTTTTAATTTCAATCCACTCAGTATCATCGCTTCCCTCTGGATTTGGCAATAATTCATTTATAATAATTTTTCCTGAATAATCAATGGTTGATGTTGTGCTTGTTGAATTATTTTCTAAAACATTCATAATCAAATCTTCCGTATCTGATAAAAATCCATCGGAAACAACAAGTGAAATATTATAAGTACCGGAATTAACAAAAGAATAATTAAAAATCTGGTCCGTTGAGCTTACTAAATTATCTATGCTCCAAAAATATGTGAGGTTATTTATATTTTCATCAGTGGAGGAGCTAGCGTCAAAAAGTATCATATCTCCAACATAAACAGTTGTTGTTGAAACATTAATTATCGCATTTGGAGCAATATTTTCTGGTACAACGCTTGATACAAGTCCAGGCGTTCCACCAATAATATAAGATTCCTGCCAAGTATTCCCAGCTCCAACCAAATTTATTCTTTCTAGTGTTTTTCCATTATCATTTGCACCAACAAAACTAATATATTCTTGTTCCGCTAAAACACTTGTTCCTTGTAAAATCTTGATTAAGCCAGAAGTATTATTTAAACTAAACGATGATTCAAAGAGAGCAGAGGAGTAATTTGGATAATTATTCAAAAAATTCGCTGCATTGTTTGTTATAACAAAAAATTCTTCTGAATTTATATTATTCAAACCAAAAACTAGATTCATAACATGGTTACTTCCATTATTAAATCTAAAATCACCTTCTATATTTATAGTAGAAGTTGATTTGTTAAAAATCTCCACCCATTCATTTCCCGTGTCAGATCCTTGTGGATCATACATAATCTCAGAAAAAATTAATTCCTGTGCGTGAGATATGTTTATATATACTAATAATGTCGCAAAAAATATAATAAATATTATAAAATAAAAATTTTGTGTATCACTTTTCATATTATTATGCTATGGGGAAATGATCTCAGTGGGTCGCCAAACTTATAAGACCAAATCCCCATATTTTAATAGCTATTCTTCATCAACATCAATTTCTTCAATACTTGTCTCTTCTTTCACAACCGCTTTATTGCTTTCATCTTTCTTCTTTCCGCCGAGCATTATAATTTCATTTGCTATAATTTCAGTCTTATAGTGCTTATTTCTTTCTTTATCTTCCCAATTTCTTGTGGCAATTCTTCCCTCAACATAAACCTTATCACCTTTTTTAACATACTTTTCAACAATCTGTGCTAATTTTCCCCAAAAAACAAGATTATGAAACTCTACTTTATCTTGTGTTTTTTTACTTTTGCTGTCTTTATAAAAATAATTTGTTGCTAAGACAGCGGAACAAATATCTGTACCTGAGCTTAATTTTTTATTTATCGGATCTTTTATAAGTCTTCCGATAAATATGGCTTTGTTTACATCCATACGCTTTTCTCCCTAGAATCAATAAAATTGATTCCTTAATTATTAAATCACTCTTCTCGCTTGACAAAAGCACTTATTCTGCTAGAATCAAAACGAGGCCAAACATATACTTGCAAAAGTATATATAAGCTTCATAAATCGCTTTTCGCCAACTCCTCGTATCGCAAGATACGGGGTTTTGGTTTTTATACTACTAAAATGTATCAAAACAGAGGAGTATATTGTTCGCTTTTCTTGTGCTCAAATTGAGCTCAATTAGTTTTCAACAAACGTAAAAGGCACCCTAATAATTAGACGCCTTTTTGTTTTTATTTTGATTTTTACCTATTTTTATTGATATTTTGACTATTAGACGGCTCTATATAATAAGGCGTCTAATATTTCTTATATACAAATCTTATCATATTAATAATTGAAGTCAATATTATTTATCATTTGACAATAAATCAAAATACTAATAACATTTTTACATAATAAGATTCTTATGGAGGAATCGTGGATAAACTTAAAAAACTATTTACTGGTATTTGGGAATTTTTTTGTAAACTTTTCGAAGCGGACGAAGAAACTCTTGAAGACATGAGGCCTATTTGTTCTAAGTGCAAGCAACTAAAAGAACAATTACCAACAATGCTCGCCATAGAAGATCCAGACATAGGCGGCTTCAACACTGTTATCAAATATTATCCCTGTAAACACTGTGAACAACAAACACAAAAGGAGTAATAATGTTTAATTTTATCAAAAAGCTACTCACCCCAAGATGTAAAAATTGTTTTTCTAAAATGCAAAGACGGGCAAGTTGGGATTCTCAGGGAGGACCAATAAAAAAAGGAAGATGGAATTATCTTTGGATATGCACAAAATGCAAAGAAAAACAAAACTAGTAATTATTCAAACATACAAAAACTTCCGAAGCAATTCGGAAGTTTTCTCTTGTATAAAGGTTTTATTCTTTTATAATTTCAAAAAAACTAATTTTTGGATTATTTCCTTCTAAAAATATATTAAACTTTGCCTTAAAGGCAATGTGACCATCTTCATAATCAACAAGTCCATTATTATCATCCGCCCAGACAAATTGTGTTACATAAAATTTTCCACCAAGTACTTCTTTTTTTGGAGAAAGATTTGAAATATTTTCTTTTATAAAATTTTCAAAGGCAACTCTTTGTTCCATTAGCTTTTGACACTCTTCCTTGCTAGAAAGATCACTCATTGCACAAATAGAAGCATTTAATTTTCCACATTCTCCTTTGTATGAAACTTTTATTCCTTCACATGTGGCTTCTTTTTCTCCATAAAAATATGTTTTTCCATCTTCACCACAAACAGGATCTTTTACTGTTGTATCTATATCACAATCTTTATTTAGCTTAATACTTTTGCATTCTCGTGTTGGCATTTGTGTTGTTGGATTTCCATGTTTTATCCAAACTCCATTTTCACATATCCAATTATCCTCTGCAGTGAATAAAAACCTAATACAAATTGCTACAAAAAATATTACTGCAGTTGCCAATATAAAATATAGAAACATCTTCTTCATAAAATTATTTTAAAATTTAAAATTCTCTTAAATATCCCCAAATGTGTAGTTTATCACTATCCTCAAACCACCTGTCACCTATATCTTTTCTATAATACATATTTGGAATCAAAATATTGTCAACTCTATTATACACTTGCGTTTGAGCTTGTTTCATGGAAAGACCTGATCCTGTTATAGTTAATACAACACCACTATCTCCAGCTATAACCCACTCTCCATTTAAAAGTTTCGCATCTTCAATATGTGCGCCTTCATAATTTTTCTTTTTAAAAACTATTACAGCTTCCTTGGAATATAAATTAAATGTTGGAATGTCGTCAAATGGATATGGTGGCATTATTATTCTTACACCAATTTGAAATCCTTTTTTTGTTTTTAACTCAAATTTTTCTCCTTTTGCAAGACGATAAAAAAATTCTCCCATTGGCATTGTAATTCCCTCATGTTGAATAAATATTGTAGGATACCCAAATCTAGTTGTAAATTCAAGCGGATAAATTCCATTTCCATTTACAATACAGTTTATATCAATATAACCAACATAATGCTCTTCTGCTAATTTTTGTTCTAAATTTTTTAGAGTTAAATTAAAAATTTTGTTTGGCATTGACCAGAACATTGTTGTTCCCATTTCACCAGTTGATGGTCCAATATTACCTGGAAATAATCTTTTATGTTCAAAATTTACATTTATTGGATATATAAATTCATTTCCATTAAAAAATGCTCCAACGGCAACCTCAACTCCATTTACTTTCTTCTGTAATTGAAATGTTCCTATGTTATTATGGGTTGTTTTACTATATGCCTCTAAGACCTGAATTATATCCTGACCATTTTCTTCATCACCAACAAAAAGAAACTTTTTTATATTTTGATCATCTTCGGTGTCTTCTTTTTTGGTTATATTCTGATTGTCACTATTATATGACGTATCACTACACGGTTTTATAACATACCTAGATGGATTATTTTTTACAAATTCAATTGCGTTCTCACATGAATCAAATATTTGATATGGTAAAATTGAGACTCCATATTTTTTTAATTCTTCTTGACCAAAAGATCTATCATCTTCTAACATATCAGTATATTTTGTCCCACCAATTACATACTTACCTTTTTTTCTCAAATCTTCTGCAATTGCTCCTTGTCCCAACACATCATCAAACACAATTACATCTGCCCAATCAACTTCTTTTTCCCAATTAGTTACTTTTGGAACAAATCCATCTCCAATATCTTGCTGTGACTTCTCAGAAATAAAAAATTTAACATCATTTCCTTCGTTAAAAATTATTCTTGCTGTATCACAGATAAGTGCATCTATTGTTATAAATAAAAACTTCTTTTTTGTGTATGGTTCTAAACCATTACCATTTCCATTTGACATTTTATTTTTCCAGCTAAGCTGTATTTATTAATTTTTAATTAAACATAATTGGTATATAAATTTTTTCTTCATTTTCGGGAAGTCCTGATGGATTATCTTTTTGAAATAATATAAATCCTTTTTTTGAATTTGGTTTCTTAAAGTTTATTATAGCATCAAATTCAACAAAATCACTTGTCATCCAGTCTGATTTAGCAATTGCTATTACCGTAACTATCTCCTTATAATTTTCATCTAATAATTTAATAGGGAAACTTGCCTCAAAAAACCAAAAACCCCTTGCTTTACCACTTATTGTAAGTGGACTAATTATGATTTGATTGGGCCTTATATTGTGTATAATATTTTCTTTCTCTAAATCTATTTCTTTATCTTGATTATAAAAACGATTGGCGGTTTGATTCAAAATTATTTGATTTATTTGATTTCTTGAATAATTAACATATAAAAGGTAAAAAATTAATAATACTATTAATACAACGAACAAAGGAATATGACTATTGTTTTTCATTAATTTATGATTAGCTTATTTATATAAACAATTATATAATATAAACATACATTCTTTCAATGTTTTTATAAATTAAAATAAAAAATTATGTCCATGTTACAAGAATTTAAAAAATTTGCCATAGGTGGCAATGTAATGGATATGGCGGTTGGTATAATAATCGGCGGTGCTTTTGGAAAAATTGTAAGTTCTTTAGTTACTGATATTATAATGCCTCCAATTGGTGTACTATTGGGTGGAATTGATTTTTCAAAATTAAAAATCATACTAAAAAACTCTACTGATCCCTCAAGTATAGTTACCCTAAACTATGGTTTATTTATAAATACGATTATTGATTTTATCATAATTGCGTTTTGTATATTCATCGCTATAAAACAAATCAACAAATTAAAGAAAAAAGAAGAAGAAAAGCCCACTGAACCAAGTGAAGACATTTTATTACTCAGAGAAATTAGAGATAACTTAAAAAAGGAATAATTATAGAAAAAACCTTCTTTATATGTAAAATTGACACAAATCAAAAGATATGATATATTTATATAAATGAACGAAAGTTCATGAGGTAAATTAACAATTAACTGTACGACAATGTCAGACAAAGACAAAGACTTTTTAGAAACACTTGTTAAATTCCTTGTTGATAAGCCAGAAAGCGTTTCTGTCGCTAGATCAGTTGACGAAATGGGTGTCCTTTTGACACTTAACGTTGACCCAAGCGATATGGGACAAATAATTGGCAGACGAGGTAACACAGCAAGAGCTATAAGAGCATTGCTAAGAGTGGTTGGAGCAAGAAATAACGCAAGAGTTAACTTGAAAATCAACCAACCTGAAGGAACTGAAAGACCTTCAAGATCTCACATGGACGAAAGTCATGGAGATGATAACGTAGAAGATTTGAAATTATAATCTCAACATAAAAACAAAGCCCTGTTCTCAAACGGGGTTTTGTTATATATAGATAATTTACTATTTACTATTTTCCTCTCGGTCTCGTCTTCAACTCCGAGGTCGTTCAGACTCGAGGAGAGACCCTCGAGGTCGAGAGACAAGTTTCAATTAATTTACTGTTTGCTATTTAAATAGATAAATAATAAAATAACTAAATAAATAGATAAATTAAAAAATTAATGAATCAATTACTAAATTGAAAATAGAAAATTAAAAATGATATTCGATATTATTACAATTTTTCCAGAAATTTTAGATTCTTATTATAAAGAGAGTATTTTGGGTCGTGCACAAAAAAATAAATTAATAAAAATTAATTATATAAATTTAAGAGATTTTACAAATGATAAACATCGTAGTGTAGATGATGCTCCATATGGCGGAGGAGCTGGAATGATTTTAAAAGTTGAGCCAATTTTAAAAGCAATAAAATCTATAAAAAAATCTAAAAAATCTAAAATTATTCTACTTGATCCAAAGGGAAAAAAGTATAATCAAAAATTAGCAAAAGAATTTTCTCACTTAGATCAAATTATTTTTGTAAATGGTTATTATGAAGGAATTGATGCGCGAGTTGATAAATTTATCAACGAAAAAATTTCTATCGGAGATTTTGTTTTAACAAATAGTGAGCTTGCAACTGCAATTATTGTTGATTCTGTATCTCGCTTAATTACAGGGGTTCTAGGAAATAAAGAATCTTTGAAAGATGAATCACATAATGACAATAGTCTAGAATATCCACAATACACAAGACCAGAGGTAATAAAATATAAAAATCCCTCGACAAACTCGGGAACAAAAAAATACTCCGTACCAAAAGTACTTTTATCTGGAAATCATAAAAAAATAAAGGAGTGGCAAAAAAATAATTCAAAACTCAAATAATAAAGCATTGACCATTACAAAATTGGAGCGTATAATAGCAAATATAATTTTATATTCGTGCCGGGATGGTGGAATTGGTAGACACGCTTGCCTTAGGAGCAAGTGCCATTGGCGTGGAGGTTCGAGTCCTCTTCCCGGTACCATCAAGCTTAGTTTGATATTATCAAGTCATTTGGCTTGATTTTTTATTTACAAAATATTTAACTATTCAATGAATAAAAAATTAGATATAATAAAAACATGTTAAATAAAAAATCAAAATATTTACAAATAGCCTTCAACCGCACACTACTTGAAGTAGAAAACATGATTTCACTACTTCCAGCATCTCCAAAAATAATTATCGAAGCAGGAACTCCGCTTATAAAACAATATGGGAACAGGGGCATATCTCTTTTGTCTCAATGGTGGGCTGAAAAAATTCAAGAATCACCATACATAATTGCCGACCTAAAATGTATGGACAGGGGTGGAAGAGAAGTTGAAGAAGTATCTCGCTCTGGTGCATCTGCAGCCACATGTCTGGGTTTAGCACCAATAGAAACAATAAACGAATTTATTAGAGAATGTGAAAATTTTAAAATTGATTCAATGATTGATATGATGAATATCCAATTCCCATTTGAAATTTTACAAAAACTAAAAAAACTTCCAAATATTGTTGTTTTACATCGTGGCGTTGATGAAAATGAACAAAACAGAGAAAAAACAATTCCACTTGATCAAATTCATAGAATAAAAGGAACATATAACAACGTTTTAATTTCTGTTGCTGGAGGAGAAACGCCAAGAGATGTTATAAGAACATTTTTTAATGATTCTGATATAGCTGTAATTTGGAAATCTTTTTATAATTCACCGGAAGATACTGCAAAACTTGCACAAGATTTTCTAAAATTAATTAAATAAATGCCTGAACAAAAAAATCGGAATAATTTTAAATCTCCCAACATAATAATTATTGCTATTCTTTTATTTATAATAAATCCTGTTTTAGGTGCTTTTTATATACTCTTTCAGGTTTTTGTAAAAAACAAAGTTCTCTCTGATAACTCACTAAACTCATATTTTTCAAAATTTATAAACAAACTTAACCAACTACAAAACATATCATTAACAAAAAATTCTTCTATTAATACTGGAGATAGAGCACAACAAACAATCAATAAATTATTACCACAATCATTATCTCAATTACTGGACGGTTCAAATCAAAAAATACGCCTAGAAAAAAGAAAAAAATATTTACACATAGCTCTAAATAGTACAATAGAAGAAGCAAGGGATATTATTTATCAACTTCCTATGTCAGATAGAATTTTAATTGAAGCGGGAACTCCACTTATAAAAACATACGGCACTTGGGCAATTTCAGAAATAAGAAGTATTGTGCCCGGTGGAACATATATTGTCGCTGATAATAAGTGTGCTGATCTAGCAAATCGTGAAGTAGAAATGATGGCCAGTGCTGGAGCAAATGCGGCCACATGTTTAGGGGTCGCACCAATAGAAACCATAAATAGTTTTATAGAAGAATGCGCTAAATTTAATATTGATTCAATTATTGATATGATGAATGTTCCTAGCGCTATTACTATTTTAAAAAAATTAAAAAAACTCCCAGATGTTGTAATGTTACATCGAGGAGTTGATGAAAGTGAATTTTCTAAAGAGAAACAAATTCCTTATTATCAAATAAAACAGATTAAAGGAAATTACGGAATTTTAGTGGCTGTAGCGGGCGGAGACACAATAAAAGAAGTTCAACGTGCAATTTTTAATGATGCTGATATTGTAGTTGTCTGGAAAAACTTTTATGCGCCCAGTTCAGGTACAGCCCAACTTGCACAAGATTTTCTAAAAGAAATTAAATAATTTATTTTACTTTTATATTCTGAGAAATAGCTTTTATACCTTCAAGTACTTCAACTGGTAATGCGAAAATAACAGTCTTGGATGGATCTGGATTTATTTTTTCTATTGTTTGTAATGTTCTCATCGAAAGACCTCCAGGAGTAGCGCTAAGGGCATTTGCTGCTTGAGCCAATTTTTCAGAGGCCTGAAATTCTCCCTCTGCTCTAATAATAATTGCTCTTCTTTCTCTTTCTGATTCTGCTTGTTTTGCCATAACACGCTTCATATCAGCTGGAAGCTCAATATCTTGTATTTTTATATCAGTAACTAATATCCCCCAAGACTGAGTTGCCGCACTAACAATTTTTTGAATTTCTTCTGCTATTTGTTCTCTTTCTGAAAGTAATGGGTCAAGTTCAATTCCACCGATTACGTCACGAAGAGCTGCTTGTGCGTATTGAGAAACAGCTAATGTATAATCTTTTATATTCAAAATTGCATTTTCTGCTGACTGAACCTGAAAATACACAACTGCATTTATTCCAACAGGAACATTATCCTTTGTAATTACTTCTTGTTGAGGAATATCCGTTGTTGTAATACGCATATCAATTTTTATCATTCTCTGTAGTCCTGGGAAAATCCATGTTAATCCTGGTTGTCTTGTACTAGTATATTTTCCTAAAGTTAATATAACGGCTCTTTCATACTGATTAACAACTCTTAATCCAGATAAACCAAATATTATTATAATTGGTAAAATGAAAAAACTTCCTAATAAAAATTCCATATATTTTTTTTAATTATTAAAATCAAACTAATTTTATTATACAATAGTAGAAAAAAATCAACAACAACTTATTTTTTATTTACAATAATTTTTGATATAATAGTCTAAGAAAAGGAGGTTAAAAATGGAAAAGGAAAAAACTCCAAAAGAATTATTTGAAGAGAAACATCCCCGAATAAAAAACCAGAAAAAACAAACTGAGAAAAACAAAAATCAAGAAAACGAAAAGCCAATTGGAATTCCTTATTGGGGAATAATGGGATCATCTGGTAGTGGAGGACCAGACAGACAATTTTAAAAGTCCACGTGTATTGTGGACTTTTTTATTTTTAAT
Source organism: uncultured Gammaproteobacteria bacterium (assembly GCA_964386425.1). Taxonomy (GTDB): domain Bacteria; phylum Patescibacteriota; class Patescibacteriia; order UBA1558; family S5-K13; genus STF1-138. The sequence goes on along the minus strand of CAYLQO010000020.1, from coordinate 1,042 downwards.
TCTTCACCTACTAACATTGACTTATATGTAAAAGCGTGCTACTATGAAAACATTAAGCAAGAATTAGGTTCTCATCCTTTCACAAATAAATAAGTGTTAGGTTAGAAAAAAAGATCGACTTGCGATTTATAAATTATTTGTGAAAGAAAAATTATGTCAACAAAATTATACGTAGGTGGAATATCTTATAACACAAAAGAAGATGCGTTAAAAGAATATTTCGCACAAGCAGGAACAGTTACTTCAGTTGCTATTATTATTGATAAAATGTCAGGCCGTTCAAAGGGTTTTGGTTTCGTAGAAATGGAAACAGAAGACGAGGCTAAATCAGCTATTGAAATGTTCAACGGTAAAGAACTTGATGGAAGACAACTAACAGTAAACGAAGCAAGACCACAAGAAGATCGCCCAAGAACAGGCGGATTCAATAGAGGTGGCGGTAGAGATTTTAGAGGTGGAAATAGAAATTACGATAGAAGATAATCTCTTACATATAAATTAGCTCCTTTCGGGGAGCTAATTTTTTTGTATTTATTTTTTATGATATACTAAGCATAAATAATAATAAACACAATGAAAAATAATTTAAAAGCAATAATTTGGGATTTTGATGGAACAATTGCAAACACACAATATACACATGCAAAAACAGAAGTTGAAACTCTAAAAAAATATGGAATTAAAATTTCGCAGCGTGAAATTACAAAAAGATTTGCCGGGATAAAATTAAGTATAATTTTTAAAACTCTTTTTGAAGAAAATAATGTCAGTGGTGATTATAAAGAAGCTAGAAAAATAAAGTGGCGAGCAATGCATAATCTAATGATAAAAGAAACTCCAAAATTTATGCCTGGTGTTAAAAAACTTTTTAAAGAATGCCAAAAAGAAAACATAAAAATGGCAATCGCTTCATCGTCCATAAAAAACTATTTAAATTTTGTAGTGAATAAGATGAAAATTAAAAATTTATTTGAAGTTATACTAACTGGAGATGACGTAAAAAAAGGAAAACCAGATCCAGAAATATTTCTTAAAACAGCAA
>CAYLQO010000019.1:0-15337 GCA_964386425.1 uncultured Gammaproteobacteria bacterium | reverse complement strand
CAAAAACTATTGTATCTAAAATTTTACAAACAAAAGATAACCTTCTATCAATTTTTCTTCCATGTCTTTTTAATGAATTCAATTGACTTTCTCTTTTTAATGCATAAAAAAATAAATTACTTTTTAATTTAGAGGCTTTTCTTAAATTATCCTGAATTTTATCAAAAATTTTCTCAAAAATTCTAGGTACACAAATAAGTATTGTTGGCTTAGCTAATTTTATATCATCAATAAGTGTTTTTGGATTTCTACTATAATATATAGAACCCCCTACATATAAAGGAACCAAATGTCCAGCCACTCTCTCTAATACATGTGATAGTGGTAAAAATGAAAAAAATCTATCCGTGTTATATATAGGAACATATTTTAAAACATTTTCTATATTAATCAATATATTTTTGTTGCTTAAAACTGCACCTTTGGGCATTCCTGTTGTTCCTGATGTATATATTATTGTTACTGCTAAACTCTCATCGTCAAGTGGAGAAATCAAATCTTTTTTGAGCTCATTTTCTAAAATACTCCCAAAATATTTTATATTTTCTTTGTTGATATTATCTAAACAAATAATTTGTAAACTACCTATTAAATCTTTATTAATAGAATAAAAAGTTTCTAAAAGTTTTTCGCTGGATATAAAAATAATTTTTGGCTGTGTTTTAGAAATAATATAATCAATATATTTTGGTCCATATGTTGTATGAATTGGCACCAAAATTGCACCCAGATAATTACAAGCTAAATCAACTGTTGGCCACTCCCATCTGTTTTCACTAAAAATTGCTACTCTATCACCATTTTTTATTCCAGTTTCGACAAAATAATCAACTAACTTTAAAATATTTTCATTCAAATTTTTATAACTAATTTTCTTATAATTTCCATTTTCTATATACGCTAAAGCAGTGTTACTGGGATATTCAATAACATTTTTTCTAAAATTAAGATATATGGTATTTTGCTCCATTAATTAAAGTGTTTTATAAGTTAATTTTACCATAATAAATTCAAAATATAAAGTGAAAAACATACAAAAAAACAGGATACTTTTCCTGTCTTTTTATATAAAAAATAGTTTATTCAAACCATTGAACGGTAAAACCATTTGGTGCTTCTTTTGTGAAATCTCTATCTGGACAAAAACCAGAACCAATATTATCACCGCGCCCCTCAAAAGAAGTAATTTGAAATATAGCAAAAGTACGACTACAACCATATTCCCCTGCTTTAAATTTATGATATCTATAATTGAAAGCATTATTATTTACAGGGTCAAATACTTGAGATAATAATTTTTTTTCTCTCAAACTTTTAAATAATGTTTGATTTGAGTTTCCCGGATCAAAACTACTGTCCCATTCATCTTGTGTTTCATTTTCTGGCAATTGTCCAAAATCTAATATATAAAATTCTATTGCTTTTATAATTTGTTGCGCATCTGCAACTCTTCTTACGTCTCTTATTCTTTTCCATCTACTATTAGTATATATTCCTATCATTATTGTGGCACATAATATTAACGAAACTAAGGTAACTACTGTAAGTAATGACTTAATGCTCTTTTCTGTTTGCATCTATTTAAAAATAAATATTTATGAATAAATTATATAATTTTTTGAATAAAAAAACCAGTCTGGACTTGGCCTTCGACTGAGCTCAATCGAAGTCTCGAAGACTGGTTTTTAAAAATTGAAAATATTTATTCTTCTTTTTTGTCTTCTTTTGATTCTTCTGTTTCTTTTGTTTCTTCGGTTGTCTCTACTGTTTCTGGTTTAATTTCTTCTACAACCTCTACTTTAGGTTGTTTTGCTATTACAATTGGCTGATCTCCTTCGGTTAAAATTTCAACCCCATTTGGAACTTTTAGATCAGAAACGCAAATCATATCATTGTAGTTCTCTAATTTTGAAATATCTACCTCGATTGAAGATATAATCTCACTTGCAAGACATTCAATTTCAACATGGTCCATTGCTTTTACAAGACTTGCTCCCATTTCTTTCACAACTCTTGATTCACCTATAAAATGAATTGGCACCTCTACTGTTAATTTATGCTTTGCATCAAATTGATATAAATCAGCATGTGTTATTTTTCCAGTAATATGATCTTTTGAAGTATCGTGGATAATTACAGGAATTTTCTTTCCTTCAAAATCTAAATTTAGAACCTGTGATTCACCGGTTTCATTAAAAATTTTCACAAATTCTTGATATACAACTTTTAAATCAAGATTCTTTTTGTCTCTTCCATAAACAATAACTGGTAAATATCCGGATTTTATAAGATTTTTAGCGTTTGATCCGCCAAGATTTTCTCTTTTTTCTGCTTTTAAAATTAATTCTGTCATTTTTTTAGCTTTCCCGCCTACCGACAGGCAGGCAGCTTTTAGTATTTAGCTTTTAGCAAACTAAAATAAAAAAGCTTTATTAATCATTAAAGTTATTCCATTATAAAACAAGTTTGGTTTTGTGTCAAGAATAATAATTTCAAAAATTATAAAGTTCCCCTTTCTATATTTTTTCTTATTATTTTCATTAATCCCAAATAAAACTCTATATTATTTAAAGTTGCGAGCCGTAGAGCTAGCGCATCTCCTACTTTAAACAAATGACTCAAATATGATTTTGAATAAATTTTTAATTCTTCAATATCTGAATCTTTGTTAATCACTGATTTATCATTTGAAAACTTTGAATTTGTAATATTTATTGTTTTATAAAATTTTCCTTTTAAATTTTTATTAGTAAAAAAATATAATCTTCCGTGTCTTGCTTCTCGTGTTGGTATAACACAATCAAACATATCAATTCCATTTTTAACAGACTTTAATATATTTTCTGGATATCCAACTCCCATTAAATATCTAGGATTTTTTTCTGGTAATTTACCACTCAAAAATTCTAAAATTTTATACATTTCTTTATTTGTCTCACCCACCGCGAGTCCACCAATTGCATAACCATCAAATCCAATATTTATTAAATCATCTAAACTTTTTTTTCTTAAATCTTTATTTAGTGCGCCCTGCACAATTCCAAATAATAAATTTTTATTTTTGGGATCCAATTTTTTCTTTGCTTGTTTACACTTTTTTGCCCAAATGTTTGTTGTTTCAAGTGATTGTTTTACTTTCTCATAATCTGATTTTGAATCAATACAAATATCTAAGACCATTTGAATATCAGAATCAAGAATACTTTGAATTTTCATAACTTTTTCAGGAGTAAATAAATGACGTGATCCATCATAAGTTGATTGAAATTCAACCCCAGTACTCGTAATTTTTCTAATTTTAGAAAGAGAAAAAACTTGAAAACCACCAGAATCAGTGAGTATCGATTTTTTATAATTCATAAAATTATGTAAAGATTTGAATTTTTTTATAATTTCTAATCCTGGCTTTAGATATAAGTGATATGTATTTGCTAAAATTATTTCTGGATTTAAATTTTCTATATCCGAGTAACTCAAAGACTTTATAACCCCACGAGTTGCTATTGGCATAAAAAATGGGGTATTTATAGTACCCGATTTTGTTTTTAAAATTCCAATCCTTGCGTTGGATATTTTTGATTTTTTTAAAATTTTAAACATTTTACAAATCTATTACCCTACCTTTTCCGGCAGCTTTTTGATCTCCCAATAATTCTGATGTTAAATATGGTACATCTTTATTAATCTTAGCACCAGAAAATGAATCTACGCCTGATAAATTTGTTTGATTAATTAATGTTACTACTTTATCTTTTTGACTTTTATCCGGTGTAAATAAAATATTAAATTTTGCTGTATAATCTCTGGCATTGTCCATATTATCCATCTGCCAGGTAATTTCTCTTGTCTCGGAATTATAAATTATAGTTCCTAGGTCAACATTTCCTTCTCCCCAGTCAACATTGGGTGGCAAAATTGTCTTAACTACCACATCACTCAAATTACTTAAAACAGATTTAATTTGCCAAACAACTTCATATGTTGTTGTCTCTCCCACAACTGGCGGAAGTGGTCCTGAACCAACTGCATCAGACAAGTCATAATATCTTACTTTTGAAGAGATTTCAATCGGAGTAATTATTTTATTTATTATAAAATTAGATGTTGATTCTTTATCTTCTTGAATGTTTTTATATTTTAATTTTGCTTCTGATTTCACAAAATAATCATCGTTACCTATATATTGATCATCAAATCTATTTAATTTAATAGCTATATTAATTTTTCCCTCTTGTCCTTTCTCTAATTTTGCCAAAGACGGAACTGAGTTTTTATCCCAAGTTATTGTTAAATTGTCTTTATCAAAATTTCCATTAAAAACGTCTCTTAATGTTTCTAAATCTAAATATTTGGAATCTAAGCTCAAAACAATTGAAATATTATTTATAGGATTTTCTGAATTATTTTTATAAAATATTTCATATTTTAATTCATTTTCCCAATTTAGTGGCATATCAATTTGACTATTATTAACAGAAATTTGTAATGCAACGTCAGATGGAACCAGTAATACATCTTTTGAAACTTTTATATATGGAATCCACTCTAAAATTGAATTTTGTCCTGAATTATTTTCTAGAGAGTACAAAGACTTTATTTCAATTATTGCATTAAATGTTGAAGTAGTATTGTTTGTTAAATCTAAAAACCCTGAAATATTAATTTCTCCACTTGAATCTTTTTGTAGCTCTCCCAAACCCCATGTATTTTCTGCTACTTGCTCCAGAGAATTAGCATTTACTTCAGATACAGAAAAGCCACCGGGATACTCAAACCTTATTCTTGCATTTGATAAATTATTGTCAGAAATATTTTTGTATATAACTTTATATGAAACTCTATTATTGCCTACTTCAGATGGTGATTCAATATTTAATTCCATTAATGTTTTTTGTATTTTTATACTATAATTTGCCTTTGATTCAAAATTTGAACTGAAATTTACTGGCTCATAAGCAATTATTGCTTCTAAATTTAATTCATCATCTTTGTTTCCTATTACCTGAATTTCTAAATTAATTTTTCCATCTTCACCTGGACTTAGATCTCCTAGTTTCCATAAATTTACTCCTAAATTATCCGGTTCTTTACTTGATGAAATATAATACATACCTTCTGGATAATTTATTCGAAGCTCTACGTTTTTTACTTTTACCTGTTCTTTGTTTTCGTATTTTATTGTAAGTTTTGCTTTATCTCCGGAAATCAAAGAATCATCACCTGAAATTTCCATTGCAACACCAGTTCCTGAAAGTGACTTGAAATTATTGAAAAAATTCCAACCCAAATAACTAACAACAGCAACAGAAAGAAGAACAAATATAACAATCCATAATGATTTCATACTTTTTTTATTACTTTTTTCAAATGTAGAAATATTTTTTCTCGCACCCCAAATATTATAAATATCATCAGTGAATCCAGCTTTGTTAAAATTTGGATTTTTTACACTTTTCAATTGCTTTTTAATTGGCATTCTTGGTTTTACACCGCCAGAAAACCTTTTCGTTTCTGAAGAAACTTTTTTTATATTTACACCATCTCCTAAATTTGGTTTTGATTTTAAATCTAATATTTTTACCATTTTGTTAAAAAGAATTTAATTTTTTCTCTAGTACTTTTTCAAAATAAGATTTTATATACTTTAAGATTATAAGCTTGTCACAATCTAATTCTAACACTAATTGCCTATTTTTTAAATAAGTATTTTCTATGAAAACATCAATTAACTGATTTTCTTTTTCTCCCAATGAAATCTTATTTTTCTCATGAAAACCAAATTGTTTCATAATACTTAAAAAATAACAAATTTCTAAATCTGAAACATCGTATAAACCAGAATTAATATCTTTTAAAAATTCTAATGTATTTTCATAAATATACTTTTCCTCAATATGTTCTGGCAAAAAATTTAATAAAACCTCTGACATTTTATTGAAAGTCAAAAATGCTCTAAAATTATCACTCATATCAAAAGAATTTATAACACTAACTTGTGCTATTCTATCAATTGCCTTTCCTTGAGCTAACATAAAAATACATAAATTGCCTGGCATTAAAAATCCTGATAACTTACTTTTAGTAGATGCAACTGACTTAGCCACAGCAGAAATAAGCCCCCTCTCATATGTAAAAATATGATAGAATTTATCTTCATCTTTGAAATTTTTTACCTGTAAGATTATTCCCTGTGATATGTATTCACTATTCATTTAATCTATTTTAAAGCTATTTCTACCTCAAATTCATTAACTTTTACATTTTTAACAATAATTGGATCACTAATTGATTCAAAAATAAAGTCATTTGCAAGTACATCTTTCTTTAAAGATTCTAAATTATCATTTATAAGTTGAACAAAATTTGTGTTCAATATTTTTAGGCTAACTTGAACTGAATCTTTTATTGTTAAATTTGCTTGTTTTCTGAGAGAATTGATATTTCTTACTAATTCTCTTAAATCTCCTTCATCTTTTAATTCTTTTGTAATTTCTGTATTTAGGTATACCTCTGAATTTCCTAAATTTTTATCAAATTTAACAGTCTTTACATTTACTTCATCTGCAATTATTTTAGAAAATTCCTCGTCAAGCTCAACAGATCCTATATTATAAGAAGCAAGTGATAGAACCTGTCTTACTTTTAATTGATTTTGATCCCTTAAATTATGAAGTTTTTCAACAATTTTACGAGCCAAATCCATTTCCTCTAAAATCTTTAGATCGTCCTTGCTAAATTTATGTACTTTTGGCCAATTTAATAAATGAACTGATTCTTCTTCTCCATACACTTCTTTATAAATATGTTCTGCTGTAAAAGGAATAAAAGGAGCAATGGTTGTAGAAAATTCTTTTAAAACAAAGTTTAGTGTCTTTGGGGCAAACTCATCATTATCTTTAAATCTATCACGAGATCTTCTTAGATACCAAGTAGATAATTCCAAAATAAATTCAGAAATATAATCAATACATTTTTTTATATCATAAATTTCTAAATTTTCTGTAACTTGGTTTTGTAATTGATAAAGCCTTAAAATTATCCATTTGTCTAATAAATTATTACTTTCTTTTAATTCTGAATCTGGTTCTTTTTTATACATATTATAAAAAGACAAAACATTCATAAGTGTTATGAAATATCTACCATAAACTCCACTCAAATCTTTTTCTGAAAAACACAAATCTCCTGATTTAACAGCTTGGGAACCAAGTAAATAAAAACGCAAAACATCAGCAGAATATTTTTTTATCAAATCAACTGGTTCTGGATAATTTTTTAGTCTTTTTGACATTTTCTTTCCATCTTCCGCCAAAACCATTCCATTTACAATTACATTTTTAAATGCTGGTTTTTTAAATAGTGCAGTGCCAAGAACCATAAGAGTATAAAACCAGCCTCTTGTCTGGTCTTGTCCTTCTGCTATGAAATCAGCGGGAAAATTATTCTTAAAATATTTTTCATTTTCAAATGGATAATGTATTGATGCGTATGGCATGGAACCTGATTCAAACCAACAATCTAAAACATCGGTTACTCTTTTCATTTTTTTAGCACATTTCTTACAATCAATTTCAATATCATCAATAAAATGTTTATGTAAATCCTTTACTTCATTTCCGCTTGCTTTTTCTAATTCTTCCCTAGATCCACAAACAAGCATCTCACCACACTCGCATTTCCAAACTGGAATTGGAGCTCCCCAATAACGTTGACGAGATATTGACCAATCTCTTGCACCCTCTAACCATTTACCAAATCTACCCTGTTTAAAAGATTCTGGCATCCAATTTGTTTGATTATTTGCATGAATTAAATCTTTTTTAATTTTAGTAACCTCAACAAACCAAGATCTAGTTGCATAGTTTAAAAGTGGGCTGTCGCATCTCCAACAATGTGGATAACTATGTTCATATTTTTCTTTTGCAAAAACCAATTTTTTTGAATCAAGTAATTTTAAAATTTCTATGTCTGCTTTTTGATGATCATCTTTTGGTTTTACATATTGCCCAACAAAATCTTTCACATCGCTTGTGAATTTTCCTTGTGTATCAACATGTTGTATAAATGGAAGTTTTTTCTCTCTACCTAAATTCATATCATCTTCACCAAATGCAGGAGCAATATGTACAATTCCTGTTCCATCTTCTACAGTAACAAAATCAGCTGAATAAATTTTATAAATATTATCAGAATTTTCTAAATTTTTATCAACAAAATAATTAAATAATGGTTTATATGATTTTCCAATGAGTTCTTTGCCCTTGAATTCCTCTATAATAGAAGGATTATCAAATTTATCTTTTAGAGATTCGTACCTATCTCTTGCTATTATGTAATTTTCATCTCCTGATTTAATTTTTACATAATGAATATTATCTCCCACAGCAAGTGCTACATTTCCAGGAAGTGTCCACGGTGTTGTTGTCCATGCTAAAACATAAGTTCCAGAATTATCACTAAGTTCAAATTTAGCAGTTACAGAAATATCTTTTATATCTTTATAGCCCTGAGCTACTTCAAAATTTGATAAAGTTGTTCCACAATGAGGACAAATATGCATTGATTTATATCCTTCATATATAAGTCCTTTTTTCCATAATTCCTTAAATACCCACCAAACTGACTCCATATAATTTACATCCATTGTTTTATAATCATCTTCCATATCAACCCATCTACCAATCATTGGAATAAATTTTCTCCACTCATCAGCATATTTCATCACACTACATCTACAATATTCATTAAAGTCATAAACAGAATATTTTTCTTCTATTTCTTTTTTTCCATTTAATCCTAATTCTAATTCAACTTCATTTTCAACAGGTAATCCGTGACAATCCCAGCCCCATTTTCTTCTTACATAATATCCTTGCATGGTTTTAAATCTTGGAATTACATCTTTTATAACAGAAGCAACAATATGACCATAATGAGGAAGTCCGTTTGCAAATGGAGGTCCATCATAAAAAGAAAACTCTCCCTTATTATTTTTTTCTAGGGTTTTTTCAAATATTTTATTTTCCTGCCAAAAATTTAAAATATCACGCTCTTTTTCATATAAGCTCCTATTTTTCTGATCATTATTAGTTTTTTCCATAAAAATTGAATTTAAAAATTATATTATCTAATTTAACAACAAAATCACTTATAAATCAAGGTTAAAAAAATAACATTTTTATGAATTCGAGCACTGCATTTTTCTTATTGCGACTATTTTTTCTTATAATTCTTGACCTGTTTTTTGTTTCAAAGGCAAAACTTGATGATATTATTTTTTTGTTTTTTCTATGTTGCATAATGTTTAAGTTATAGAGTGCTAAGTTATAAAGTTTTAAAGAAACTATTCTAAACTTTATAAATTTTTAACTAATCTTTATTTATTTTTAAAATATGATTTTATTTCAGAAATTGTAAAACGCTTTTGTGTTTGTAATCTTTCTATTTCTTTAATTCTCTTGAGTGCCTGATTTTTGTCATATAAACGATAACCACCTCTTGTAAAAGAGTCGGGTTTTAATAATCCCTCCTGAGTATAAAAATGTATTGCGGAAGGCAATCTATTTATTTCAAATGCAAGTTCACCAATCTTAAGTAACATTTATAATATTTAAAATTGATTATTGTGATAAAAGTTATCCACACGCTCCTCTACAATAATTATATTATAAAAAAATATAAGTGTAAAGTACAATGTAATACTTTATACTTTATGGTTATAAATAAAATTTCTAAATAAAAAAATTCCCCTATCTTGCGACAAGGGAATTTTTAAAAACTTTTATATTACTTTTTCTGATCCGCTATGTATTGGTTAATAGCTGTTACAACTTTTCCATCTGTTTTTAATTCTTCTATAAATACAACATGGGCTTTGTTAATTGACATTTCGTCTTTTGGTCCATGTAATTCATTTCCCAACTTTACTAAAGACAATCCCTGTTGTGCTTGTGTTGAGTCAGCTGGTTGAAGTGCTGTTGTTACCTGTAAATAATATATATTCTTTAGGGTAACCTCTTCATCTGTATTTTTTGCTACATTACCAAAGTAAACCTGACCGTTTGATAAAAATACTGCTTGCCATTTACCACCGGATCCGTCTTTATCAATACCTAAGATATTGAACTTTGTAAATCTAGATACGCCGTAAAGACATACTAGTATAACAGCAATAACAATTACTACTGTTATTACCCATCTCCAGATGGATTTCTTTCCTGCTGGTTCTTGTGTTACTTCTGAAGTAACATCCATTGGTTTTTTGTCCATATTTTTTACCTTTCTTTATCCTTATATATTAATTATTTTATAAGGATATTATAGCATTTTTTAATATTTTTTTAAAGTCTTTTATCCCCATTATTATTGGCTTATTTAAGCCATTTTTGAGATACAAACTTTTATATATATAAAATTCATTTATTTATTATTTTCTACGTATAAAGGAGCTATTCCTATGATCTTATCAGTTGATGGTCTATATAGTATTACTTTCATTGCTTGTCGATAAACAAGCATCTTATCTCCATTCTCACAACTGTCAAAAAATGGATAATCCTTCATTTTTTCTTTGTCTAAAATAGTAGCAACTGTTGGAATTTCATTTATGGGAAGTTCCATTAATTTAGAAACTTTTTCTACTAAAATTTGTGCTTCTTTCTGATCATTTTTATTTACTTGCCATTTATCTTTTTGAAATAATGAAACTATTTTATCTCTATAAAAAATTCCCACAAATATTGCTCCCAAAATTACAATTACTAAAATAGCAAACAACAAAAACTTTTTAAAATTAAAACCACTCCTCTTTTTCTTTTGATATACCCTTAAATCTAGTACCCTATTCTTATTCATAATTTTTATTTTATTATTTATTAAAATTTAATTTATTCTACTATTGTTTCTGTTGGAATTTCTATTGGAATTTCTGGTTCTGTAATTGTTTCTGTTGGAATTTCTATTGGAATTTCTGGTTCTGTAATTGTTTCTGTTTCATCTGTTGTTGTGGTTGTATCTGTGGTTGTTGAAGTAGTTTCTCCATCTGTGGTAGTACCATCTGTTGTTGTGGTTCCGGTTTCTTCTGTGGTTGTTGAATTATCATCTATTAAAATACTGTCAGTTGAAGAAGAAATAAGCTCACTGGTTCCATCACTGCTAAATATCATTCCTTTGTATGCGCCAAATGAGTGCCAATCAAATATTACATCAGCTTCTTGTGGTTCTGAAATCTTTATTACAAAACCATTTTTTGTAACATCACTAATATAATAACCACCGCTAACAAGTGCACGTGGAGTAATTGTTATAACTGGATCATTCCTGTATTCGTTTTCAAAAATAACTGCAGTACTTGTTGCACCAGTTAAAATCTTTGCCTGACCAACTGTGTCGCGACCCAAATCAACCAATCCTTCAACTTGTAATGCACCGCTTAATACTAAATCTTCTAATGTGTCGAGCGACATTCCAAACTGAGATCTTATTTCATTAATTTGTTGCTGTTGCTCAGCAATTGCTGAAATCATAACTGGAGTAAATGATTCATATGCCAATGATTTATTATTAAACTCATCTGTATTTACTAGTTCTGGAAGGATTGATTCTACCTCAGAAGTTACAAATCCTAATTTATTAATTTCATCTTCGCCGTTTATCCAAGTGAAATTAACTGCTCTAAGTTGTGTTAATTTATCAAGTAAAATAACACCATTTACATCTTCTGTAGTAGCTTCCTCATAATTTAAATCAGTACTTGTAGTTGTTGTAGAATTTAATTCATTGAATAAACTCTTTAGATTTTCAATTTCTTGAGTATTATCGTCTGTTAAATTAGTTAGAGTGTTAAATCTATTTTCTATGTCATAAGCGTCTAAAATATTTTGCATTTCTAATGTGTTTTCGTCTTTCATTGCTAAAACACTGTCAGTTACACGATTTTCAATTTGACTTACTGTTATGCTTTTATTATTTCTTGAAATTAATACATTTATAGTTCCAAATGTTTCAGCAAATGATTCAAGTGCAATTCCTACGGTTGAATCACCTTGATTTGCTTTCATTAAATATCCTGGACGTGATGCTGATGTTAATGAGTCTCCTGAAACTATATTTCCATTTTCATTTGAAACAAGTGCTGGAATCTGACCTAAAAGTGCGACTAATTTATAATTTGGATTATCACGGTATTCTTCTTTTGAATTTCCTACAAATCCTGGTTTTGTTGAAATAATTCCAATAATATTTGAATCACTTGAAGTGGCACATCTTGATATTGTGTTATTATTTATAGAATCAATACAAACAACCTCGCCTGATGAAATATTTGTATTAGCAGTATAAAAATATTCTGCATAATCCCCTGCTGGTGTGTCATAACTTCCGTCAGCTAAAACATTACCTCTAAAGTCAACTGTAAATACTATTTTATCTTCAAAATCTGTTACTGTTATTCCAGTTCCATCTGTTTTTATTTTAGTTTGGCCACTTACATCAACAGATAAAAGAGTAACATCAGTAGCTAAATTTCTCACTTGAAATAAATCTACTGATGCAGATACTGCAACATTTGCAACGGTTAATGCTACAACATCACCATTTGAATTACCTTGAATCATGGTTGCTCCTCCAAGAATTTCTGTATTTGGACTATTTATTCCAACAACATTATTAGACATTACAAAAGGGGAAACACTATTGGTTTCATCTCTAAACTCTAAAACTCCATATTCGGAAGAATGCGGTCTTATTGCCCAAGTAGATGTTCCTACATGAATTTCCTCTGCCCAAAGATCACTCCATCTATTTGATGATGAGCCAAGAGTATATGTAAGATTTGACTCTGGAACAATATCACGCATTGTTGAAGTGCCTGTAACTACTAATCCATTTGTGATGGTTGTAGTTGCAAATGTTGCTACACCAGATGAAGTAATTGTTGCATTACCACCAACATACAAATTACTTGATACGGAAAGCGTTCCTGTAAAATTAGTATCGCCACCTGATGGCGCAACCGTTAAATCACCTGAAGAATTTGTTCCAAATGTTGTGTGGTTAGTTGAATCATAACTTAATCTAAATTGTGGTGCGGTTGCAGATAATACAGTAAGTTTTGATGAAGGGGTTGTTGTTCCTATTCCAACGCTACCATTATTAATAAATAATCCATCAATAGTAGGTCTACCTCCATATTGATAAATTCCACTAGTAGTATCCATTAACCCCGCTATTAATATGTCATTATCAACATCAAAAAGACCAAACTCATCTCCAAAAAGACCGCCTGCAATGGCTATTTTTCCATAATAAGGATTATTAATATTTATACTACCATCACTTGCAGTAATGGTTGCATGGCCTCCGATTGATAAATCACCGGATAAATATGATTGTCCAGATACAAATAAATTGGCATCCAATAATGCGTCATCATCTAATTCTAATGACCCCTGTATATATAAATCTTTTACAGAACTAAATGAATGATCTGAATATGAACTTCCATTGCCTATTACATTATAGCTTTGTATATTTGCTCCACCTATTGCAAATGTTCCGCCTGCAATTAAATTAGAAGTTATTGTTGCTGTACCGTTTACTGATAAATCACCCTGCATAGTAAGCCCAGAAGTAAGAGCTAGAAGGTTACTTGATTCTTGTCTGAGCCTTAATGAATCAGCACCTATATAAATAGAACCTACTGCAATTAAATTAGAAGTTATTGTTGCTGTACCGTTTACTGATAAATCACCCTGCATAGTAAGCCCAGAAGTAAGAGCTAGAAGGTTACTTGATTCTTGTCTGAGCCTTAATGAATCAGCACCTATATAAATAGAACCTAATGTTTTTATATTGCCATTTGATGCAGTAATAGTTACATTACCACCGACTGATAAATTACCCGATAATGTTGATGTTCCTGTAACATTAAGAGTTCCAGCTGTTGCAATGTTTCCATTTGATGAAGTAATTGTTGCAAATCCTCCTACTGATAAATTGCCAGTCAAATTACCCCCTGCTATGCCCAAACTCTTACCAATAATATAGGCCGCTCTTCTTCCAGATATTGCTCTTGCTGTCGTTCCTGTTCCCGCATCAATTTCAGCAGTAGTTATTTCTGTGTATGTTGTATTTGTATCTGTGGTTCTTTGTGAACCCATTATTTGGAAATATGTTCCATCATAATACAATAAAACAGTCGAGCCAGCAGCAAGAGTAAAGTTTACTGTAGTAACATTGGTATTGCCCAGTCTTATATTATGAGCTCCGGTCGAATTGACATTAAGTGATGCAGTATTAACTGAGTTACCATTTGTAAATGTTATTGACAATAGATCACCAGCAGTTAATGTATAATTTGATATTGTCACTGTCTTTGCTGCTGTCGCTGCTGCAGTAGCAACAGTGCCATCTACTGTTACCCCTCTCATATAGCTACTTGTTTCAATAACGCCTGTTGCAGCAGTGATTGTTGCATTACCACCAACATATAAATTACTTGCAACCGATAATGTACTATCAAAATATGAAGGACTATCAACCTCTAATTTACCACCTATATATAAATCACTATCTGATCCGAGTGAGTGACTTGTGGAATAACCACTATCTGAAATTGCATTATATGGCAATGTACCAATACCACCTACTGCCAATGCTCCTGTGACTCCTACATTTGAAGTTAATGTAATATAGGGACTATCCCCTACTGGAGTTACATTTAAAAATCCGTGTCTATCAACATTAAAAGTAACATAGCCAGTAGTAGAATTAGATAGTCTTAATTGATCCATAGAGGCATCCAAAACATCTAATTTTGCATTTGGTCTATCTGTTCCTATACCAACTTTATCAATAGCAGAATCTACATATAACAAGCTAGTTTCGACTACTAAATTTTTTGCTACTGTTGCTGAGCCAAAAGAATTTAGATCTCCCCTAGTTACAATGTTTCCATTTAATGCAGTGATAGTTGCCATACCACCTACATCTAAAGTTCCATTATATACCTTAATAGATTTCATAAATGTTGAGAGTTGAGCTACTGATAAATTATTTGCTGTTGCAATATCACCACTTGAAGCAGTAATTGTTGCATTACCACCGACTGATATATCGCCAGTGAAATTAGCTCCAGCTAAAAGTGCATATGATGTTGATGCAGCATTCCAAAAAGGATCTGTTTCAGAGCCTGAGCCAACAGGAGATCCATCCCAGTAAAGATCTCCACCTACATTGTATAATGTATCACCTGTGTTTGTTGGTGTTGTCTGAGAAAGTGTCAATCCACCATTTGTTGTAGTAATACTAATAGCCGTTGTAGTTGCAAATGTTGCTA
>CAYLQO010000018.1:0-15597 GCA_964386425.1 uncultured Gammaproteobacteria bacterium | reverse complement strand
AATTATGTATATAATTGTTATTTTTATCACCAATACTATAAATCTTATAGTTTCTATAATATTAGGCATTATTTCATATATTTTGTCAATATTGTTACTCAAAATATTAGATAAAACAGACACACAAACTCTCTTAAATATATTAAGAAAAAAATCCCAACCTCAGGTTGATAATATCATATAATTTATGCTCTAAAAACTTTGCCATATTCTTAAAAATAGAATATAATTTAGTGTATATGAAACTGATTTTTAAAAGCAAAATCGGTATATTTTTAGTAATAATGGCATGTTTATTTGCTGCGTGTTTTTTTGTTGTGAAAAATAATAATAATGAAGAAATTATAGTAAAATCACAGTCTGGACAAATAAAAAAAATTAAAATAAATTTAACTAATTTCGATAAAGTAAAGAAAAGATTGTTATCTAATTCAAATATTGAATTGGTTTCAAAAAATTATTCTTATCATATATCAGCATATCCAAATGATCCTGGATACGCTCTTCAAGATTATCTAAAACAAATAAATGCAGAAAATGCTTGGACTTGGACAACTGACGCAAGTAATGTTACAGTGGCTGTAATTGATACTGGAATAGACTATAATCATCCAGATTTAAAAGATAACATTTGGAAAAATGGAAAGGAAATCCAGGATGATAATATTGATAATGATCAAAATGGTTATATTGATGATTACTATGGTTGGGATTTTGTAAACAATACAAAAGATAATACAGTAAAATTAAGTAGTAGTTTTTCAAAATATGCCGTAAACCATGGAACTCTTGTGGCTGGAATAATAGGTGCTGTTGGTGGAAACAAAGAAGGAATTACAGGAACAGCATGGAAGGTTAAAATAATGTCACTTCGAGCTCTAGATAGTCAAGGAGATGGAAATACATACGATGTAGCACGTGCGATTGATTATGCAATCAAAAATGGAGCAGATATAATAAATTTAAGTTTTGTAGGCAATAACAATGATGAAATATTAAAAAATTCTATAGAAAGAGCCTATAATTCTGGCATTGTAGTTGTTGCCGCAAGTGGAAATGAAACAGGGGTAGGAATTGATCTTAAAAAAGAACCAAAATATCCAATATGCTATGACTTAGGAAAAAATATGGTAATAGGTGTTGCTTCAGTTGATAAAAACAATGAACTATCATATTTTTCAAATTATGGTGAAACTTGTATTGACATATTGGCCCCCGGAGAAAACATTTACAGTACTCAGGTATATCAACCACAACTTAATGCCTTTTCAGAAAAATATGGAAATGGATGGTATGGAACATCATTTGCAGCACCAATGGTAACTGGTGCTATAGCTCTTATAAAATCAATAGATAAAACCTTCACAAATGAAGAAATAATT
This sequence comes from uncultured Gammaproteobacteria bacterium, assembly GCA_964386425.1. Lineage (GTDB taxonomy): Bacteria > Patescibacteriota > Patescibacteriia > UBA1558 > S5-K13 > STF1-138. Next base: position 14,215 of record CAYLQO010000018.1, on the reverse strand, counting down.
CAAATATTAAAGGACAGCGCAAAAGATATATCATTTATAAATTTTGGTCAAAGAAAACAAATTGGTTTTGGATTACTGGATGTGAATCAAGCACTTATTGAAGCTAGACGTCACAAAGCAAATAAAGAAATATCAATTATCACAACACCAAATTATTCAAATAATTTAGATCTTAAGATTTTTAATCAGAAAACAGACAAAAATTCACAAAAAAATATAAAATTAACAAATTATAATTATAATAAAATTGAGTCCGGAGATATAGATGGTGACGGAAAACAAGAAATTATTACGCTTTCTTATTCTGGATCAAACTCAACAATATCAACCTATTCAAGTGATTTTAAATTACTAAAACAATTTAAAATTAAAACAAAATCGCTTCCATCGATAACGATAGCTGATTTATATAACACAAAAAGAGAAAAAATAATAATTGGATACCCAAATGAACCAAAAATTGATATATATGATTACCAGGGTGAATTATTAAATAGTTTTTATGCTCATAACAAAAATTTTCAATTTGGAATTTCTGTTTCAGCGTGTGATTATGACAATGATAAACAAATAGAAATAGTAACGGCCCCCACAAAAGGTGGGGGACCACATATTAAAATTTTTGATAAAAATGGTGGATTAAAAAACAACTTTTTTGCTGGCAATAAAGATTTTAGGGGTGGATTAAATATTGATTGCAAAATAGATAATTTTATTAATGAAGCACAAATTGTAGTTGCACCAAAAAGTGATAGTTCTTCATATATTCTTATATATAACTCAAAAGGAGAGCTTGAAAATAGTTTTATGGCATATGCAATGTCTTATAAAAAAGAAGTAAATATAAAAATCTATGACATTGATTCTGATTATAAAAATGAAATAATTACTTCTCCTGGAATTGGTGGGGGACCACATATTAAAATTTTTGAAAAAGATGGAAAAATACTAAAAGAATTTTTTGCATATAATAAAAATCAAAGATATGGATCCTATATAAGTATATTAAAAAAAGATGAATCTAATAAATAAACATAAAAATTTAATTTTACAAATAATAAAGTTTGGGACTATAGGATTTTTAAATACTGTAATAGATTTTTCGATATATATTATGTTAACTAGAAATTCCATTTTTTTGATGAAATATTTTTTAATTGCACACATAATATCGTTTATAATAGCAAACATATTTAGTTTTATAATGAACAAAAATATAACATTTAAATCGAATAACGAGGATATAATAAAAAAATATATCAATTTTGTTTCAATAACGGCTATTTCGCTCATCATATCAAGTTCTATTCTTTTTATAAGTGTCAATTATTTATTAATGTCTGATATATATGGCAAAATACTTGGAACCTTGGTTGGAATGGTGTGGAATTTTATAATGTATAAAAAAAGAGTTTTTAAAGAAAAAATAATTATATAAATTAATAATTTTAATCCCGCGAAGCGGGGCAAAAAAATATGTTAAACATTTTTAAGAAAAATCAACAAAAAGATGCTGGCAGGAAAGTTATTTTTGATAAAAAAAATATACTTGTAATAGGGGGGGCTGGTTTCATTGGATCAAATTTAATGGAGTATTTATTAGAAAAGCACAAAGTAATCTGTATTGATAATTTCGTAACTGGCAAATTTGAAAATATTGAAATCTTAACACAATTTTCTGACTTCACTTTTATAAAACACGATATGAGTGAAAAAATAGATCTTGAATCACTTAAAGAATTAGAAAAATTTAAAATAGAATTTCAGGGAATTCAGGACATTATATATCTTGCTTGTCCTACGTCATATAAAGATCTTTCTAAATTTGCCATTGAGACTATTGATGCAAATTCAATAGCCCTAAAAAATGCACTAGATTTAGCTGTAAAATATAAATCAAAATTTCTTTTTGCATCTTCATCTGCTGTATATGGAGACGCTGAGGACACACAAGGATCAATTATTGAATCATACTATGGAAAAACAAACCACCTAGAACCACGTGCAACATATAATGAAGGAAAAAGATTTGCTGAAATGATGGTAAAAACATATTATGAAAAATATGGATTAGATGTAAGTATCGCAAGAATATTCTCAACTTATGGTCCAAAAATGATCCTTGAAGACGGAAGAATGATTCCTGATTTTATAAATAATGCTATGGAAAATAAAGATATGGTAATAAATGGGGATGAAAATTCAATAAGCTCATTTTGCTATATAAATGATCTTATAGATGGATTACTAAAACTTATAGATAGCCCAATTTTTGAACCAATAAATCTGGGCCACCCCGAAGAAATAAAAATACAACAAGTTGCAGAAAAAATAAAACAAATCACAAATTCAAAATCAAAAATTATTTTTAAAGAAAATTTTATAAACTTCCAAAGAAAATTAATGCCAAATATCGAAAAAGCAAAAGAAACTCTTTCGTGGATGCCGATGACGTCTCTTGATGAAGGATTAAAAAATACCGTAGAACACTTTCAAAGAGAAAAGGTAAAACTAAGCCCATTTAATAAATAATAAAATAATAAAACAATGAAAAACTATTTATTTACATCAGAATCAGTCACTGAAGGACACCCAGATAAAGTCTGTGATCAAATAAGTGACAAAATCTTAGATGAAATTTTAAAAGAAGATCCACGTGGTCATTGTTGCTGTGAAGTTTTCACAACTACAGGACTTGTTGTCGTGGGTGGAGAAATTACAACATCTACTTATGTAGATATCCCAAAAGTTGTGAGAAAAACTCTACAAGATATTGGATACACAAATCCTGATTATGGAATTGACTTTGAAAGTTGTGCTGTTATAACAGCAATTGATGAACAATCAAGCGACATTGCTCAAGGAGAAGAACACGAACATTTACAATACAAAGAAATGGGTGCTGGAGATCAAGGAATGATGTTTGGTTATGCGTGTAATGAAACTGAGGAGTTTATGCCACTTCCAATTACCCTAGCACATAAATTAACTCAACGCCTAGCTGAAGTTAGAAAAAATGGAACACTTAAATATTTAAGACCAGATGGAAAATCACAAATTACCGTAGAATATGTTGATGATAAGCCAAAAAACGTGCATACTGTTGTAATAGCAGCTCAGCATGATGAAGAAATAACCCTAGAACAACTTAGAGAAGATATAAAAAATCATGTTATAAAACCAGTGCTTGGTGATTATTTTGATGATAATATTAAAATTTTAGTAAATGAAACTGGTAGATTTGTAAAAGGCGGACCAGCTGCTGATACAGGACTTACTGGAAGAAAAATTATAGTTGATACTTACGGTGGTATGGGTCGTCATGGTGGTGGATGTTTTTCTGGAAAAGGACCAAACAAACAAGACAGAAGTGGTGCTTATATGGCAAGATATGCTGCAAAAAATATTGTTGCTTCCGGACTTGCCGATAGAGTAGAAATAGAGGTTTCTTATGCTATAGGATACCCAGAGCCAGTTTCAATAATGATAAACTGCTTTGGAACTGAAAAAATTGAAGAAACTCAAATACAAGAAATAGTTAAAAAACATTTTGATTTTACACCTTCCGGCATAATAAAAAATTTAGACCTACTTAAACCAATTTATGCACAGACAGCAAGCTATGGTCACTTTGGAAGAAATGATCTTAACTTACCATGGGAAAAATTAGATAAAGTAGATGAATTAAAACAATATTTAAATAAATAAAAGCTACCCGCCCACCGGCAGGTAGAAAAGCTAAAAATATGAAAATATTAGTAACCGGCGGTGCTGGTTTTGTGGGCTCACATCTTGTAGATGAATTAATTTCACAAAACCATGAAGTTGTGGTAATTGATGACTTATCCTCTGGGGAAAAAAAATTTGTTAATAAAAAAGCACAATTTCATAAATTTGATATTAGAGATAAAAAAATATCAAAAATTTTTGACAAATATAATTTTGATATTGTGTATCACCTGGCTGCACAAAAAAGCGTCCCATATTCTTTAAAAAACCCACTTGAGGATGCAAATATAAACATATTTGGAGCATTAAACCTACTAGATCATTGTGTAAAATACAAAGTTGATAAAATTATATTTACTTCAAGTGGGGGGGCAATTTATGATGATGCAGATATTTTTCCAACAGATGAAGAGTGTGTTGCAAAACCCCTAAGCCCATACGCAATCTCAAAGTTTACAATTGAAAAATACTTAAACTTTTACCAAAAAATAAATGGTTTAAATTATGTAATCATAAGACCATCAAACATTTATGGACCACGTCAAGATCCACAAGGAGAAGCTGGAGTCATAGCAATATTTATAAATAATTTATTAAAAAACAAACAATGTTTTATAAATGGTGGGGATCAATCTAGAGATTTTGTTTATGTGGGTGATGTTGTAAGTGCTTTAATCGTAGCACAAAAAGGCAAGAACGAAACCTATAATATCTCGACTGCAAATGACATATCAATTACTAATTTATATGAAAAAATTAGAAAACTAGCAAATTCAAATCTAACACCAGAATATAAACCAGCTGTAAAAGGAGAGGTTCTAAAAAGTCAATTATCTCATAAGAAAATAAAAGAACAATTAAACTGGACACCAAAGATGAGTTTAAATGATGGAATAATTGAAACAATAAATTATTTTAAAAATGCAAAATAATCCAAAGATATATATAATAATACCCGCATATAATGAAGAGAAGAATATTTCTTCTGTTTTAGACGAGCTAACTCAAAAATATGAAAATATTGTAATAATTGATGATGGATCAATTGACAAAACATCAGAAATTATAAAAAAATATCCAGTTGTATTACTTAAAAATATCATAAACAGAGGACAGGGCGCATCACTTCAGGCTGGGAATGAATACGCAATAGCAAATAATGCGGATATAATAATTCATTTTGATGCTGATGGACAATTTCAAATTTATGATATAGACAAATTTATTACAGAAATAAAAAATGGATATGACATCGTATTTGGTTCTAGATTTTTAGATAATTCAACAAAATTACCATGGTTTAAAAAAAATGTTTTGTTTAAAATTGCAAAAATTATCAACAGAATATTTTTTGGTATCACAACAACGGATCCTCAATCAGGTTTTCGTGCAATGACAAAAGATGCTGCAAAAAAAATTATTATAGAACACGGTGGCATGGCTCATTGCAGTGAAATATTACATAAATCATTTAAATACAAATTAAAAATAAAAGAAGTTCCAATTACTGTAATTTATAAAAACTTTGGACAAGGTTTTGATGGTGGAGCTAAAATAGTAAAAGATTTAATTATTAAAAAAATATTGAGATGATAATATTAAAGATAATAATAACAATATTTCTAGTTTTTGCAGTATTGACAATCATAAAACAATTAAAGAAATCTCAAATTTCTCTGGCTGGATTTTTATTTTGGCTTTTAATCTGGATTGCTGTGGGAATTATTTTTTGGCGTCCAGAACTCGCAACACAGCTTGCAAATCAATTTGGAATTGGTCGTGGTGCTGATTTTATAATTTATATTTCAATTATAGTAATATATTACCAATTATTTAGAATTTATTCTCATATTGAAAAAATGGAAACAAATATTACAAAAATTACAAGAAAAATAGCAATAGATAATGCGCAGGATAATAGTGAATTAATAAATAATAAATCAATTGAAAATTGAAAATAATAAATTGAAAATACATTTATGGACAAAAAAGTCGCAGTTATAGTAGTAAATTACAATGGCATGAAACACATGCCCGATTTGTTTGACTCTTTGAAATTAACAAAATATCCTGCTGATTTATGGAAACTTGTTTTTGTTGATAATAATTCTAGTGATGAGTCGCTTGCATATGCAAAAGAAAGAATGCCATTTGCAAAATTTATTGAAAACACAGAAAATTTAGGATTTACTGGTGGAAATAATTGCGGAGCGAACTGGGCAATTGAAAATGACTATGATTATATTTTTTTACTAAATCAAGATACTATTGTAACTCCTGATTGGTTAAATATACTTGTAGAGACAATGGAATCTGATCCAACTATTGCATGCTTACAACCAAAAATATTACTTCATCCTGAAATTGATAAAATCAATACTGCCGGAAATAGAATTAGTTATTTAGGTTTTGGTTATAGCACATTAAACGGCGAAAAAGATGAGGGACAAATAAAACATTTAGCGGAAATAAATTATTGTTCAGGTGCTGGAGTCATGACAAGGGTTAAATTAATAGAAAAAATAGGTCTTTTTGATAATGAAATGTTTTTTGATTTAGAGGATTTGGATTTAGGTTGGAAAACTCAACTTATGGGATATAGAAATGCAATAAATCCAAACGCTGTAATATACCACAAATATAAATTCGGTGGATCGGGCAAAAGAATGTATTTTACAGAAAGAAATAGATTAATAATTTTTCATAAAAATTACAAAACTGCAACGAAAATTTTACTTATTCCAATGATGATTATAATGGAATTAGCTTTGATACTTTTTGCACTAAAAAATAAATGGTTAAAATATAAAATAAAAAGTTATTTATATTTCTTAAATCCAAAAAATTGGCCATATCTAAAAAGAACAAGAAAAAAAATTCAATCTCTAAGAACTATTAAAGACATTGATATGATAAAAAAATTTACTCCAATTATAGATTTTCAAGAAATTAACAACCCAGTCTTAAAATATATTGGAAATCCAATAATGACACTTTATTATAATCTAATTAAATTAATTATAAAATGGTAATGAAAAACAAAACATTAATAATTTTATTCGGCATAATTGCCATTGCACTTATTGCAAAACTTGGATTATATTTATACACAAAAATAGGTATAAAAAATGAAGAACAAAAACCACAAGTTGTAGAAAATATTGTGACAATAGACTCAAATTATGCTTTTACATTTGATAATGCAGATTATGAGTTTTTTACATCTAGCGATCAATTGGTAGAAAAATTTAGCACTGGAAAAATAAATAGGCTTGATGATAAATACCTCATTATGCGTGATGGGAAAGAACTAATGTCTCTTACTTTTTTGCCCAAAGAAACAGAAAAATTCCTTGATCAAAGCTATGCTTCATATTTAGAAGAATCCATAACAATTAATGATCTATCTGGTTCTGTATACAAAAATAATGGACAAAACATAGCATATTTATTAAGAGGAGAAAAATATGATTACTTGTGGATAAATAATGATTATAATAATTTTGATGATATTGTAAAAACTTTTAAGAAAAAATGATTATAAAATCAATATGTCATATAGTATGTGCATTTCCACCATATAGAAGTGGGATTGGAAATGCGTGTTTATCTCAAGCCAAAATGGGGCAATTTTTTAATCATAAAATAACAGTTATAACTCCGAAATACAAAAAATTAAAAGCAGAACAAGAAGAAATAATAGATAATATAAAAATAAAAAGATTAAAACCTGTTTTTGAATTTGGTAATGCTGGTTATATTAACACTTATAAACACATCAAAAATTGTGATATTTGTCATATTCATTTTCCTTTTTATGGAACGGCTGAATTTTCTATACTTTGGGCAAAAATAAAACGTAAAAAAATTGTTTTATTTTGGCACATGATCCCAGGGGCGAGTGGCACCAAGGGAATCATTTTTAAATTATACGACATTATAATTACACCATTTTTATTTAAAAGCGCTGACAAAATTTTAGTTAGCACTTATGATTATTTTGAAAATTACGCTAGCGTGTTATTTAAAAAATTTAAATCAAAAATGATTGAATTTCCATTTGGAATAAGCCCTGAAGAATTTAAATTACAAACAAAAAATCAAAAGATCATAAACAAGTATAATTTGCAAAATAAAAAAACATTGCTTTTTGTGGGCGGATTAGATACTCCTCATTATTTTAAAGGATTAGAAATATTAATAAGGGCACTAAAAGAATTAAACGAGGATTATAAATTACTTGTTATAGGAAGCGGGAATCTAAAAGAATACTATGAAAATCTAGCAAAACAATTAAATATTGATAGTAGAATAATTTTTCTAGGAAATGCATCAAATGAAGAATTAAAAAAATATTATAGTACTTGTGATTGTTTTATATTTCCATCTCTTACAAGAAGCGAAGCATTCGGAATTGTACAGATTGAAGCAATGGCAAGTGGAAAGCCAATAATTTATTCAGATTTACCTGGCGTAAGAAAGGTTCCTATTGATAATAATACTGGATTTTCTTTTAGGACGGGGGATCATATTGATTTAAAAGAAAAAATAGAAAAATTATTTAATAATAATTTATTGGCGTCATTTTCTCAAAATGCAAGAGGTAGAGTAGAAGAAAATTTTAATGAAGTCAAACTTTGTAAAAAACTAAATTCAATTTATGAAAATTTGTATAATTAACCAACTTTTTTATCCTGATAGTCGAGGAGGAGCAGAATCAGTTGTAGAACTCATTACACGTGAACTAAAAAACATTGGTCATGATGTTTTTGTGATTAGTTGTGGTAGAGAATATAAAAATACAACACAAGAAGAAATAGAAAAAATAAAAATTTATAGAATTGGCTTCGAAAGATATTTTCCATTTCAAGATATAAACAATCAGAATTTTATCAAAAGATTACTTTGGAGAATAAATCAATTACACAATAAATATTCTTTTAACGCAATTTATTCTATTTTAGAAAAAGAAAATCCAGATTTAATTCTAACACATAATATTTTAGGACTTGGTTATAATATTTTGAACGCAATAAATATTTTAAAAATAAATCATATTCATACAATTCATGATGTTCAGCTTATAGAACCATCTGGTATTTTATATCCGAACTCCAATATTGATTCAATTAAAAATAAAATTTATACACTTTTTACAAAAAATTTATTTAGAAATATAAAAAAAATTATAAGTCCATCTGAAATTTTACTCAAGATTCACCTAAAAAAAGGATTTTTTGGAGTTGCCAACACAAAAATAATTAACAACCCAATAATACCCGATAATGCTGTTAATATTTCAAAATCTAATGAATTTCGTTGTCTTTACCTTGGAATGCTTGAAGAGCACAAGGGGATAAATTTACTCATAAAAACATTTAAAAAATTAGATCCGGAAAAATTTAGTTTAAAAATTGCAGGTCGTGGAATCCTATCAGAACAAACAAAAAATATTTCCCTTACGATGAGTAATGTTAGTTTTGAAGGAGAATTTGATAGAGAAATTGAAAAAAAATTGTTCGTTAGTACTGATTTATTAATAGTTCCATCACTTTGTTTTGAAAATTCACCAATGGTAATTTATGAAGCCATGCAAAATGGAATTCCAACACTTGCCTCAAGAATTGGGGGAATTCCTGAGATAATAACAGATCAAGAAAATGGTTATTTGTTTCAAACAGGAAACGCAGAGGAATTAAAAAACAAATTAGAATATTTATATGAAAACAAAAATCTCATAGAAAATATGAGACAAATTTGCATTAATAAGTCAAAAGAATTTAATATATCAAATTATATAAAAAAAGTACTTGAGTTTAATAAAAACTCTAATTCTTAATTACTGGAATATACTCAAATATATAAGCCGCCCCAGCATCAACTTCAACCCATAGGTTGGAAAGTTTTTTATGTTCTTCTACTAACTTTTCTGTATAATCCCAATAATTATTTAAAACAAATATTACAACACTAGCTTCTGTTTTATCTGCAACATCTCTAACTATTTTTAGCTTATGTGACTCTTCTTTTGTCATTTGTATAAAATCACTATAAATATTGCCTTTTATATTTGTGGGCAATGAATAATAAAATTCATTTCCAAAATATTTCTTAAATCCATATTCATCAATTACCGCAGCACCTACGCTTTGATCAGACAGTACTATATAATTACTTTTTTCAAAATTTTTCTCTATATAATCAACTATTTTATAATGTGTGCTTGAAACACTATAGCCTTTAAAATTTTCATACTTATCAGATCTTGGGTAACTTAAATAAAATGAAACGGTTATAAGGAAAGAAAAAAGAATAACTACAAAAAATTTAAAAATATTTTTATGCGTAAGTAGTGCATTAAACACACAAGCAAAACCAAATATAAAAAATGGTAAAAGAAAATAGAAACTTAAATCAAAGATTCTAGTAGAAAATATTGATAGAAAGGGAAACTTAATAAATTGTATTACAAGTAAATAATTAATTATAAGAATGGAAAACATTAGAATATAAATAATATATTTTTTAATTTGTCTATAATATATAACAAAAAATAAGCCAATTAAAGATATAATTATTATAAATAAGTTTATATTTTTGAAATAAAAATAAATAAAATCAAAAATATTTATAAATCGCGTAAAAAATAAATTCTGCGGAATTAGGCTTGTGAGTAAATTATTATTAGAAAGTTGTTCTATTTTTGAAAAATCTAATTTATTTATATTATTATAAATCCAAAAAGATACTGGCAGTGCAAAGCAAGAAACACAATAAGCCAGAGTCGTTAAAATAAATTTTATAAATGAGTGAATTTTTAACTCATATAAAATGAGTAGTAATATTACAAAAATTATAGCCGGTAATCCACTTATTGGATGAATAAAGCAAATAGATAGTGCTATTATAATTAGAGGAACAATACCAAATAATTTACGATTGGCATAAGAAATTGACAAAAATATCAAAACTAGAGTTAGCAAATTAGCAAGTGCTTGTGGCGTGGTATAAGTAAAATTAGAGAATGGAATAATTAAAAAAATCAAAACGCACCATAGAATAATTTTTCTTTTTATATTTAAATTATCTTTTAATGATTGAAATATTGTGATTGGTAAAAAAATTGCAGAAAGTAGTGGTACTAAAAATCTATCAAAAAACTGAACAGAAACCATAAAAATTTTTGATAAAAATACAACCAGACTATATTGACCTATATAATAAAATGGTTTTGGTAAAAATGTTCCGCGACTCATAATCATCTTCTCAGAAGCCTGATGTAAATATGGATCATAACCAAATCCCAATTTATAAATAAATAAAATTACAGAAAAAGATAAGAAATAATGAATACTTGCAAAAATTATAAAAATTCTTTGCTTGCTTATCAAAAATAATGTTAATAAAACAATTGTTGAAACACAATATGAAATAAAAAAATTACTAGAAATAATTTTCCATGGAGTATTAATTGATTCTGTGATTCCTTTTGAATACAAATATCTAAATTGAAGATAGGACAAAATTAAATATATAATAGATAAAATTATCTTAAAAATTAATAAATATGTTGGTTTTTGAAATTTAAAATTAATTTTTAGAGGGTGATGGGTTAAAAAAAGACCCAAAAGCATTGGAGCAACAACACATATAATTATTATTGAAATATTATAAATCCCCCAAAAATAATAAAATAAACTTCCAAAAATCATTATATATGAAACAAGAAGTATTATTCCAAATAATAATTTAGTTAATATATTGTATTTTCTAAAAAATAAATGTCCAAAAAATAAGCCAAAAAATAAAAAATATAAAACTCCTATTATAATTGATGATATTTGATTTTGAAAATAGAAAAAATTTAAAATCAGAGCAAAAAGTAGCACCGCACAACTCAAATAATATATTTTCCAATTAATTTTCATGATATAGACATTTTAACATAAAAAGCGTTGTATTTACTAGTTTATAAGTATTCATTTGACAAAATATATATTTAATGATAATATAAGGGTATATTAAATAAATGTTGTAAGATAAATATAATCGAATTTACTTCTACATTAAATATTTAATATATTTAATAAAAAGTTTATCTTACAAGTATGGAAACAGGTACAATCAAAAAACTTACAGATAAAGGATTCGGATTCATCGCTCGCGAGGGTGAAGAAAAAGATCTTTTTTTCCACACTAACTCTTTGGTAGATGTCGCTTACAATGAACTTAAAGAAGGTGATACAGTCACTTTTGAAGTTGAGCAAGGCGAAAAAGGACCAAGTGCTGTAAAAGTTAGTCGTGCATAAAATTTCATGTAAATTTATACAATCCCGCAAATTGCGGGATTGTTTTTTTATTTTTATAGTATTTTCAGTTTTGTAAAAAGCTTGCTATAATAAAACTAATGAATTTAAACAAAAAACAAATTATTTTTGTAATTTTAGGCGTTTTTACACTTAGCCTATTTTTCTATTTTTATAATTACTTTAATATTAATAATAATTATAATCCACCTGTTTTTAATTCTCCGGATGAAACATCTAATTATTTCTTTACAAAAAATTTTGCACAAAATGATTCAATTATAAAATCTCTAAATTATAATAAAAATGAAATAGGGGAATTAGCAGAACTAATTCATCCAAGAAGCGTAGCCATAAACAATTTCAATTTGGTACCAATAAGTTTCATGGGAATTATATTAATATACGGAACGATTGCAAAAATATTTGGCATATGGATAATCCAATATTTAACTCCTATCTTTTCCATAATTGGAGTTATTTTTTTATATTTACTCATCAAAAAAGTATTTAATAAAAAAATAGCTACAATATCTTCACTTCTTGTTTTAATCAACCCCGCGTACTGGTATTTTTCTTCAAAATTATTAATGCATAACATACTTTTCTTATCTTTACTTATTATTGCTTATTACTTTTTTATGCTTTCAATAAAAGACAAAAAAATTATCTATTTCGCGCTTTGGGGATTTTTCTTAGCGTTATCGCTTATTACAAGAACATCTGAATTTTTATGGATTTTTATGAGCTTAATACTAATTGCAATATTTTATAAATTAAAAATTAATTATAAAATTTTAATAGCTGGAATTATATTTTTACTTACAACACTTCCCGTTTTTTGTTTTAACAAAACCTACAATGGATCATACACAAAATTTTCATACGCAGAAAATTTAGATAAAAGTGTTGTATCGTCAAGTATATCAAACCCCCAAAACGCTAATATATTTACAAAAATATATAACATTACTTTTCCATTTGGAATAAATATAAAAAATATTGTTTATATGACTTATAATTTTTTCTTGAAATTAAATTGGATATTTTGTTTATTATTATTTTTGTCAATTTTAATTTTGTTTATAAAAAGAAAAAATATCACAAAAAAAGAACTAGCTTTTATAATTTTATGGTTTTTAGTAGGTTTATATTTATTCATTTATTATGGAAGTTGGCATATATCTGATAATGCTATCTCTAACTCTGTTACAATAGGAAGTTCTTATATGAGATATTTATTACCATTTTTTATTATTTCTAGCATTTTAATAGCTATTGCCATAAACAAACTAAATAGAAATAAACTAACAATAATAATTGTTGCTATTTTAATATCAATATTTGCAAATATTTCATACACAATTGTTTATGATGATAAAATTGATGGACAGAAAAATTTAAGCAAAAATATAAATGATTTTTATGTTTTAAAAAAATTGATCATAGAGCAAACACCAAAAAATTCTATAATACTAACAAATAGATCTGATAAATTTATATTTCCAGAAAGAAATGTTGTGTATTTAAACGGATCTAATGTTTATACCTACGAACACATTCAAAAATTTAAAGATCTAAAAATTCCACTATATTATTTTGATAATAAAAAAGAAATATCGGAAAGTAATAAAAATGTGAGTCTTGAAACAATTTTTAACAATTATGAATATTTCTTATATAAAATAAATTTCGTAGATGAAAAATAGCACAAAATTTTTAATTTTTAGAATATTTTTTCACCTTATATTAATCGGGATTTTTTTCTTTATAATATATAATCTTATACAAAAAGATTTTACACTTGATGGAAAATTAGAAGTAAGCACTGATTTAAGAAAAAAAAATCCATTCATATCTGTAGTGTTTCCTGAGCATCGTGCTATAAATAAAAATAATTATTATGAAGTAATTGATGAGCCTGTTTATTTTACAGTTAGAAGTCCCATTAATTTCAATAAAGCAGAGCTTGAAATTGAATTTGATCCAGGAAAACAAGAAGAAATATATTTAGGATATGCTGATAATAATGAGGGCTGGAGTTATAAATTTCATACACTATATAATATCACTCTTAATAATTCTGATAAACCTGAACTTCAGTTTATTGGTGTTGCGGGAATGTCCCCTGAATCTTATTCGTTGTCAATCAATAAAAATGGAATAGTCATAAAGGCTTC
>CAYLQO010000017.1:0-17938 GCA_964386425.1 uncultured Gammaproteobacteria bacterium | reverse complement strand
TTCGAACCGCGGACTTACTCCTTACCATGGAGTTACTCTACCAACTGAGTTACAACGGCATATAACTCCCGGACTATATTTTATTTATTTTATCTCTATATTCTGGAATATTATTATTTTCTGGGTTTACCTCTATTAATTTAGTTATTGTTTTCTCTGCTAAATTTTTGTCTTTCATAATTATACTTAAATCTAACAAGAAGTCAAGGAATTTAGGGTTTTCGGGCTCTAAATTTAAAGATCTACTTATGTTGTGTAGACAGTCTTCGTATTGTTCTAATTTGAGATTAATTTTAGCAAGATTAAAGTAATAAATGGGGTTATTTGCTGTCATTGATATGGACTTTGAATAGCTTATTGCGGCATTATTTAAATCTCCCATTTCTGTTGAAATATCGCCCAACTTATTATATATATAGTCATTTTCTTGTAGTTTTATGGCATATTCATAAGTTTCTTTTGCTTTTTCATAGTCTTTTTTTGCATAATAAAGATCGGCTAATTTTATGTAGGTATTTGTATTATGAATATCAATTTTCAATGCTTCAATATATTCATTTTCTGCTTTTACCCAATCTTTTTCTTTTATAAAATTTTCTGCATTTTCTAGGTGTTCATTTATTTTTATTTCTAATGAAATTTTATCATCAAAATGTACTCTTGCTAATTTTTCTCTATATTTTTTTTCAATTCTTAGGGTTTTAGATTTTAATTTTTTTATTTTATCTCCAAGTTTTTCGAATATTGGTTTTAATTTTAAGCCAATTTTATTTTTAAATAAACTAACATCTCTTTTTAATTTTTTTTCTAAAATCTGATTTTTTATCTTTCCTTCCCTATAGGAATCTATTTTATTAACATCAACTCTTTTTAATTGAGGTATTTTTTTTATGATTATTGATCCAGTTATTCCTATGCTTATAATTACAACAATTATTAATATTATATTTATAATCATATTTTTATTTATCCCGTCTTGGCGAGATTAATTATTTAACTATTATTTAATTTTCCAGCTGAGCTGGATTTATTGATTTTATTAAACTACTAAGTGTTTCAAATTTTGTTCCCGCTCCTCCAACTAAAACTCCATCAATGTCTACTTCGTTTAGAAAACTAGATATGTTTGTTGAATCCACGCTTCCACCATAAAGAATCTGTATTTTTTTTCTAAAATCTTCTTCGCTTAATTCTATTCCATTTTCATAGAATATATCAAGCATAGTTTGTTTTATTATTGCATTTGTTTCTTGTGCCTCATTTGACTCTATCGCTTGTCCTGATCCTATTACCCAAATTGGTTCGTAGGCAATAATTAATCTTTTTAAATTTTTGAAATCAATATCCTTTAAGGCTGTTTTTATTTGATTTATTATTACTAGATCTTTTTGATTATTTTGTCTTTCTTCGAAATTTTCGCCAACACATAATATTGGAGTTATTCCATTTTCAAGAATTGTTTTTATTTTTTTGTTTATTGTCTCATTTGATTCTGCTAATTGGGTTCTTCTTTCACTGTGTCCCACTATAATAAATTCAACATTTAATTCTTTTAAAAATAGGGGTGAAATTTCACCAGTATAAGCTCCTTTTGTATTCCAAAAAGCATCCTGTGAACCAAGCTTTATTTCTGTATTTTTTGTAATTTCTGATATTTTTTGAATTGATAAAAAATCAGGACAAAGACCGAGTTCAATTTTGTTCAAGTTTAAATTTACAGACTCATCTTTTATTTTTTTTGTTAGAACACAAGAATCATTTACAGATAATTGCATTTTCCAGTTAAGCATCAGAATTTTTTTCATATTGATTTAATTTAATTTTAAAACAAGTTTTTATTTCCACTTATAATTATTAAATACCCAAGTTGAAACATCTTTTAGATCAGAAAATCTTTCAAAATGAGAATCGCTTCCTAAAACAACAACAAGAATAGGTCCTTTGTTATCATACTCTACTTTTGATACAAGACAATATCCAGCCCTTTCCGTGTAGCCTGTTTTTCCAGCTTTTATGTTCAAATAACTACCAATTAATTCATTTGTGTTTGAAACATCTATTTCTCTCCCAGACTCCGTGTTAAATGAATATTTTTTTTGTGCTGTTTCTAATTCTATATCAGGATAAGAAAAAGCTATTTTTGTTATTTTTAAAATTTCATCAGCTGTTGATACATTATTATCGCTAAGTCCCGTAGCGTCTTCAAAATAAGTATTTTTTAGTCCTAGGTCTTGAGCTTTTTTATTCATTTTTTTAACGAATTCTTCCTCTGATAATCCAGATTTTTTTATTATACACAATATTCCAGAATTTGATGATACAACAAGAGACGCCGAAAGTAAATCTTTAAATTTTACACTTTCCCCAGTTAATATTTTTGTTTTTGAAAAATCTCCATTATTGTCACTTGATTCTATTTCAACTATTTTTTCCGGATCTATATTTAAGTCTTTTATAATAATTGCGGACATTAATTTTGTGATACTTGCAATTTGTCTTTTGTCATCTTTATTTTTTGAAAATAATATTTTATCAGTATTTAAATCACGTACTAAAATAGACTTTGCACTAACGCTAATACCCAGTGAATCATTTATTATTCTTTTTGGAAATTTATTTTTATCATTATTTTCAATAAATCTTATTAGTGTTGCACTGTCTTTACTATATACTTCAGGATACACAAAATTATTATTTGTGTTTGTAATATTTAATAAAGCCAATATTATTGGAATAATGGTTAAAAATTGCATTTTATTTACTGAAAAGTTTTAATAATTTTTCTTTTAACTCTTGATTTTCCATAATGTCTTTGTATCCCTGATCTATGTTTTTTTGCATTTTGTTTTTAGAATTTTCAAATTTTGATAGATGATATTTTGTTGGAAAAATTTTAATTATTTGATAACTGGAATTATCAGATGAATCTATGCCAATTTTAATATTGTTTATAAGAACCTTTTTAAATATTTTTCTTATGTTTGTGTTTGAGAGTAAAAATAATTTTTTTATAATTATTTCCTTCCAGTTTGGTAAATCATTTGCTCCGGTTCTAGCCATCATAACTAATATTTTTGAATAACCATCGTCTATTAATTTTTTTATTATTAAATTTTCCGCGATTATGGCGTCAACAAATTTTGTATTATCTATTTCATATAATTTTCTTGTAAGCCATGGAATACACATTGATGCCTTTAGAATATTTCTGAAATCTTCATGATCTGGTTTGAAATATTGAATATTTCCAGTTTCATATTCCATCAGTGGAATTAAAAAATTTTTATCTTTTAGGGAATCAACGTCTAGTTGTATTTTTTCTGAGAAAACATCATCAACTAGATAATCAAGATCTAAAATCGGTTTTTTTGTGAAAATATTTTTTGGATTATAAACTTTTTTTGTTGGTATATATTCTGTCCAAATATTAGACATGTCGTTTATTTTTCCAGATAAAAAATATGAAATAGTTGGTGCTCCGGCAGAAATTCCAACATATAAATCAAAATTTTGACTTATGCCAAGTTCTTCAAGGGCATGTAGGCCACCAGAATAATAGGTTGATCTAAATGCTCCACCCACAATTACTATCGCTGATTTTCCATTATTTTCATTATTCATTTTGATTTTGATTTAATATTGTATTTATTGTTTCACTAGTGTTTAATTTTTCATAATTTGGGAGTTCTTTTGCATTATTAATTCCTAAATATTTTAAGAAATCAACCGTTATATTGTATTCATCAGACATTTTTTCTTTATTTGGTTCAGATTCTATAAGTCCTTTTATCATTAAATTTTTAAGTATGACACTACAATTTACTCCCCTAATTTGCTCTATTTCTGATTTTGTGATTGGTCCACGATAGGCAATTATAGTCAATGTTTCAAGCGATGCATCTGATAAATTACTGTTTATTTCTTCTTTTACAAATTCTTTTATGGTTTCTTCGCATCCTGGATTTGTTGTAAATTGAATTTTTCCCCAGGATTCTACTATGTGAATTCCGCTTGTTTCAGTATTAAAATTTTCCTTTAGTTCACTTATTAATTGCTGTGTTTCTTTTTTGCCTAAATTTACTTTTTTAGAAATAGTATCAATAGATATTGGTTTATCTGAAACAAGAAGTAAACTTTCTATTATTGTTTTATTGTCCATAAACGAGTTATAAAGTCGAAAGTTATAATGTTATAAAGTTATTTTTTATTTTTTAGTATATTTTTTACTTTATAAACTTATAACTTTTAACTAATTTTATTAATTGTAATTTCATCGAATAAATTATTCTGATCAACTATAATAGCTCTTTGTTTTATGAGTTCAAGCATTGCAAGAAAAGAAACTATTATTTCTATTTTATCTTTTTTATCAACTAAACAATCTGAAAATTTTATAAAACTTAAATTGCTAATTTTTTTATAAATACTATCAATTTTTTCTTTTATATTTACTGTTCTATTTATTGTTTTTGCAGGAATTATAATATTCGGTTTTATAAATGATATTAATCTTTCAAATCTTTTTTCTAAATCTTCAACTTCTAATTTTTCAGGTGGGATAAATTCTTTTTTGATTTTTACAAGTTTTGTGGTTCTTGAGTATGAAAATTTTCTTTTATTTATCATTTTTCCAATTATTTTTCTTGCTTCATAATATTCTTTATAGATTTTTAGTTGTCTTTCTAATTCTTTTGTGTCTTCTTCGTCTTCTTGCGTCATGATCTCAGGAAGTAGTAGTTTTGACTTTATGTAAATTAATTTTGAGGCAATAAGTAAAAAGTCCGCAATTTCTCCAATTCCAAGAGACTCATTATTTTTTATATAATCTAAATATTGATCTGTTATTTTTGCAAGAGAAATATCGTTTATGTCTAATTTACTTTCATCTATAAAGGAAAGTAATAATTCAAGTGGCCCCTCGAAATTTTCAAGTTGTACTTTGTAATCTTTCATTTATTATTTTTTTCTTTTCTTTGTTTTTTTAATATTTTTCTTTGGACTTTTCTTTGGTTTTTGGCTTGTTTTAAGCAATTTTTTGATGTTTTTCTTCGTAAGTTTTTTGCCCCTTGTTTTCTTTATGTCTTTAACCCCACTTTTGATTACTTTTTTTACTTTCTTTCCGGTTTGTAGAGCCTTCTTAAATTTTTTAGCAATTCCAAATTGTGCAACTTCGGCACTCTGGTGTTTCATGAAATCTTTAACCTTTAATTTTAAACTTTTTGTTAGGTCTCCCGAGGAAAAAATTGCATCTTTTAATTTTGCTAAATCTTTTTCAACGATAACTGGAATTTTATACAAATCACCAAATACATGAGCTGTCCCGGGTTTTATTCCGAGTTTTTTCATTAAAACTTTTTCATTTGGAATTTTTACATCAACTTCTTTTGCATTAAATTGTTTTGCCAATTTTTTAAAATCAATATTTTTATCAGCCGATAAAAGAATTAATGCAAAGTTATTTTTTACTTTTACGATTAATGATTTTACGATTTGTTTTGGGTGCACTTTTAGAGTTTGTGAAGCATCATAGGCGGTGTAAACTTTTTTATGAGGAATAACCTCATGAGATAGATTCGTTGTTTTTAAATGATTTATAATTTTTTTGTCCATAGTTTTGTTTTAGTTATAAGGTTATAAAGTTAAAAGTTATAAAGCACTATTTTATAAAGCCTCGAATTTTCTTTATAACTTAGTACTTTTAACTTTGTACTTAATTGGTAAATGTTCCTGAATTCCAAGTAATTGTTTTGCTAGTTTTTTTCCGCGAGCTGTGAGATTAACACTTTCTATAAATATTTTTTCTCTTGTTTTTTTACAATGTGCAATTACTAAATCACGTTTTATTAATTTATTTATACTTGATGTAATAATTTTTTCCATGTCCCGAGGTTTCACTTTTTTATCTTTATAAAAATTACTGAAAATATTCTTGTTTGTAGAATCACTTAAAAGCGATTTTGTAAGAATAAAGTTTTGTAATTTTGATAACTTTTGCATGGAACTATTTTTTAGAAAATAATCCTTTTTTCTTAGTGTCTAACCCCAATTCTTTTAATTGTTCTTTTGTAATTTCAGATGGGCTGTCCATAAGTGGATCACGACCATCTGATGTTAGTGGAAATGCAATTACTTCTTTTAGTGTTTTTTCTCCCATTAAAATCATCATTAATCTCTCAACCCCAAGAGCAATTCCACCGTGCGGTGGCACACCAAATTTAAATGCTTCAAAATAGTGTTTAAATTCTTGTTTTTGTTTCTTGCTAAATCCAATTAAATCCCAGATTTTTTCCTGTATTTTCATATCATGAATTCTTATTGCTCCTCCACAGAGCTCAAATCCGTTTAAAGCTAAATCATGCTGATATGATTTTACTTTCCCTGGATCTGTATCTAATAATTCCAAATCATTTTCTTGTGGAGCGGTAAACATATTATGAGATGGTGCCCATTTATCTCCTGCGCCTATAAATTTGTCGTCCTTGGATTGCTCTACAAATAATGGAAAATTTACAATCCAGGCAAATGCTAATTCATTTACATCGTTTTTATCTTTTCTTAGGTCTGGTTTATCTGTTTTGTATTTTTCCATTGATTCCTTGTAATCAATTCTTGGCCAGGGTTTAAAAGTAATTTTTTTCTCTGGAAATAACTTTTCTACCATTTCAGTGACCATGCCTTCAATTAAATTCAAAATATCATCTTGGGAGAAAAACGATGTTTCAATATCAACTTGATAAAACTCTCCTGGAGATCTATCACTTCTTGCGTCTTCGTCTCTGAAACATGGTGCAATTTGAAAATAACGCTCAAGTCCTGCAATCATGAGTAATTGTTTGTATTGTTGTGGTGCTTGAGGAAGAGCAAAAAATTTTCCTTTGTGAAGTCGAGAAGGAACAACATAGTCTCTTGCTCCTTCTGGAGTTGATTTTGTAAGAATCGGAGTTTGCACTTCTGTAAAATTTTTATCATGCAAATAATTTCTGAAGAAATGAATTACCTCATGACGACTCTTTAAATTTTTTGCCATTCTTTCGTGTCGCAGGTCTAAATAACGGTACTTTAAACGAAGTTCTTCATTTGCCTGACGGTCCTCATTTTCTATTTCAAAAGGAGGAACTTCTGACTTACTTAAAATTTTAATATTTTTTGCAAGTAATTCTATTTCTCCTGTTAATAATTCTTTATTAATCTGTTTCTCTCCTCTACTCTGAACAATTCCAGAAATTTCAACAATTGTTTCACATCCTAAATCTTTTAGAATTTCGCCATCAGTCATTTCACTAGGTACACAAACTACTTGTAAAATTCCAGTTGAGTCCCGCAAATCAAAGAAAACAAGTTTTCCCATTTTGCGAAGTCTGTGAATCCAACCAGAAACAAGAATTTCTTTTCCAATTTCTTGTTTTATTGTTTCGTTAATGTAAGTTTTCATATTTGTTAGCAATTAGCCATTAGCTTTTAGCTATCAGCAATTTTTAATTTAAAATAAAAGTTATGAATATATAAATAAGTGGAATTAGAGAGGCACATATTAACAATATTAAGCCAATTTTATTTAGAGTATTTGTATTTGGTATTGTCCCGTTCTCAATATATTTATCAATTATTTTTTGAATTTTACTAGTTCCGGGGAGTAAAAAATCTCTATCTTTGTTATATATTATTTTATTATCAACTTTAATAATGATTTTTTTATGTGTTATATTATGAAAAAGTAATCCTCTCGAAATAAAAAGCGAAGACAATGAATTTAAAACCATTTCAGCTCCTTCTTTATCCGTCATTGTATTGTTTAAAATTAAACCCGGGGATTCTTTTGGATAAAGATATAATAATTCTTCTATGAAAATATTTTTATTTTTGTACAATCCTTCTATTTTGTAATATTTTTTAATTTTAGGATTTTCAGTAAAGTTCAAATTTATTTTACTTGCAAATTTTTTCATCAAATTTTTTCTGATTTTCCACGCACTAAAATTGTATCCTATCAATAGAGTAAGCCATAAAATAATAGATATTGTGAATATGTATAGTAACATTTGTTTGATATTAGCCAACAGCTATTTAAGGTTTAAATCTATTTAATGTTCTAGGGAATGCAATTGTTTCTCTGATATGATGAACTCCTGTAATCCATCTGACCATTCTCTCAAGTCCGACCCCGAAACCAGAATGCTCTACGGAACCGTACTTTCTAATATTTAAATACCATTCATAGTCCTCTATTTTGTATTTTCTCTTTTTTAATTCTTCTAGTAATTTATCATAATCTTCTTCTCTTTGGCTTCCACCAATTATCTCGCGTGCTTCTTCAGGTGCTATTAAATCAGCATTTACAGCGCGCTCCATTCCTTGCTCGTCAGTGTATTTTTTCATGTAAAATGCTTTTACTTTGAAAGGATAGTCCTCTACAAAAACAGGAACTTTGTAAATATTTCCAATTTCTGTTTCTTCTTCAGTGGTTAGATCATCTTCATAGTCAACTTTCATTCCTCTGTCCTCTAATTCTTTTTTAATATCATAATGTTTTATTCTCAAAAATGGTTTTTTGATAATTTCTTGTAGTAGTGTCGTATCTCTCTCTAGAATTTCAAGTTCTGTTTTACAATTTTCTAATGCGTCTTTTAGAATTCTTTTTACTAGTGCTTCTTGGATGTCTTCACTTCCTTGTGAGTCACAAAATGCCATTTCAGCGTCCATCATCCAGAATTCAGACAAATGATTTCTAGTTTTACTTTTCTCAGCACGAAAAACTGGACCGAAATCATAAGCACGACCTAAACTCATAATTCCAGCTTCTAAATAAAGCTGTCCTGATTGAGTAAGATACATTTTTCCTTCATCGTAATATTTGATAGAAAATAATTCTGTTGTATCTTCACAGCTTGTTGGCTGAAGTATTGGAGTATCAAATCTTACAAAATTATTTTCAGCGAAGTAATTTGTAATTGATCTGAAAACGCTATCTCTAATTCTCATAATTGCCCAAGGAGTTTTGCTTCTTAAATATAAATCACGTTTATCAAAAAGAAATTCAGGACCATGTTCTTTGTTTGCAATTGGATACTCAGGAGAAATTTGTAAGATTTTTAAATTCTTAACTTGAATTTCATATTCTTCTTTTTTTGGGTGTTTTGTAACTGTACCTGACAACTCAACTGAGGACTCTTGAGTAATTTTTTCGCAACTGCTCCAAACTTCAGGACTTACTTCATTTTTTGAAACAATGCATTGAACGAATCCACTTCCATCTCTGAGTTGCAAGAAATAAATTTGACCAGAAGATCTAAAATTATATATCCAACCATTTATTGTTATTTCTTTTCCCTGGAAATCTTTAATTTGGGAGACGAGAGTTTTTTGCATAATTTTTATATAGTTTATAAACTTAAATCATCCACATGAAAATTCTATGTGGATTTTTGATAAATATTTTTTATTTTTTCATAAGTTAATTATAACATTTATAGTGCTTTTTTCAATTATTGACAGCAATAAATATATATGGTATTCTTTTTTATTAAACGAAAAAATGGAGGAACTTATGAAACTTAAAAAAATAATACTTTTTGGGATGCTTTACATTTCAGCAATATTTTATCCGTTGATAGTTTCCCATATCATTGAGAACAAAATTGGTAAACTATACGAAAAGTAATTAGCCTATTTTAGGGAGGTAAAACAATGAAAAAAATATTATTAGGATTAGGAATTGTTGTGGCACTATATATTGCTGCATTATTGATTTTTCCGCCAAAAGGTGGAATCGTTAGTAATTAAATCCCCCTTCGTAGTTTCGGCGCTTGCTTTACGTTAGCGCCGATTTTTTATTTTTTAGGCAAAATAAAAAATTTCAAAGCTGTTTTGAAATTGAAAATTGTAAATAGTAAATTGAAAATTGTTATAAGTATTCTGCTTTGTGAATTACAATGCTTTGTAATATTCCAACAGCAACAAGTGACATGAGAAGCGAACTGCCACCATAGCTTACAAATGGAAGTGGAACTCCAATAACTGGTGCAAGACCAATATTCATAGCAATATTCATAATTGATTGAACAAAGAACATTACAAGAAAACCAAGAGCGATATAAACTGCAAAATTATCAGATGTGTTTTTTATAATTTTTATTATTCGGGACAAAAATAATATAATCAGCAGCAGTGTAATAGATGATCCTAGAAATCCAAATTCTTCTGAAACAACTGCAAATATAAAGTCAGTCCTCTGCTCTGGTAAGAAGTTTAATTGACTTTGGCTTCCAAGACCAAATCCACGACCTAAAATTTTTCCAGAACCCACTGCCGTCATTGATTGAGTTACATTATAACCATATCCAAGAGGATCGCTTGCTGGATTCATAAAAGTTAGAATTCTTTGTTTTTGATAATCTTTAAAAACTCCAAACCAAGCACCCGAAAGAGCAATAAGTACAAGAACAACCATCAAAAGAATTTTTTTCTTATCAATGTTTGTGAATAGAATCATAACAAGCCAAATTGCAAAAAGTATAAGTGCTGATCCCATATCAGGTTGGGCTAGAACTAAAAATATTAAAATTAATGCCACAGACCCCGATACAAGTATTGGTTTCCATGAAAAATAAAATTCTCTAGCATTTTTTGATAAATAAGTCGCCATAAAAATTACAAGACATATTTTTGCAAATTCAACTGGTTGAAATTGCATGCCAAAAAATTGTAGCCAGGCACTGGTTTCTCTAATAACTCGACCAGTTACAAGAACTGTTATAAGAAGTAATGATGAAATGATTATAAAAACCTTGTAATATGTTTTTAGAAATCTATATTCTAATGCTGCAAATACAAACATTAGAATAAGACCAATTATTGCAAAAATTAATTGCTTATTAAAAAAAATCATTCTTGTTTCTATATTACTCAAGCCCATGCTATATATACTAATTAGTCCTATTAATATAAGCAAAGATATAGAAATAAGAATTAAGGTATCTATTCTCCAGAAATTTTTTATTGAAAACTTCATTTAATTTTCTAAAAAGTAATTATCTTCATCCAATAAATTTGTTTCATACTGGATTTCTGCTGTTGCATAGGATGGAAGAATATAATACCAACTTGTCTGTATTTTTCTTTCTTCTTCTGATTTAAAATAATTTTGTTCTATTTCACCAGTAGCAACAATTTGAGACCCAACATATAAAAACACATAAAATTTTGATTTTTTTAAATTATATGGGGATGTGTTTCGTACTTTAAATTCAATCCAGCTCCTAATTGATTGATCTTCTGGATTAATGTTTAAAACGGAGTCTTTTATTTCAAAAATTTTTTTTGTAAAATCTTGTATTTCTTTTTGTTTAATTTTTTTCCATTTTATATCTTTGAATAATATATCAACATTTTCTATTCTTGTATCTGAATTTATTGCTAATTTTATTATTTTTTTTGTTTCATTGGGCATTATAAATGTTGTTTCTTCTTTTTGTGAGGAATTATCTATAATAAGCTCATAGCTTATTTCTTGTGCTCCGAAATATTCATTTGGGTTTTGAATTGTCATTACGATATCGTACTTTCCATTACCCCTGTCAACTATTTGTTTATCTCCTATAATAAGATTTTTTGGCGTTGCTTTATTTTGTGAAAAATTTATAGAGGCAAAACTATCTAGTGAAACATCTTTTTCTGTAAAAAATTTTATAAATCCAAAAATTGAAAAAGTATAGATTGTAATACAAGATATTATAAGTATTATAATTATAATTTTTATTATCTTTTTTTTGTTATTTATAAGCCAAAGACTTCTTTCTATGTCTTTATCTGAAATTTGTTCTTTTGTGATCATAAAATTAATTATAAAGTTTAAAGTATTAAGTTATAAAGAATCTCAATTTTGCACTTTGTAACTTTTAACTATTTATATTTTACACTTTTTTATAAATAATGAAAATGTGTTATAATGAAGTCATAAAGTTTTAAAGTTAAAAGTCATAAAGTTTGGAATTTTCTTTTAACTTTACAACTTAGTACTTTTTAACTTTTAACAACCTGCCTGCTCATTCGAGTCTGAGCTTGAGAGCTCAGCTCTCAGAGTCGAAGACCGGTAGGCAAGAAACAAATATGATAAATTCATCCCTAGATATTTTGTATTTAATGCTAACCTTTTGCATTCTTTGTATTACTGTATTTTTATGTTGGTTCCTTTTTTATCTAATTGTAACAATTAAGAAAACGCACGATGTTGTAAATTTTTTATCTAAAATTTTGACATCAGTGGAAGGTTTTGTTACAGATGTAAAACAAAAAGCAAAAGGTTCCATGGCTTATTTTAAACTATTTGGAGTGCTTACTGAAAAGTTTATAAGTTATGTTGATAAAAAGACATTTTCAAAGAAAAAAGAAACAGATACACAGGAAACAAAAACAAAAAACAAGAAAACTCGCTAACGCGATAAAACAAAAATAAATATTTTCCCACCTTACTAAATTAAAATTTTAGGATTAAAATATTTTTTAATTATATTTTTGTTTTTTATAATTTTTATAGAATTTAATGAAATTTGTACACATCCATAATCATACACATTATAGCCTTCTCGACGGTCTATCAAAGATCAAGGACTTTGTTGCGCATGCAAAACAATATGAAATGGACTCCCTAGGAATTACGGATCATGGTGTTATGTATGGAGTTATTGAGTTCTATGAGGAATGTTTAAAACAAAAAATTAAGCCAATAATAGGTTGTGAATTTTATTTAGCCAGAAGAACGATAAATGATAAAAATTCCAGTATGGATGCAAAACCTTATCACTTAATTCTTCTTGCAAAAAATAATATTGGTTATAAAAACTTATTAAAATTAACTTCCATAGCTCATTTACAGGGTTTTTATTATAAACCAAGAATTGATTTTGAATTGCTAGAAAAATATCATGAAGGGCTGATTTGTTCTACTGCATGTTTAAATGGTCAAATTCCAAAAACAATTTTATCTGGTGATATAAAAGGAACCGAAGAGTTAATTAAAAAATATGCAAATTTATTCGGTGAAGATCATTTTTATTTGGAAATGCAAAATCATCCAAACGAAAAAGAGCAGATAAAAGTTAATGAAGTGATGGCCATGTTCTCTAAAAAATTAAGTATTCCCCTGCTTGCTACAAATGATATTCACTATTTAAAAAAAGAAGACAAAGAAGCACAAGATATTTTAGTATGTCTTCAGAGTAAGAAAAAAATTGATGATAAAGATAGAATGAATATGACTGATTTTGATTTGTCATTTAGATCACCTGAGCAAATGATAGAAGGTTTTAAAGATTACCCAGATGCAATTTCAAACAGTGTAAAAATTGCCAGTATGTGCAATGTTCAAATAGAATTACATAAAATTTTATTGCCGCACTTCGAACTATCAGAAGGAAAAACAGAAAATTCATATTTAAAAGAATTGTGTGAAGAGGGGCTTAAAAAAAGATATGATGGAAATATAACTGAGCAAATTTCAAAACAACTTGAATATGAATTTGGCATTATAGAAAAAACAGGATTTGCTTCCTATTTTTTGATTGTTGCTGATTTTGTGAATTGGGCAAAAGACAATGGAATAGTTGTGGGTCCAGGACGTGGAAGCGCAGCAGGAAGTATTGTTTCATATTTGTTAAATATTACAGATATTGATCCTCTAAAATATAATTTAATTTTTGAAAGATTTTTAAACCCAGATAGAATTTCAATGCCTGATATTGATATGGATTTTGCTGATATAAGGCGTGGTGAAATTATAAGATATGTTGAAAATAAATATGGAAAAGACCATGTTTCTCAAATTATAACTTTTGGAACAATGGCAGCAAGGGCCGCAATAAGAGATGTTGGCCGTGTACTGGGTTATAGTTATAATTATTGCGATAAAATTGCAAAAATGATTCCCAGTATGTCCTCTTTTAAAGAATCTCTTATTATTTCTCCGGAATTAAAAGATGCATATAATAGCGATCCCCAGGCAAAAACATTAATTGATTATGCAAAAAAATTAGAAGGAGTGGCACGTCACCACTCAATGCATGCTTGTGGAGTTATCATCAGTAAAGATCCACTTACTGACACAGTACCACTTCAATATGCATCATCATCTGATCAAACAATTCTCTCACAATATTCCCTCCACCCAATAGAAGATTTAGGACTTTTAAAAATGGATTTTTTGGGATTATCAAATTTAACTATTATAGAAAATGTAATAGAGATTATAGAAAAAATTCATGGAATAAAATTTGATTTAAAAAATATTGATTTAAAAGATAAAAAGACTTT
This sequence comes from uncultured Gammaproteobacteria bacterium, assembly GCA_964386425.1. Lineage (GTDB taxonomy): Bacteria > Patescibacteriota > Patescibacteriia > UBA1558 > S5-K13 > STF1-138. Next base: position 3,634 of record CAYLQO010000017.1, on the reverse strand, counting down.
AGAGCTTTTGCAAAGAGGTCATACAACTGGGGTGTTTCAGCTTGAGTCTTCTGGAATGAAAAGATACCTAAAACAGCTAAAACCAACTGAATTTGAAGATATTATTGCTATGGTTTCTCTGTATCGTCCTGGTCCTATGCAGTTTATTCCTGATTTTATTGATGGAAAACATGGAAAGAGAAAAATTATCTATGATGATCCTCGACTCGAACCAATTTTGAAAAATACTTATGGAATAGCAGTCTATCAGGAGCAAGTTATGGAAATTGCAAAAGAACTCGCCGGGTTTACCTATGCTGAAGCAGATGTACTTCGTAAGGCAATGGGAAAGAAAATAAAAGAGCTTCTTGATGAACAGAAAGAAAAACTTATCGAGGGAATGATAAAAAACGGGACAACTAGAAAAATTGCAGATAAAATTTGGAAAACAATAGAACCATTTGCAAGTTATGGATTTAACAAATCACATGCAACTTGTTATGCAATGATTGCATTTCAAACAGCTTATTTTAAGGCAAATTATCCAACTGAGTTTATGGCAGCATTACTCACCTCTGATCAAAATGATATAGAAAAAATAGCTTTTAAAATAAAAGAATGTGAAGACATGGGAATAGAGGTTTTAGCGCCTGACATAAATAAAAGTTTTTCAACGTTTACAGTTTTAGCAGATGAATTAAAAGAGGGACATAAAAAAATTAGATTTGGGCTTAATGCAATAAAAAATGTAGGAAGTAATATTGTGCGTGCAATTATAAAACAAAGAAAAGATAATGGGGAGTTTTTGAGTATCGAAGATTTTCTTTTGAGAATTCAGGATAAAGATTTAAATAAAAAATCATTAGAAAGTTTAATAAAGTCAGGCGCAATGAATGCCTTGGGAGAACAGAATTTATTATTAAAAAATACAGACAAATTATTAGAATTCAATAGAAATCAGAAAAAAGAATCAGAAAATGGTCAATTTAATATATTTTCTTCCATGACTAATTATGAGAAGCCAAAAATTAGATTTGATAAATATCCAGAAGTTGATATAAAAGAAAAATTATCCTGGGAGAAACAAATGTTAGGACTTTATATTACTGGGCATCCTTTTAAAGTATATGAAGAGAGATTTAAAAATAAGATAAAACCAATAATTGAAGTTAAAGAATTAAAAAAACAACAGACAATTGAAATAGGTGGAATTATAAACTCAATTCAAAAAGTTTTTACCAAAAATAATGAAAGAATGTTGTTTTTACAAATTGAGGACTCGACAGCTCAAATAGAAGTTATTGTATTTCCAAAATTATGTGAAGAGTATTTAGATATTTTAGTTGAAGATAATATAGTTTTAGTCAAAGGAAAATTAAATTTTAAAGATGATCAGCCAAAAATTTTAGCAGAAAGTTTTACTATTGTTAATGCAAACGATGATTCAATTGAAGAAGTGAGTGCCATTGAAATAGATATAAATTTTAAATTAAGCAAGGAACAAGTAGAAAGATTTAGAGTATTATTTTCAAAATATCCAGGCAAATCGCCGGTGTATTTTAATATAAAAAAGGGAAATGAAATTAATAAAGTAAGGGTAAACGGTCTAGTATCTGACTCATATGATTTAAGAGAACAGATAGATAAAATTTTAAATTAGTGATTTTTTTGTTTTTTTAGTATATAATTATATTATAAATATAATTTTTAATTATAATTTTAATTTTATGGTAATAAATACAAACTTTGATAATAACACACAAAGAACAAAGGCAAATTCAATAAGCTCTACTTATAAAAAAATCGCAGGCATATTTATTTTTGTAACTATTTTTCTAGTTATTTTAATCCTCTATTTTTCATTGTCAAAAGCAGAAATAATTTTAAAAGTAAAAAGTCAAACAGCAAAAATAAGTGCCTCAACCCAGGTAAAAGAAGGAACAACCAATAATAATTATTTAGAAACGAGCATTTTAAATGGAAGAATGATTGAGTTAATACAAGAGAAAACAAAAGAATTTGCTGTTTTGGAAAAGAAGACATCGGCAGATAAATATGGTGGAATGATGAAAATTGTGAATAATCGCTCTACTAGTCAGGCGCTTATTGCAACAACAAGATTTCAGTCAGAGAGTGGAAAAATTTTTAGAATTCAAGAAAAGGTTATAGTCCCAGGAAATAGTTTTATAAATGCTTATGTTATTGCAGATGAAATTGGGGAAGATTATGCTGAGAACCCAGGTAAATTTATAATTCCAGGACTTAATGCTGATTCACAGAAATATATTTATGGAGAACTAGAGGCTGCAATGACAAAAGAAAGTATAACAATAAATCAGATTACTCAAGAAGATTTTGATAAGGCAGAACAAGAGTTAATAACTGATTTAAAGGCAGATGCAATTTCAAAAATAAAAGATGTTTTAAATCAAGAAGAAGAGATAGATGAAAATGATATATATACAGAGGTTATTTCAAAATCATCAAATAAAACCTTAGATGAAAAAGTCAAAACATTTGAATACACATTAAAATTAAAAATAGTTGGTGTAGCATTTAATAAAGAAGAATTATTAAAATTATCTCAATCACTTTTAAATAAACAACTATCTCAGGGACAAAAACTTTTAAATTATGATGACCAGTCTTTTAAATATCATGTAAGTGGTTATGTATCAGAAGAAAAAAGTGCTACCATAGAATCAGAATTACAGGCTAATGTTGTTTCTGATACAAATGCAGAAGCATTTAACACAGAAAAATTTAAAGGACTAACACAAGAAGAAATAATTGATTATTTTAGAGTAATTCCAGGAGTTGAAAATGTAAAAGTTAAATTTACTCCATTTTGGGTCAAGAAAGCTCCTAAAATGACAGATCATATTAAAGTTATTATAGAATAGCTCTCAGTAATCAGCTGTCAGCTATCAAGATTAAAGAGTCGGGATTTTGTCTCAGCTTTTTTGTTGACAAAGATTTTTGTTTGATATAGTATCTATTATTAATAAATGGCGAGTGCTCTGCGTAATACCCAGAGAGTAAGTGATTGCTTATTGGAGGTAAAGCCCTCACATTCGCCTCCAGTTTTCGGATGGATTAGCTCAGTTTGGTATGAGCATTTGACTCAAGCTAGCTACCGGATAGTGAAAAGTCGAAAGGTCAAAGGTTCAACTCCTTTATCCATCCGCTTTGTATAGGGTCATGGAGAAATTTCATGGCCTTTTTCATTTGTGTTAATTATAAAACACTTGACTTTTTATATAAAATATATTATTATTGCATAATAATATTTAATATTCGCCTTTGGCGATTTTAATTTTTATGGAAATTAGAAACATTGCAATTATAGCTCATGTGGACCATGGTAAAACCGCCTTAACTGATGCACTTATGCAACAGACAGGAATGAGTGGAAAAGATGTAAGTATGGATAATAATGCTCTAGAACTTGAAAGGGGCATTACAATTTACTCAAAAAATACTTCTATTTACTACAAGGACACAAAAATAAATATAGTAGACACTCCGGGTCATGCTGATTTTGGTTCTGAGGTAGAAAGAGTTTTGCGCTCAATTGATAGCGTTATTTTAGTAGTGGATGCACAAGAGGGACCAATGCCACAGACAACATTTGTTTTGAAAAAATCTCTTGAGC
>CAYLQO010000016.1:0-18359 GCA_964386425.1 uncultured Gammaproteobacteria bacterium | reverse complement strand
TGCCTATGATGGAGATAGCGCCGGCATTAAGGCAACTTTTAGAATTGTTGATAATGCACTTTCCGAAAATATGAATATAAAAGTAGCCTCACTTCCAAAAGGAGTTGATCCAGATGATTTAGTTCGTCAGAGTAAGGAAAAATGGATGGAAGCAATAAAAAATGCCAAGCCACTTATGAGTTTTGTTTTTGAAAAAATTATAGAATCAGTTGATTTATCAAATGTTTTTGAGAAAAAACAGGCTGCAAGAAAACTATTATTATTTATATCAAAATATAGAGATGAAATAGAAAGAGAAACATACCTCAAAAAATTATCGGGATTAATTGATGTTGATTATGAAATTTTAAGAAAGAAAATGTTTGAAATAATGAGTAAAAAAGTTGTTACGGAAAAGAAAAAACAAGAAGAACCATTTTCTCTAAGTGAGAAAAATAAAAGAGAAGAGCTTCTAAAAGAAATTTTAGCACTTGGAATTGGATATCAAGAAAATTTAGAGCATTTAGCAATGAATTTAGAAATGGAATATCTGGGCACGTCTCCACTTGATGAGCTTTACAAAGATGCGGTTATCTATTATACTAAAAACAATCATTTTGATCTAGAAAATTTTTCAAATAATTTAGGAGTAGAAAAGAAAAATGTTTTAAATTCCATTCTTTTTATATTTGAAAATCAATATTCTGATTTAGGAAAAAATAATTCTTTTGTAGAAATTCAGAAAATTATTATTGATTATAAAAAACAGTTTTTAATACAGAAGTTAAAATTAATAGAACAGGACTTAAAAAAAGCAGAATTATCGAAAGATATTGAAAAAGTAGATGAATATGCAAATGATTTTATTTATTATACTCAAAAATTAAATAACCTAAATTAAATATGGCAAAAAAGCCAAAAAAAACAATTAGAAAAGCGACAACAAAGAGCTCCAAAAAGAACTCTAAAAAAATTAAAAAAACGACACACAAGTCTAAAAAGACAAGTGTCAAAAAAATTACAAAAAAACCTAACCTTGCCTACCGGAAGGCAGGTAAATCAAAGGTTAAAAAAGTAGTTCATACATTAAAGAAATCAAAAATTAAAAAATTGAAAAAAGTTAAGAAAGTTAATAAGAAACTAAAACCATCAAAAAAAGTTAAGAAAACTGCCAAGAAAAAGACTTCTAGGATTAAAAAAGTTAAGAAAGTTACTAAAAAATTAAAACCTTCTAAAAAGATCAACCTCGCCTACCGGAAGGGAGGAAAATCAAAACAGGAAATAAAAGAACCTGTGATTTCTGTTTTTCCAGTGGATGAGAAAATTAAAAGTTTGATAAATGAAGGAAGAAATAGGGGATTTATAACAGAAAATGAAATTCTATATGTTTTTCCAGATTTAGAAGAATATATTAACATATATGAGGATTTTCTTACTGATTTAGAAAGAAACAGTGTTGAGGTTGTAAATATTGAGGGTGGATTTTTAGATAATGTAAATGGAGAAAATGATCATCAAGATAGAGATGGAATGAAAATAGATTTAGCTGGGATGAGTTTTGATTTAGGAAAAATTTCATCTGATTCAATTCAAATGTATCTTAGAGAAATCGGAAAAGTTCCACTTCTTACATCAGCAGAGGAAGTAATGCTTGCAAAAAGAAAAGAAAAGGGAGAAATTTTAGCAAAAATTCAACTTATAAAAGCAAATCTTAGACTTGTTGTAAGTATTGCAAAAAAATACACAGGACATTCTCTTTCACTGCTCGATTTAATTCAAGAGGGAAATATAGGATTATTTCGTGCTGTTGAAAAATTTGAATATAGAAAGGGTTATAAATTTTCTACATATGCAACTTGGTGGATTAGACAGGCAATTACTCGTGCACTTGCGGATCAATCAAGAACAATTAGAATTCCAGTTCATATGGTTGAAACAATAAATAGATTTCAGCAAGTTCAAAGAAGATTAATTCAGGACTTGGGAAGAGAACCTCTACCTGAAGAAATTGCTTCTGAAATGGGAGAGGACATTGAAAAAATTCACCACGTTATGAAAATTTCTCAGGAAACTGTTTCACTTGAAACAAGTATTGGAGATGATGACGAGGATTCAACATTGTCTGACTTTATAGAAGATAAGAAAACATTATCACCTGATAAAATTGCTGCTCTTGGGCTTTTGCGTGATCATGTTAGAGAAATTATTTCAGATTTAACTCCACGTGAGCAGAAAATTTTAGAAATGCGTTTTGGTCTTACAGACGGTATTGCTCACACTCTAGAAGAAGTTGGTCAGGAATTTGGAGTAACAAGAGAAAGAATTAGACAAATTGAAGCAAAAGCGCTTGAAAAAATTCAGCAAAAGAAAGGTATTGAAAAACTTCGCGATTATTGATAGAATATTCTAGTTATAAAGTTGAAAGTTTGAAAGTTGTAAAATCTTTACAACTCAGTACTTTATAACTTTTAACTAGTACATTCCTTGGTAGCTCAGTTGGTTAGAGCGACTGGCTGTTAACCAGTAGGTCGTCGGTTCGAACCCGACCCAAGGAGCCATTAAAAAAGCATTGATATAATCAGTGTTTTTTTAATACCCTAAGTCGGAGTTAGAACTGAAATGTTTTTTATTATTTCATTTTTGGATGAGACGGCTTGTCAGACTGTTGATATCTTTATTGACATAAATATTGAAAATGCTAATCTTAAATTAAGATAAATATAGTAAATCTATAATTTAGTAAGGAGGTAATTTGTCAAGGAGTAGAGGTATTAATACGGCCTTTAGCCACATTAATGGTTCTTCTTTAATTAATAATATTTTATTTATATAAAATATGCGACATGAGGGTTTTAATTAAATGATGCAAGGGCAAAAATGCCACCGTATTGTTTGCATTTTATGAACTCTCTTTTTTTTTTGTACACGAATTTTTTTAATATTTATATTTTTTTTGCAATAACTATAAACAAATATGAACCAAGATATTAAACTATTGTCAGAAATTGAAAAAATCTTTTTAGAAAAAAGAGGCTATATTAGTGCTTTTCCGGAGAACAAAAAAGCAGTTGTTGTTCTCTCAGGTGGTCTTGACTCTGTTATTATGGCCGCCTTTTTAATAAAAGAAAAAGGAATGGAGCTATTTCCACTTCATGTTATACGTGGTCAGTCTAATTCCGTGGCTGAAGAGCGATCAGTTGATTTTTTTACTAAATTTTTTCAGGAAAGATATGGTAATAATTTTCATAGTCCAGAAAAAATAAAAGTTAATGTGCCCCCGAAAGAGTTTAAACAAGACATTTTACCTTATATGAAGAAAAATGGTCATCCTATGAGAGATCCAATTATACATTTGCTTGCAGTTGAATATGCTGTGGCAATTTCTCAAAAGCATAATGTTGATGTTAAAACTATTTTTTGTAATATTGGGCCAGAGGATCCATTTCCACATACTAGTCTAATAGGTTTACGAGCCAATACATTCAATACATGCATTAATATGAATGATTGGGGTTGGTTGATCACATCGCCAAACATAGATAAGTTATTACTCAAAGATTCAATGGGTAAAAAAGAAGAAATTATTTGGGCCACGCAAAATAATATTCCAATTGAAAAAACTATTTCTTGTTATGTCGCAGATGAAAAAACTGAATTTTTAGCTTGCGGAGCTTGTATCTCTTGTATGCGTAGAAAGTCCGCTTTTTTGGAATCAGGAGTGAAAGATTCAACAAAATATTATACAAAATCTTAAATTAATTTTGGTGTTTAGGAATTTACTGTGTAAAAATAAAATTTTCAGTATGAATATTAAATGAAATTAATTAAATTCTAAATAAACTAATTTTAAGAACATGTTAAATATAAAAGCAAAAAATGTTGGCGAGGCATGGCTTTTAGCGTCTAGAGAGGTCTATGAAAATGGTTTACCAATTAAAGACGGAGAAATAAATTTAAAAGAGTCTTTAAATGTTTTTTTAACAGTTGAAGATCCTTCTGCTTTTGACGACTTTTTAATTAAGCATAGTGACCCTTCGATGGTTGAATGGATGCGAAATAATTTTTTCAAATTAGATCCAGTCTTAAATTGGGGATATAGTTATGGACAACGTTTTTTTGAATATGACGGAATTAATCAGGTCTCTAATATTGTGGAGAAATTAAAAAATAATCCCGAATCTAAGTCTGCCACTATTCCTTTGATGAGTCCTAGGGGGGATATACATCACTCGCCTTGTATTGTAGCGATTGATTTTAAAATTAGAAATGGCAAACTTGTTTCAACAGCATTTTTTAGAAGTCAAGATGCTGGCAAAAAACTTTATGCTGATATAATTTGTCTCGGTGAGATTGCTAAGCGTATTGCCGATGAGGTTGGAGTTGCCGTAGGTCCTTTAAATATTCTAATTGTGTCTTTGCATGTGTATGAGGTTGATTGGGAAAAAATTAAACACATAACCAGTTCATAATTTATGAAATCCTTATTTCTTATTACTAACAATTTAAATAAGATTGCTGAATATCAGCAATATGCTAAAGATTTTGGTGTTGATTTGAAGTTTTTTCCGAAATCGATTGAAATACCCGAGATCCAAAGTGAAAATCCAGATGAGGTTTTAGAGGAAAAAATTAATTATGTTAATAATTTAATAGCGAGCCCATTTATAGTTGAGGACACAATATTTTTTACAGATAAATATCCTAAATTTCCTGGAACAAATGCAAAATTTGTTAATTCTTCCCTTGGTTTGGATGGTTGGCGAGCTCTATTTAAAGAAGGCGATGCAATCACTGCCGTGACAACTATTGGCCTTTCTTATTTAGATAAACGACATGTTTTTGTTGGTCAACTTAATGGTATTATTTCTTTTAAATATGAAGGTTCAATTGATAAATACGCACCATTAAATTCGATTATTTATTTACCCAAAGAACAAGCTTTCCTGGGTCAGTTGATTAAAAATGATAAATTTGAAAATCATCGTAAAAAAGCTTGTGCACAAATGTTTAATTTTTTAGAAGAATGTAGGGGTGTGGAAAAATTAGCGGAAGAAGAAATGTCAAAAAAATGGGATAAACGTTCTTCTGTTTGGGAATCGGAGGTGACAGACAAAAATTCATTTGTTAATTATGAGGATGGTTATGGGCGTTTTGTGAAGGTGGTTGAAATGTTTTCCTCGGTGATTAATGGAAATGTTTTAGATATAGGATGTGGTACAGGATTAATTGCTAGAATGATTTCTAATCTGCCAAATACTAATGTTACAGGTATTGATATTAGTGAAAATATGATTGCGGTTGCAAGTAAAAACAAAAAAATAAATTTGAATTTTAAGAATGCTGATGTCGACAGTCTTGATGTTGATGTAAAATTTGATTTTGTTGTTTCTCGTGGTTTATTGGCATCATTTTTGCCGTCAACTGCGGTTTATGATTATTTTAGTCGGATTACTGAATTATCAAATTCTGGTGCATATTTTATTTTTGATTTTTTGCAGAATAAAATAAACGGTAATTTTGGTGAGGTTAAACATTTAACAGAATTTTCCTTACTTAGTTTACAAAAAATTCTTAGCGAGTTGGGCTGGGTTTTGGTTTATGCAGAGGGTGATAATCAGAATCGTATTCGGACGGTAATTTTTCATAAATATGAAGTTGGTGGTGTTTATTTTGCTTCCGGAAATCCGCATAAAATTCAGGAATTTCAGCATGCTGTTGGTAAGGATTCTAATAAACTTTATTATTATATGATTAATGTAGATGAAATTAAATCCGACTCTTTAGAAGAAATTGTTACTGATAAGCTTAAAAAATCTTTTGCTATTATTGGTAAACCAGTATTGTGCACAGACGGTGGAATTTTTATTGAGTCTTTGAATGGTTTTCCTGGTACAAATTCTAAGCAAGCAGCTCAAAAATTGGGAGCTAAGCATATATTAAAATTGCTTGAGGGCGCAGATAGTAGAAGGGCGGTTCGTCGAAATTGTATTGGATTTTATGATGGCAAAAATATAAAAATTCATATTGCCGAAGTGGAATGTGAAATTAGTTTGGAATTAAGAGAAAGGTATCCAGCATATGATTTTGATAAAATTTTAGTGCCAACTGCGGTGATGAATAAAGATAAGCTTACTTATTCGGAAATGTCAATCGTGGATAGGTCTGCTTATACAGAATTACCACAATTTATTAATTTTGTTCAAGAAATAATAAAAAAAGAGGTGTAAGGTGAAAAAAAATGTAATTGTGTTCTTTGGGATAAACGGCGTTGGTAAATCAACGTTGGTTAAGAAGATTGTTGATGACTATCCAATCATCAAGAGTATGTCCGGGTCGGAAATATTAATGAAGGCCTTTGGAGGGGTTAATAGGCAACAGCTTGAGATTATTTCGCCCGAGGAAAAATTGCGTATGATTGAATTTGCTTGTATAGAGGCTTTTGAGCGCTATCAACAAGCAAAATATTGTTTACTCGATACGCATTTAGTCGTGCCAATTCGCAAAGCGGGAACGTTAATTTTAGAGAATATGTGGTCCATAAAATATTTACCATATATTCAAAAAGCATATTTAATGATAGGCGATCCACAAGAAATTCTTGAACGAAGAATCCGCGATGAAAGCGTTATCGGCAGAAAGCGTGATTTGAACATTGCAAATATTATATCCGACCAAGAAATAAATCTTATGGTTTTTAAGGAGCTTATTGTTCCTAATCTTGATTCGGAAATTATTATTAGCAAAAATGGTTTGGTAAGTGAGGGGGTTCATGTGGTTGCTAGTAAATTATTTTAAAATAAATAAGGCCTCAAAAAACTTGAGGCCTTATTAATTTTGTTTTAAAAAATATTTAAGCAATTAAACAAATTTTAATAATTCATGTTCTTTAGACTTCAGTAGTTTAAAACAATCATAAACATAATCAACGACCTTGAGTTGAATTTGGTCGTTAATATCAATCCATTTATAACCTTCATGATCTTCTTTGTTTAATATAACTTGTGGATCAGATGTCTGGGCTATAAATATCATACGAACAAATTGCTTGTTTTTTTGAGTATCTATGTTTGATGTGTAAAAAAATAAACTCGATTTATCTATTTTTATTCCAGTTTCTTCTATGGTTTCTCTAATTGCACCACTCATTGGATCTTCTCCGTCTTCTAATGTTCCGCCCGGTATGTCCCAATAATTAGGTAAAACACTATCATTGATAGATCTTTTCAGCAATAAAATTTCTTTATTTGAATTATAAACAATGGTATGTACAATAATTCCTTTTTCCATAAATTAATATTAGGTAATTTATTTATTTATTATTAATTTAAAATGTATAAAAGTCAAGTATACAAAAAAACACCATCATGTCTCATTATTAGATTTTTGAAATATATAGTGAGGGGATGGGGTGATAGATTATTCTATTTGTTTAATGTCTGGAATATAAATATATTCACCATAGTTCTGTATTATTGTTCTAACGTCCCATACTATTCGGAGCCACGTAGTAGGCACATCAGCGAGAGTTGGTGTTTTTTCATTTTATAGTGGTGTTTTTATTTATCGTAATTTATTATTGCTATTGCAAAAATTGTTTTATTGTGTTAAATTAAATGGTTGTATTAATACTGTATTGATACAAAAAAATCAGAATCTCTTAGGAGGAGATAATGAAACATATATTTGTAATCGTAGTATTCGTGCTTACAGTTGTAGGCACACTCGAGGCCCAACATTACCCCATAGCATTGGAGTGTTTTGATTCTAACGGCTTGAGTATATACGGAGTAACGGTACAAACAGACAAGAGACTCGTCTCAGTTTGTTTGGCCGACTCCACAGTTACAGATATCTGTGACCTGCCGGACGACGAAGTTTACAAGCAAGTTGTGGTATTTCTTAACGGAAATGCCTTTGGAGTGCTTACAAATAGTGGTGTGTACATGTGGTGGGATGGGTCATTTCACATATCTGGTGATATGGGAGTTATAAGCATTCAAAGAAATGATTCAATCTTGAGTGAGTGGGTGAATATGCTCCTTGAAAATGGTGCATTGGTTTGCATGCGATATGACCGCTCTTCGGGTTATCAATATGCAAGCCAGTACAATATTGGCACAAGAACAAAATTTTACGTGGCTAATCCATATTACTATTGCTACACAAAATTAGTGGTGGGAGGTATTTCGACAATTGAAAATCAATATTTTGGTAGTCGAAATTATGAAACGGTATCAAGCTACAACGATATGGAATACACAACGCTAGCGCAATATAATTACGGTTTTTTGGATTGGAGTCTGGAAGATCTATTAATAGATCCAGAAAGCAACGTATACTCTGTATTCAGAGGCTTGAATTCAACGGAGATATGGGTATCCAAATTTTCAAATGGAGAACAAACAACTCTTTTGAAAACCACACCCAACTCCACAATCCACCCAAAGTTGAGTTACCATCTGGGTTTCCTTTATATTTTCTATGGAAACCAGATAAAGAGACTCGATGTTCAGTCTCATTCAAGTGAATGGGAGGATTTCCAAAGTTTCCCTCAGGAAATTAAAGAAGAATTTATTCTTGAGGACAAACTTTACTTGAGATTTCAAGGTGAGTTTACTGTGGTGTCTTTGGGATCAGAATATCAGCTTTCTACACCTCAAAATGTTAGAATAGAACTGCAGAGTCAAAATGCACTTCTTACGTGGGATCCGGTCGATGGAGCGGATACCTACAGAATATATGTGGCCGAAGATCCAAACGGCATTTTCACATTTGTTCAAGAAGTAAATGTAAATACCTACTTGCATTATATGGGTCATTATGCCCAGAGAAGGTTTTTTAAAGTAAAAGCCGTCCGATATTGAAAATTTGGGGGTAAAATATAGTAAGCGTGACTTATGTCACGCTTTTTTGTATTCTTTTAGTATAATGTGAGTATAAAATTAGTGAAGTTCTAGAAGCCCATATCTTTTTGAGTGGGTTTTTTGTTTGTAAAATATTAAAATTTAATTGAAAATATTTTATTTTGTTTTGTTTAAAATATATAGTGAGTAAGATGGGATAAACTATTACATATTTCTTAAATCAGGAATGTGAATATATCTAGTTTGTTGTTGAATAATGGTTCTAACGTCCCGAACTATATGGAGCCAAACATTTATTTTTTCGAGCAACCGGTTTGCGTCGAAAATCACATATTAGAGCATAAAGACGTTATTTATCAAGACGTCTTTTTGTTTGACTTTTTAGCATATTTATGAAACAATATATATAGATTTTTGTATTTAATTAACTAATAATAAAAATATGGAAAATGAATCATTCCAGCCGGATTCTTATATTGATTCAGAAGAAAAATCTAAAATCGGGGCTGATAAAGAAAATAAAATACGGGATTTATCAAAAAATGTTCAATTAACAGAAGACCAAACAAAAGTTATTGCTGAAGTTGCAGAAAAACATGCAGAAAAGGCAATGCAAGAATATGATATTGAAAAAGAAAAAAATCCAGTTGAAAAATTAATTAATCGTTTAAATGAAATTGTTCAAAAAATGAAAGAAGCAGGATTGGATGAGGATTCTGAAATAGTTTCAAAAATACAAAGTAGAATAGATCGTTATATTGAAGCTTTTAAAAATTACAGAGAAGAGTATGAAAGTCGTAATAATAAAAGATTAACAGTTGAAGATTTTTTAAAAACTTATAATGACCACTATGCTAGACATTCTGTAAATTTTAATAAGAGTATTCCGGTAACACATAAAATTGATAAAGACGGTGGTTGGTTTTATATGGCACCTGGTAAGCAAAACTCTTGGTTTCCAAGTGTTGATTCAATGTCGGAAGAAACCAAGAAACTATATGAAGAGCAAGGCAATGAAATAGTTAATTTTAGTTTTTCAAAACAAGGATCAGCAGAATTTTGTAAATCCATGGGTGTATTAAAAAGTGATCAAGAGTTTATTGATATTCCAACTGTTTATCAAGATATGTCTAAAGCCAAAGTCGATCCATTAAACTACGAAGCTGAAATTCCAACAAATATTGAAGGAATTTCATTAGAAATTAAGCATAATTCAAGACGTAAATTTGACAACCTAGGGGAAGAAAGTATACATATAAAATTTGATGATGAATTTTTAAGAAAACTATTAGTATAATTGATTTTTTTATATAAATTATAGACCGAAGATATTTTAGTGTTTAGTCTATATTTTTAATTTTTTCTTTAGATTTCGAATTAACGGTGTTATATTAATTACATTAATAAGTAATAGAAAAATTTATGAAAAAAGCGTTTTTAGTTGTGTTAATTTTTGTCTTTACTCTTGTTTTATCAGGTTGTGGAAAAAAACAGACCGTTAATGAAGTTATTGAAAACAATACAGTAAATGTAGAGTGCCAGGAATTGTGTGAAAATGCTTCTGGTATTTGCCCATCTCTCATAATAAAAAATCAATGTGAGGCTTCATGTGGAAAATGGAATGATGAAACAAGAGATAAAATAAAAAATGCAAATAATTGTGAAGAATTGTCTTCAATAGAAGAAGTTGTTGATTCTTTAGTTCCTGAAATTAATGAACCAGAATTAGACTCAGCTCAGAATGATTGTGAGTCAGCATGTACCAATTATGTTAATAAATGTTTAACTTTGGTTCCAAATGCTACTCAGGCATTATTTCAAGAAGGATTAGAATCATGCGTGAAGGATTGTGCTAAATGGAATGGCACAAAAATTGATTGCATGATACAGGCACTTGATTGTCCTTCAATGACCGAGGTCTGCGGATTATAAAAATATGAATAAAAATACATTACTAATTGGTGGAGCCATAATTGTAATAGGTGGCGCAATTGCGACCGGAGCGTTTTTAAATAACTCCGGTTTTGATAATTCAAAACAAAACTCTAACGATTTACGAATAGATGAAAGTGAGAGAGAGGGAATAGAGGAGTCAAATTTTCAGGATTTTGCTGACGAAGATAAATATTCTTTTTGCCAGGGACGGGAAGAAATTAAAGGCCCATATACAAGTTCTGTATTTGGTGATGAAAAAGGAAATATAGAATATATTTCAGATGACATTAGTGTTTTTGATAAAGAAAAAAATAAATTATTTATTCTTGGGCGTAAAATTCAATATAAATATTCTGGTACAGCACAAACTCAATCTTCAGCTGGAGAAGGAAGTATGGAAATAGAGGAAAGTGGTATGATTGTTGAATATTATGATAAATTTAGCGCGCCGGTCAGAATAGACTACAATGCAAAAATAATAAATCCAGCTCCAGAAAGGAAGAAAAACGATTGGGTTGTAATAGAAACAAAAGGTAAGGGAACCGTAATGGGATTTACTCAAGAAAGTGTTGATACTGAAATGGGTGATGCAAAAACTTTTTGTCCGCCATTTGCTTTAACTAATGCTTTTATCACGCCTGATTATTTTTCATTTGAAAAATCTTGTTCAGATCTTTCTTCTGGACTAGGATTTAGTTTTTCGGGGAATTTTAAATTTGAGTGTGGTGGTATTGATAATGAAAAAGCTATAGAAATTGTCAAAGAATATAAACTTCTTGAAGAAGCAAGAGATATGCTTGATTCCTCATCAGATGCAGATGACGGCGAGACAAATGAATTTCAAGATGTTATAAAAGAAGAGCGTCCAGATGATAGAGATATAAAGAAAAAGTTGGAAGAATTAAAGGGAGATATAAAGGCGGATTTTCGCTCTGAATAATAAATATTTAAAAATAATTTATTTTTATCCTTATTACTTTGTGCTATAATAACATTATGAAAAATATTAGAGGCAATAAAAAATTTAGATTAGCAATTATAATAATATTAATTTTAGTAGTTGCTTATCTGTTATATTCAATTTGGTAAAAATATGGCAATACCAAAACTTAAAATATTTAAAAATGTCAGCGGTGGTACAAAAAAGATATTCAAACCAATACTTATTGCTGTGCTTGGGATACTTTTAACTGCGCTAGGTCTAGAAGCATCTAATAATGATTGGGATTTGGGAAAATTATTTTCTGGTTCTTCATGGGAAGAAGCAAAAGTAATGCGCGATAAAGATGGTAATGTAGTTACAAGCGGAGGAAAATATACTAATGAATATAATTGTGCTGATTTTAATACTCAATTAGAGGCGCAGAAGTTTTTTACAAATGCTGGTGGCCCAAGTAAAGATACTAATGATTTAGACAGAGATAATGATGGTCAGGCATGTGAGGAATTGCCAGCTGAATAAATTTTATATTGTTATAAAATATTCATTTTGAATATTTTTTATTTTACTTTTTATTTAAATGGTGGGAAGATTAACGTATCTTATAAATTTTTACTATAATATGAAAAAAACTACTCTAAAAAATATACTATCACTAATAATAATTCCAATTGCGGGATTTATATTATTAAGCATTACTTTTGTAATAGATGCTGTTTTTCAGGGGACTCTAAGAAGATTTTTAGTAATTTTTATAGATTTTAATCCAGATATGAATTTACCCTGGATTCCAGGAATAATGCACATTTTATTTGTTGTATTTATTTTAGTGATTTCTTTTTTTGTTTTGCGTACGAAAATGAAATCAATTTTTAAAGCGATTTTTTTGACAGTGCCAACAGCAACTGTTCTTGTAACAATGGGAATATTTTTTTATCAAATCCCGATAATTTCCTATATAATAGGTTTTGTAATGGTTTCCGGAGTTATATACTATTTTTATAAAACCAAACAGCCGTGGCTTTATTATTATAGTGTTATTTTAATAAGCTTAACTTTGGCTATATATACTGCAACTGGTGGAGAAATCTAAGTAAAACAAATTTTATTACAAGAAGCAATCGATTGTTATTAAAAGACACTGAGTCAAATATATTTTTTAGGTGGAATTGATTTTTATATTAAAATATGAGAACATTATTAAAGTATTAAAATTAACAATAATTTTATGGAAGAAAACATAAAAAAAGAAGAATCAACAAATACACAAGACACCAAACAAGAAGAATTAGTAGATTTACAAGAACACAAACAAGACACCGATAAAAAATCTATCAAAATAAACAAAAGAACCATTATTATCATTGGGATAATTATAGTATTGGGTGTTTTGTTTTTTTTACTTAGAGGTCTTTTTGTTGTAGCAACTGTTGATGGCAATCCAATAAGCCGTTTGTCTATTATTAAAAAACTTGAAAAAGTATCTGGACAAAGTTTGCTAGATTCTATTATTATAGAAAAATTGATTCAGAATGAAGCAAAATCAAAGAAAATTGTTATAAGCGATGAAGAAATTAATACACAGATAAAGACAATAGAGGATCAATTAATTGCTCAGGGCACAACTCTCGATGTAGCGCTTACTACTCAGGGAATGACAAGGGATGAATTAAAAGAACAAATTATATTACAAAAACAAGCAGAAAAATTAGTTGGGGATAAAATAAGTATTACCGATGAGGAAGTAGCTCAATATATAAAAGATAATAATATTGAGGTACCACAAGGACAAGAAGCAACAATTAATGAACAGGTTAAAAATGCATTAAATAGTGAAAAACTTAGTAGTGAGACTCAAAAACTTATAAGTGATTTAAAGTCAAAAGCAAAAATTAAATATTTTGTAAATTATTAGATATTAGATTTTTAAAAAACGTCCCACGTTGGGACGTTTTTTGTTTTACTTTTTAAATAAATTGTGGGAAAATATTAATATAATATTAATAATTAAATATATGAAAAAACTTTATTTAATTTGTTTATTATTTGTTTGTGCTATTTTATTAAGTGGTTGTGGTGTATTTGATTTTTTGGATGCCGAAATGAATAAGGCAATTTCAAAGAAAAATCCAAAAATTTGTCGTAAAATGGAAGAAGAGGGAAGAAGAGAAAGGTGTTTGTCTGCGGTAGCAGAGGCAGCAAAAAATGAAAAGCTGTGTGATGAAATTAAAAATCAAAACACAAAAGATAATTGTTTTTCAGGCGTTGCTGTTGCAACTGAGAATAAAGATTTGTGTAATAAAATAACCACAGAAGGCTACAAAGATAATTGTTTTTCGGGGCTTGCACAAACAAAAAAAGATGAATCGATTTGTTCTGAAATAGTTAATAAAAATACAGCAGGAGATTGTTATTCAAAAATAGCTCAAGAAAAAGAGGACATTAGTATTTGTGCTAAAATTACAGAAGTTTATTACCAAAATGATTGTTACAACAATATTGCACTAAAAAAGAATGATCCAGCGCTTTGTGATAATATTGCAAATTCAAGCACAAGAGTTAGTTGCATAACAGCACTAGCAAAAGCTCAGAAAAATGAAACATTATGTGATAGAATAACAGATCAGAGATCAAAAGATGTTTGTTTAACTGATGTGGCTTCAATTATTGGCGGAAATTTAATTTGTGCAAAAATTCAAGATGAAAAACAACAACAGCATTGTTATTATATGGTTGGAACAAGTAATAATGATGTAGACAGTTGTTTTAAGCTTACAAATGATGGTCAGAGGGATGCATGTTATCAAAAAATAGCTATTGAAAAAAAAGACACCATGCTTTGTCAATCTATCAAATCAACAGAAAGCCAAGATTATTGTTTTACTTCAATTGCTACAAATAATAAAGATGTAAGTCCATGTGTTTATATAAAGGATGCAGCAAGTAATTATAATTGTCTTTATGGGGTAGCTAATATTTCAAGAGATGCTTCTATTTGTGAAAAATTTGAAAAAACAGGCACAAGAGATAAATGTATTCATAATGTAGCGGTTTCTACAAGGGACACAATGGCTTGTTATAATTTAAAGGATGCTGGGGAGAAAAGAGCTTGTGAGAACTACACCAAGCAAACAGAACTTCAACCCTAAAATAATATTTTATATATTAAGGCGCCGAGCTGAGCTCGGCGCCTTTTATTTATATAATAGATAAATAATCTAGTATTTTTACTAAATTACAATACTTTTGCTTGTGTAATTATACTTATATATAAGAATAAAAAATAAGTTAGTAATAAAAATACACCCTCTATTCTATCTAGAGACTTGCATGTTTTGTAAAAAATACCAACAAGAATAAGTATAAGAGCTACAAATATTACAAGTACTGTATAGGAACTTCCTATATTAATAGTTATTGGTTTAATTATACACATTAATCCTAGAATAATAACATTTGTTATTATAGAGCCCATAAGATGACTTATTGATAATTCTGAAGCCTTTTTCTTCCAAGAAGTTAGTGCAACTGTTATTTCTGGTAAATTGGTTCCCAGGGAAAATATTAATAATCCAAGTATAAATGGTTTTATTTCTAATTTATTTAATAAAATTATTGATACTTTTACAATAAAACCGGAAGATATTATTACTATTATTGCTGATATTATAGTTAGTAAAATTGATTTTAATACTTTTTCTTCTTTTATTACGGAAACTTGGAATCCCTGGTGTTTTTTACTTAATTTAAAAAGGTAGATGAGTAAAATTATATACATAATAATCATCGTAATTCCATCTATTGTGCTAAAGTTTCCATCTAGGCCTAATATAAATGGCAAAAAAACCAATCCAAGTTGTGGTAAGAGATTTTTCATGTCTCCGTCTGTTCGTATTTTTCTGTTTAGGATTAAACTCATTCCAAATATTAATCCAAATATTACCATTACACTTCCTAGTAAATTACCAACAGATATGTTCGGAACCTTATTTATTATAGAATTTATGCTAACAGCCACTTCTGGTAAAGACGTCATTATTCCGAGCACTACACCTAAAGTAGATAATTTCATTCCAAGTTTACGAGAAATGACTTTTATATTGTGTACTAAAAAATCGGCGCTTAGTCCAAGTATGCCGAAAAGAAATATTAAGATGACTATATAAAATATTATACCCATGTTAAGTTAAAATATTGATATAATTGTATCATAAAATTATAATAATTGTAATTTTAAGAAATCTAGCTCTTTGTGATACAATATACATTAGTTAATATATCTATAAATATAAATTATTAAGTTTGTGGTCTAAATTATGAAAATGAATAGTGCATTAAAAGTATTAGATGATGGTGCCATTTGGCATGCTATTTCTGAAGAAGAAATAATAAAATTTTTTCATTCTGATTTGGATAATGGCTTGTCATCGGATCAAATAAAAATTTACCAAAAAAAATTTGGAAAAAACAAGCTTCCACAGGAGAAACCGTTGTCTCAATTGAGAATTTTTTTAGAACAATTGAGAAGCCCATTGATTTATATTTTAATATTTGCTGGAATTGTTACTTTATTATTGAAAGAATACACTGATTCTATAGTTATTTTTGCCGCGGTATTTTTGAATACATTTGTAGGTTATATGCAGGAGAGTAAATCATCAAAAGCATTAAGAAAACTAAAGAGTGTTTTAAGCATTAAGGCTATCGTTTTAAGAGATAGGGGAGAAAGAGAAGTTCTAGCAGATGAACTTGTCCCAGGAGATATTGTTTTATTAAGACCCGGGGACAAGATACCAGCAGATGGTAGATTGATAGAGGTTAATAATTTGAGAGTCAATGAATCAGCTTTAACGGGTGAGTGGTTATCAGCATCAAAGAATATTAAAATTTTGAAAGAAGATGTTTCGCTTGCAGATAGAGACAATATGGTTTATATGGGAACCGTTGTTGAGGATGGTCGTGCTAAGTTTATTATTACAAACATTGGAATAAGAACAGAAATTGGTAAGATTACTAGTTTGGTCAGAGAGACAAAAGAGGATAAAACACCTTATCAAAAGAAATTAGCCAATTTTTCTAAAATTATTGGAATAACAATAGCATTAATTTGTTTTGCTATTTTTATTCAAGGTATTATAGCCGGTAGAGATCTTGTTGAAATGTTTATTACGGCCGTTGCTATAGCAGTAGCATCTATTCCAGAGGGTTTACCAATTGCCATGACTGTTATTTTGGCCATTGGTATGCAGAAAATTTTTAAAAAAAATGGTTTGGTTAGAAAATTATCTGCTGCCGAAACCCTAGGAAGTACATCAATAATTGCGACTGATAAAACAGGTACATTAACAGAAGCAAAAATGAGAGTAGCAGGAGTTTATACATATGCTGACGGAAGTCCAGAAGATGAAAGTTTAGTTTTTAAAATTGCTATTTTGTGTAGTGAGTCTTTTATTGAAAATCCAGATGATAAACCAGAACAATGGAAAATTACAGGAATGCCAACAGAAAAATCAATAATTTTAGAAGGGTCTAAATATGATTTTGTTAAAAATAAATTAGAAAAGCTAGAACCACAAATTGATCAAATCCCTTTTAGTTCTGAATATAAATATTCTGCTGCACTAAGAAAATCAGCTATAAGTGGTAATGAAAATATTATTTATATAAAGGGTGCACCGGAAGTAATTTTAGAAAAAGCAAAGTATTTATATTTTAAAAAACAGAAAATAGAAATAAATCATGAGATAAGGGGTATTTTAAATAAAAAATATGAAGAATTAACTAGTGGGGGGTATAGAGTTTTAGGTGTGGCTTATAAAAATATACAGAGCCAGAAGCTCAATTTAAAAGAATCAATCAATAATTTAATTTTTACAGGATTTATTTTTTTGGAAGATCCTATTCGCAAGGAAGCAAAAAAAGCAATACAAACATGTTATCAGGCTGGGATGAGGCCCATTATTGTTACTGGAGATCACAAATTAACTGCAAAATCAATTGCTAATAAATTGGGGTTAAACATAAAAGATGAAAATATTTTAGAAGGAAGGGATTTAGAAAAAATGTCAGATGAGGAGTTTAATTCTAGGTTTAGGGATATAGATATTTATGCTCGAGTTGAACCAAAACATAAGTTAAGAATTATAAAAGCCTGGCAGGCGGTAGGAGAAGTAGTTGCTATGACAGGGGATGGTATTAATGATGCTCCAGCACTAAAACAAGCTAATATAGGAGTTGCCCTGGGATCTGGAACAGAGGTTGCTAAAGAAGTTTCAGATATAGTTCTTTTAACAGATGATTTTTCTGTTATTGTATCAGCAGTAGAAGAAGGGAGGGCAATTTTAGATAACATAAGAAAGGTAATTACATATCTTTTATCAGATAGTTTTACTGAGATAGTTTTAATAGGAGCAAGTATAATAGTGGGATTTCCTTTACCAGTAACAGCTGTTCAGATTTTATGGATAAATTTAATAGAGGATGGTCTTCCCAATGTTGCTTTAGCTTTTGAACCAAAAGAAAAAGATTTAATGAAGCAAAAACCACAGAGTAAAAATATTTTCCTATTAACAAGAGAAATGAAAATAATTATTTTTGTTGTGGGACTAATAACTGACTTTATGCTTTTGGGATTATTTTTT
>CAYLQO010000015.1:0-18599 GCA_964386425.1 uncultured Gammaproteobacteria bacterium | reverse complement strand
TTTTATCATATAAATCCATGTTTATAGGCGAATACAATCACACAGTAGATGAAAAAGGCAGATTAGCCATACCTGTTAAATTTAGAGCAGATTTTAAAACTGGAGCAGTTGTCACAAAGGGATTAGACAACTGTCTTTTTATTTTTACAAAGAAATCATGGACTGAATTAGCTGATAAACTTTCTAAATTGCCAATTTCACAATCCAAGTCTCGTGCTTTTGCTCGTCTTATGCTTGCTGGTGCAATGGATTTAGACATAGATAAACAAGGAAGAATTGTTTTGCCAGAATATTTAAGAAAATATTGTCAGCTTAACAAAAAAGCAGTTGTAGCAGGAGTGTTCAATAGATTAGAAATATGGGATGAAAATTTATGGAATATATATAGAAATTCAATTGAAAAAGAATCAACAAATATAGCTAATGAACTTGGTGATTTGGGAATATAAATAAGTTATCAAGTTATAAAGGACCAGATTGAAAGATTTCTTTATAACTTTTAAACACTATAACTTTATAACTAAAATGAAAGATCATATCCCAGTTTTACTAAATGAAGTAATTGAAAATTTAAATCCACAACCAAATCAGAATTTTATAGACGCAACTTTAGGTGGGGCTGGGCACGCAGAAAAAATTTTAGAGAAAACTAGTCCAAATGGAATTTTAATAGGAGTAGATTTAGATGAATATGCAATAGAATTAGCAAAAAAGCGATTAGAGAAATTTGGGAGTCGTGCGATTTTAATAAAACAAAATTACAAAAATTTAAAACAAAAATTACATGAACAGTATAGAGACATACAGATTCATGGCATATTACTTGATCTCGGCTTATCACTATATCAGTTGCAAGATAGTAATAGGGGATTTTCTTTTCTAAATGAAAATTTGAAAATGAAGTTTGATGAAAGTAGTTATGGAGATGATGCAGAGCAAATTGTAAATTTTTATAAACAAGAAATACTAGAGCAAATATTTAAAGAATTTGGAGAGGAAAAATTATCTAGACAAATTGCAAGGGAAATAATTGTTTTTAGAGAAACAAAAAAAATTGATTCAGGAAAAGAATTAGCAGAAATTATTTCAATGGTTTATCAGAAACATTATAGAAAAAGATCAAAAATGAATCCAGCGACAAAAGCTTTTCAAGCACTTAGAATTTATGTAAATCATGAATTTGATAATATAAAAAGTTTTTTACCAGACGCAATAGATATTTTAAATAGTGGCGGAAGAATGGCAGTTATTACATTTCATTCTCTTGAAGATAGAATTGTAAAAGAAATTTTTAGAGACATGGCGACTGATTGTATTTGTCCCTCAAATTTTCCAAAATGTGTTTGTGATCACAGAGCTAAAATTAAATTGATAAACAGAAAAGTAATAATTCCAGGGGACAAAGAAATACAGGACAATCCTGCTTCGCGTAGTGCAAAACTAAGAATAATTCAAAAATTATAATAATCTCTCGACTTTGTCACGTTAGACGGGACTTCGCTCGAGATAAGTATATGGCAAAAACAAAAACAAAAACTTATAAAATCGTCTTTTATTCAAATCTATTTTTAGTATTTGGAGCGATGATACTATTATTTGCACATTTTATTCAATTTACTGGTGCAGCTTCTGAGGGTTTTGTATTGGGAAATCTAAACTCTAGGTTGGTAGAATTAAAAAATGAAAACAAAGACCTTAATTTGAAATCAGCTGATTTACAATCAATAGATAAAATAAAAGAAAAGTCAGAAAAAAGTCTTGGTATGATTGCTTCTACTGGTTTTGATTACATAACACTTGGTAGTGGTCCGATTTCTCTAAAGTAATTAGTATTTTTTATGAATTATATAAATCGCGCTAAAATTGTAGACGCTGATAATATGAACCGTCCGCAGGTTCTTTTAATAATATCAACTCTCTTATTTATTGTTATAGTGGCGCGACTTTTTTATTTACAGATTATAGAAAGAGATGGTTATTTAGAAAAAGCAAAAGCACAACACGAATTTACACAAGGTTTACAACCAAGAAGAGGGGAAATTTTTTTAACAAGTGAAAATGATACGAAATACCCTATAGCAATGAATAAAACATATTTGCTTTTGTATGCAATTCCATCATCAATAAAAGATGCATCATCGACAAGTCAGACATTATCAGAAATACTTGAAATAGATAGAGAAATTATTTTTGGGAGATTGTCAAAGAAAGACGATATATATGAACCAATAAAAAGTAAATTAACAGATGAAGAAATTCAAAAAGTAAAAGATTTGAAATTAGATGGGCTGGACTTTATAAAAGAAAGTTATAGATTCTATCCAGACTCAGAACTTGGAAGTCAATTAACGGGTTTTGTAGGTTATCGAGGAGATGATTTGGTGGGGAATTATGGTCTTGAAGGATATTGGGAAGAAACATTAAAAGGTAGTGGAACAACTTTAAAAGGTGAAAAAGATGCATATGGAAATTTTATAACTATTGGTGATATGCAAATGCAAAGCGTTACAGATGGTAGTGATATGTATTTGACAATTGATCAATCAATACAACATTTTTCATGTGAAGCAATAAAAGATGGTGTAAAAGAGTTTGGAGCTGTTTCCGGAAGTGTTATCGTTGTAAATCCAAAAAATGGTGACATATTAGCAATGTGTAATTATCCAGGATTTGATCCAAATAATTATTCTAAATCAGACCCTAAATCATATGTAAATGATATAATATTTACTCCATATGAACCTGGTTCTGTATTTAAAGCAATTACAATGGCCATGGGTCTTGATTTAGGACTTTTAGAGCCAGAAACATTATATACAGATACGGGAGCTCTAAAAGTTGATGGATATACAATTAAAAATTCTGATGGAAAATCAAATGGAGTACAGACAATGATAGATGTTTTGGACAAATCTCTAAACACTGGTTCAGCATTTGTTGCTGATTTGGTGGGAAGAGAAAGATTTTTAAATTATGTAAAAAGTTTTGG
Source organism: uncultured Gammaproteobacteria bacterium (assembly GCA_964386425.1). Taxonomy (GTDB): domain Bacteria; phylum Patescibacteriota; class Patescibacteriia; order UBA1558; family S5-K13; genus STF1-138. Next base: position 15,610 of record CAYLQO010000015.1, on the reverse strand, counting down.
TTTCGGATCAAAAACAGGAATAGAATTAAATACAGAAAATGTTGGAAATATTTCTAATTTAGATAAAAAGGGAAGGGTATTTTTAGTAACAGCATCTTTTGGCCAGGGAATCACAGCAACCCCAATTCAATTAGCCATGGCTTATTCGTCTCTTGCAAACGGTGGATATCTTTATAAACCAAGGATTATAAAAAAAATAGTACGTGCTGATGGAACACAAGAAGAAACTGCAACACTTATGCAAAAAAAAGTAATATCAGAGAGCACTTCAAAGAAAATCTCAGCTATGTTAGTATCAGTAGTAGAAAATGGTCATAGTAAACCAGCAAAGATGGAGCACTATTATGTGGCTGGTAAGACAGGAACAGCGCAAATTGCACAGGGAGGAGTATATATTGAAAATAGAAGTATACAAACTTTTGCTGGGTATGGTCCATCTAGAGATCCAAGATTTACAATAGTTATAAAATATGATTCCCCACAAAGAGAGTGGGCTGAATCAACATCAGCTAGAACATTTAAGAGTATTGCAGAATTTATAACCGATTATTATAAAATAGCACCAGAAAGATAATTATATATGAAAAATTTATTAAAATATATTTTAAGAATACTAAGCAAACTGATTTTACGAAAGTATAAACCAGAAATTATTGCTATTACCGGATCTGTTGGTAAAACATCGGCAAAGGAAGCAATAGGTCAGATTTTAACAAAAAAATTTAGAGTTAGAAGGACTAGCGGAAATTTAAATAATGAAATAGGTGTTCCGCTTACTATTATTGGTTTTAAAGAGTCCCCAAACAAATCTTTTTTTGGATGGCTTAATGTTTTTAGAAGGGCTATTTATATTTTAATTTTTAGATATAAAAAGTATCCAAATAAATTAATAATTGAAATGGGCGCAGATCATCCAGGTGACATAGAATATCTTGTAAATTTCATACATGTTAGTATTGCAGTTCTAACAAAGATTTCAAAAGTTCATGTAGAATTTTTTAAATCAATCGAGGGAGTATTAAATGAGAAGAAAAAAATATTTTCTAATTTATCAAAAGATTCTTACGCGGTTTTAAATAATGACGATGAAAGAGTTTCTTCTTTGAAAAAAGAATTAAATTGTAAAACTATTACATTCGGAATAAAAAATGAATCAGATGTATGGGCAACAGATTTACAAATTGTAAAAAAAGAAGGAGTTTTGGGAATGAATTTTAAAATAAGATATTCTGGCAATGTAGTTCCTGTTTTTATTCCAGATTCTTTGGGATTGGCACAGGTTTATGCTTTTTTATCTGCGGCTACTATTGGACTGATATATGGAATGAATTTGGTTGAAATTTCTATTTTTGCAAAAGATTATATTTCCCCATATGGAAGAACAAGACTTATAAGAGGAATAAAAGATTCTCATATTATTGATGATACTTATAATTCAAATCCAGATGCGCTCAAAGTTGCATTAGATCTTTTATTTGATATGAAAGATGTAATAATTGGTAAAAAAATTGCTGTTTTGGGAGATATGTTGGAACTTGGAGATGAAAGCATGGAATTGCATAAAGAAATTGGAAAATATATTTTAGAAAAACAAGATTTAGATTATGTTTTGACAATTGGTGATAACTCAAAACATATTTTTAATTATTTAAAAGAAAATTCATTTAATCGTTCATATCATTTTGAAGTTCAAGAAAAATTGATAGAATATTTGAAATCGATTGTAGAAAAAGATAGTTTAATATTAATAAAGGGTTCTCAGGGTGCCAGAATGGAACTTGTTGTAAAGGCTATTATGAAAAGTCCAGGCACGGCTAGTAAATTACTTGTAAGACAAGGCAAGGAATGGAATAGTCCAACCCCAAATTAAAAGTTATAAGTTACAAAATAAACCCTAAAATCCAATTCCGATTTGGTTTTTTTTCGATTTTGTAGTAATATATTATGAGTTAAATTAATAAAACTAATTAATTATTTAAAGGGACAAAATTATGAAGAAAAACATAATCATTATTGTTTTAGCCGTTATAGTAGTGGCTTTGACAGTGGTACTTTTGATTAACTACAAGGAAAAAATTGGTACTCCAACAAGTAATGTTGATCAAACAAAACTATTAGCCTATATAATAAGTGATTCAAGATGCGCTGATTGTGCTGGTGTAGTTGAGTATGCAAAACCACAATTACAACAAATGTTTACTGGTATCGAATTTAAAGAGTTGGATTATTCAAAATCAGATGGAGAAAAATTTTACAAACAATACAAGTTAACAACATTGCCAGCAATTTTATTTACTAGTGCTGTTAAATCTCAAGCACAATACACAAATATGGCAAATTATTTAACTCCAAATACAGTTGATGCTGAACTTTTATCATTAAGTTTGGGTTCAACATTTGATCCAACAAAAGAAATTTGTGATAACCAAAAAGATGACACAGGAAATGGAAAGGTTGATTGTGAGGATTCAGATTGTGCTGGAAGCAAAGCTTGTAGAGAGAATGTTTCAAAAAGGTTAGATCTTTTTGTAATGAGTCAATGTCCATATGGAACCAAAGCACTGGACGCAATGAAAGAAGTTTTAACAAATTTTAAAGATAAAATTAATTTTAATATTCATTTTATAGCTACTGAAACTGGAGCTGGAACATTTGATTCTTTGCATGGACAAGGAGAAGTTGATGAAGATATAAGAGAACTATGTGCAATTAAATATTATCCAGAAAATTACAAATACATGGATTATATCTGGTGTATAAATACAGAGATAGGAAAAGATGCTCAAAATTATAAATGGGAAACATGTGCAAAAGATTTTCCAAAAATTAAAACATGTTTTAATGGTGATGAAGGAAAGCAATTGTTATCAGAAAATATAAAATTATCAAATGAATTACAAATTGGTGCTTCTCCAACATGGATGGCAAACAATAGATATGAATTCTCGGGAATTGATTCAGAAACAGTTAAAACAAATTTTTGTAAATATAATACTGACTTAGGAGACATGTGTGCTAACACATTATCAGCTGAAACTACGGCTCCAGCTGGATCATGTAATTAATAGCCCGGAGTATTTGACACGATTTTAAAATATGCTATACTAAATTTAGCACTCTCGACTTGGGACTGCTAAACTAAAATAGCATATTTTTTTATGGAAAAAATATTAGATACAAAATACAAAAAAATATTGTATGCAATAATAGAAGAGTATATTGAGTCAAAAAATCCAGTTGCCTCTGAATATTTAGTTAATAAGAAGAATCTAGATTGTTGCTCGGCAACTGTGAGAAATATGATGCTTGAATTAGATGAATTGGGATATTTATACCAACCATATATTTCAGCAGGTAGAATTCCTACAAACTCAGCTTACAGATTGTATGCAAATGATTTAAGTTATGACCAAAAACTTTCAAAAAAAATTGAAACAAAGTTAGAGTCATTTTTGGGCGCTTCAAAAATAATAGACATAAATCAGAAATCAAAATTTTTAGCAAAATTTTTTGCTGAAATATCAAAGAATGCAATTTTACTTTGTTTTTCACCGCATAACTATTATATTACGGGATTTTCAAATGTGTTATCTCAGCCAGAGTTTTATGAAGTAGAAAAATTAAAAAATTTAAGTTTGGTTTTTGATAATTTAGAGTCTATTTCTGAAAGATTATTCGGATCAGTCAAGGAAACAGAAATTTCCATAGGAGTAGAGGGATCATTTAGTGAAAATTTATCATCAATAAAATCAAGATTTTCTCATGGTGTTGTTGCAATCATTGGTCCCGCAAGAATGGATTATAAACAGAATTTAGCATTAATTAATTATTTCAAAGATAAAATTAAATAATATGGTTGATAAAAAAGTAAAAGATAAAAAAATAAATCTAGAAATTGAAAAATTGCAGGAAAAATGTGATGAATATTTAAACGGTTGGAAAAGAACTCAAGCTGATTTTGAAAATTATAAAAAATTAACAGAGAAAAGAATAAAAGATGTAATTGAATTTGGAAATAGTGAGATGCTTTTAGAACTTTTGCCACTTTTTTCTCATTTTAATTCAGCATTGTCACATGTCAAAGATGAAGATAAAAATCATGGTTGGTTTGTAGGGCTTGAGCATATTAAGAAATTATGGATGGATTTTTTTGAAAAATTTGGAATCAATCAAATAAAAACAGTTGGAGAACAATTTGATCACAATAAACATGATGCAGTTGATTTTGAAGAAAGAGAAGATTGCAGTGACGATGAAATAGTCCAAGAAGTTCTTCCCGGATTTGAATTAAACGATCGTGTAATTCAACCAGCAAAAGTTATAGTTTGTAAAAATAATAAAATAACAAAAAATTCTTCTAAGAAAAATACAGAAGAAACCGAGTTTGACTCGGAGAAAGGAGAACAAAACCATGAAACTAATTAAATGGAACCCAATGTTTGACTCCTTTTCGGATGATGACGATTGGGGTCTAATGCCAATGCTAAAGCCAAATACATTTATTCCTTCACTTGATATTTATCAAGACAAGGACAATGTAATTGCAAAAGTAGCGCTTCCTGGGGTTGATCCAGAAAAAATAAATGTTTCTATTGAAAATGATGTGCTAACCGTTGAATCATCAATGGAAAAGGAATCAGAAATTGATGAAAAAAATTATTACAAAAAAGAAATAAGACGAGGATCATTTTATAGATCAGTTCAGCTTCCAACTTCAGTTGATGGTGACAATGCAAAGGCAGAATATGAAAAGGGAATTTTAGAGATAAAAATTCCAAAAAGAGAAGAAGTAAAACCAAAAACAGTTAAAATTGACGTAAAAAGCAAATGATTTTAATCCCCTTGCCATCCTGAACTTGTTTCAGGATGGCAAGGGGAAATATGTAGAATTTGTGCCTAAAACACAATTTCTTCACCAATAAATAACAAAACAAAATGGATAATCTAATATCAAAAAAATTATTACAAAAATGTCCGGTTTGCGGAGAAAATTATAATCATTTAAAAGTAAAATTACTTGAAGCAAATGATTCATACATCTTGTCATATTTCAAATGTCAGAAATGTGAGAGTGGTGTTGCCATGAAAGCAATTTTCATGCCAACAGGAATGATAGGACAAGCAGTTTTAACCGATCTGGAGGTAGATGAAATAATGAAATTTAAAAATAAAGAATCAATAACAAGTTCAGATGTTTTATATATGTATGATGTAATAAAGAGTGAAAAAGATATTTTAAAAGAAATTAAATAATTTAAAAAGAAAGGGAAAAATAATATGGCAAAAATAATAGGAATTGACCTTGGAACAACAAACAGCGCCGTTGCCGTTATTCAAGGTGGAAAACCAGAAATTCTTGAAAACAAAGAGGGAAACAGAACAACTCCTTCTGTTGTTGCTATTTCAAAAGGCAATGAGAGGCTTGTTGGTCAGCTTGCTAAACGTCAAGCAGTAATTAACCCAGAAAATACTTTGTTTTCAATAAAACGTTTAATTGGAAGAAGTTTTACAGATGATGAAGTTCAAAGAGATATAAAAACTCTTCCATACAAGATTGTAAAATCAGGTGAAGGTGTAAAAGTTGAAATGAGTGGTCAGCAATATACACCACAAGAAATTTCAGCAATGATTCTACAAAAATTAAAAGCAGATGCTGAAGAAAAATTAGGAGAAAAAGTAGAAGAAGCTGTAATTACAGTCCCAGCATACTTTAATGATGCACAGCGTCAAGCAACAAAAGATGCAGGAGAAATTGCAGGTCTAAAAGTAAAAAGAATTATAAATGAGCCAACTGCAGCTGCATTTGCTTATGGATTTGATAAAGAAGGTGATAAAAAAGTAGTTGTTTATGATTTGGGTGGAGGAACATTCGATGTCTCAGTTTTAGACATCTCTCATGATAAAGAATCAAATCAATCAACAGTTGAAGTAAAATCTACAAATGGTGATACTCATTTAGGTGGAGATGATTTTGACCAGAGAATTATTCATTGGATTTTAGAAGAATATAAAAAAGATCAAGGAATCGATTTATCAAATGATAAAACAGCACTTCAACGTTTGAAAGAATCAGCTGAAAAAGCAAAGATAGAGTTATCAACCGCACAAGAGACAGAAATAAATCAACCATTTATCACAACTGATGCAACTGGTCCAAAACATTTGGTAATGAAAATGACTAGAGCAAAGTTAGAAGATTTGGTAAAAGATTTAGTTGACTCAACAATGGAACCATGTAAAAAAGCAATGGCTGATGCAAAATATTCAAATTCTGATATAAATGAAGTAATTTTAGTCGGTGGTATGACAAGAATGCCTTATGTTCAGAAAAAAGTAGAAGAATTTTTTGGTAAAAAACCAAATGTAACTGTAAATCCTGACGAAGTTGTAGCATTAGGAGCTGCTGTTCAGGCAGGACAATTTGAGGGCTCAATTGGTAACAAAGAAGTTCTACTTTTAGATATAACTCCACTAACTTTAGGAATTGAAACACTGGGTGGTGTCATGACTCCACTTATTGAGAAAAATACTACTATTCCAAGTTCTAAATCTCAAATTTTCTCAACAGCAGCAGATAGTCAAACATCAGTAGAAATTCACATTTTACAAGGTGAGCGTCCAATGGCACAAGATAATAAAACCTTGGGAAGATTTATTCTTGATGGAATTCCACCAGCACCTCGTGGTATACCACAAATTGAAGTTTCTTTTGATATTGATGCAAATGGAATTTTAAATGTAAAAGCAGTTGATAAAGCAACTGGTAAAGAACAGAAAATTACAATAACAGCATCAAGTGGTCTTTCAAAAGATGAAATAGAAAAAATGAAACAAGAAGCAGAAAAACATGCTGAAGAAGACAAGAAAAAGAAAGAAGACATTGAAATGCAAAATAATGTTGATACTGTAATTTATAGCACAGAAAGATTATTGAAAGACGCTGAAGATAAAACAAAATATCCAAATGGAATTCCAGAGGACTCAAAGAAAAAAGTTACAGATAAATTGGAAGAGCTTAAAAAAGCAAGAGAATTAAACAATCTTGATGATATGAAGAAAAAGTTAGAAGAAATGAATGAAGTAGTACAAGAAATTGGAAAAGCAATGTATGCTCAACAAGGACAAGCTCAAGCAAACTCAGAACAAGCTCAGACAAATCAAGAAGCACCAAAAGCTGATGGTCCAGTTGAAGGTGAGTATGAAGAAGTTAAAAAAGAGTAATTAATTTGTAGGGGCGCGACTTAGTCGCGCCCAATACGTATAAATTAAATATATGGAAGAAAACAAACAAGTAGAAATAAAGATTGCAGATAATTTTCCAGGCGGAGAATATGCAAATGCAATGTCAATAATGCACAATAAAGAAGAATTCATTATGAATTTTTTAAACATTACTGCGCCATCTGGCAGAGTAGTGGCAAAAATTATTACAACTCCAGGACATTTAAAAAGGATTATAAAAGCACTGCAGGAAAATTTAGATAAATATGAAAAGACGTTTGGCGAAATAAAAGAATCAGACAGTCCTGATAAAACAACAGGTTTTACAGATAAAAAAGAATCTTAAATATTTTAAAATCCAAAAATGGCAAAAGATTACTATAAAATTTTAGGTGTAGAAAAAAATGCGAGTGAAACTGATATAAAAAAAGCTTTTTCTAAATTAGCTCATAAATATCATCCAGATAAGGCTGGTGGAGATGAAGCCAAATTTAAAGAAGCAAATGAGGCTTATCAAGTTCTAAAAGATAAAGAAAAAAGACAAAAGTACGATCAATTTGGTAGTGCTGATTTTGGTAATGGATTTGGTGGTGGAGGAGCTGGTGGTTTTAATTGGCAAGACTTTTCTTCACAAGGATTTGGAGGATTTAATAATGGTGCAGATTTTGATTTTGGTGATATTGGAGATATTTTTGGGGATTTTTTTGGTGCATCAAGAAGGGGCTCTAGAAAACCTCAGAGAGGAAGAGATATTCAAACAGAAATAAATATTAGTTTTGAAGAATCAGTATTCGGAGTAGAAAAACATCTAAGATTAAATAAAAAAATTATTTGTGATAAATGTGCTGGTGTGGGTGGAACAAATCAAACTACATGTAAGAAATGTAATGGTTCTGGCCGTGTAACAGTTCAACAACAGACATTTTTTGGTAATTTTGCTAGTGTGGCGTCATGTCCTGATTGTGATGGAACAGGAAGTACTTTTAAAGATACATGTACAAAATGTAATGGTGCGGGGCATGTAAATGGTTCTGAAGAAATAAAAGTAAAAATTCCGGCTGGAATTAGTGATGGACAGACAATTAGATTGTCAGGAAAAGGTGAATCAGGTTCAAAAGGTTCTGGAAGTGGGGATTTATATATAATTATCAAAGTCACAAAAAGTTCTAAATTTGAAAGAATTGGAGATGATATTCACTCAACTGTAAAATTAAAATATTCTCAACTTATAAAAGGTGATAAAATTTTAGTTGATACAATTAATGGCGAAGTGAAATTAAAAATTCCAGAATTTACTCCAAGTGGAAAAGTTTTTATATTAAATGATAAGGGGGTTACAAAACTAAATTCTCGTGGCAGGGGAGATCATCATGTAAAAGTTATATTAGATATTCCTAAATATTTAGACAAAGAGCAGAAAAAACTTATTGAGGAATTAGAAAAAAGAGGATTGTAATTTTTAATTTGTAATTGTATAATATATTCATGAATTTAGAAAAATGGAAAGATGTCAAGGCGAAAATCCTTGATAATTTTGAAGTTATAAATCAGTATAACATCGCCGACGAAGATACTCATGGAAATGCCGAAATTATAGAGTTTAATGGTCCCATGGGAGAAAGCAAAATAGAGTTTCACGAGAGAGATGTTGTACTCGATAAACACTCAAACTATTCAAATAGAATAGGTTCTTCTATGTCTGTTGATTATATTTATTCTGACAGCGAGAAAACATATAGTATTAAGGTCTATAAAAAAGTAGCTGGTAGTTGGGAGCAAATAGAAGCCCCACTACTTCCGTTTGTATCAAATTAAATTTTAATTTTAAATAAAAATCAAATGAAAAAAAATGTTTTTTTAATTTTGAAAATTTTAATGGTTTGTATTGTTTTATGCCTAATTGTTTTATCAATATTAATCTATGTTGAAAAACAAAATAGAGTTATTGTGCCAAAAAATAAAACAACAAATAATGGTGTTATAAAACAGATTTCAAAAGAAGAATTGACGGCAAATTATAAATCATCTGTTTTGGGAATTTTAGATTCATTTAATGGTAATTATCAAGAAACTAGAAATAAATTAGTAGAAGTATCTGGTGTTCCAGCAGACTTAACAAGTCTACACTTTGATATTGTTGTTGCTTTTGATTATGTAGTTTTTAAAGATGATAAGACTTCGGCGAAACAAAGATTAGAAAAAATTTACACTGATTATGATTGGTTAAAACAGCCACTTACAAAAATCATAGAATCAGTAAAATAAATTTAATTTATGATATTTTATAAAAGAATACTCGGGTTTGTTCTAGCATTTATTTTTCCAATAATTATTGAGATTGTTTATTATAATCCCAAATTTTTTCTATATGGGCTTTCGTTATCAATACTTCTTTTATTATTTTATTTTTGGAGAATAAAGAATAGATTTATTAAAAATAGTGCAATTTTATCATATTTTTTTATTACTCTAATATTTCTAATTTGTTTGTGGTGTTTTTTTGTAGTGAGTGATAATTTTATTATAAGAACAGTGGTTTCAATATTTTCAATATACTTTTTTATGATTTTATTTGATTCAATTTTCAAGAAAATTTATGAAAATCGGGATATTTCAAATGATATTATAAAAAATATGGATCTTTTGTGCTTTTTGTTTTTTATTTTTTTTGTATTTTATGTTTTTACATTTATTAGGGCAAATTTAATATTAAGCTCTGCTTTTATATTGTTTATTTCATTTATTTGTTTAAATTTAAGATTGTATTGGGAGAAAATCGAATGGAAGAAAAATAAGTTTTCATTAATTGCAACAAGTTTAATTTTTACTGAAATTTATGTTGCCATGGCACTTTTACCATTTAATATTTATTTTTTAACTTTTATTTCATGGCTTTGGTATTATTTAGTGAGTGAATTTTTTATAGATGAATTTAAAAACCAAGTATCTCTGAAAAAAAGAATAAATCTATTTATAGTGTCTATTGTTGTTTTGGTGGTTTCATTTATAACAGCAATAATAAAATATTAATTATAATAATATGCAAGAAAAGTCAAAATTTTTTCTTAATTTAGTTTTTACAGTAATTATTGTGTTTATAGCTGGTTCAGTTATTCTTTATTTGGTCGATGCAAATATGCCTAAATATTTAGAGGAAAGTTCTTCTAAAAAAGTTAATTTTATTGAAACAGAGAAAAAAAATGGTCAATCAATAACAGGTTCAATATCAGCAAGTCTAAGTAATAAAATTTGGTTGATTGTCGAAAAAAAGAATGTTTCAATAAAAAATATCTATGAATCAGCATATTTTGCTGATGATTTCTTGGGTACGGCTGTTGTTGTTACAAATGATGGATGGTTTGTTTCAAAAAAGATAGATAACACAAATAACATAGCACTTGTGAATAGTGAAAATAAAGTTATTGACATAGAAACAATTGTAAATGATAATGTTTTGGACTTGTCTTATATTAAAATCAAACAAAACGGATTGAACCCAATAGGAATTATTGATTCTTCATCGCTTGATGTTGGACAAAATACTTATGTAATAAAACCAAATTTATACAATTATCAAAATGAAATAATACCTAACTCAATAAGAAATCTTCATTCTAGATTCATACAAACAAAAAGTGATCTAATACACAAGCCATCGGACATTGTTATCTATGGAATGTTATCAATAGAAACAGAGCCAGGGCTTCCTGTTGTGAATGAAAACGCTGAAATGATTGGAATTACTTATTCTTATGATAAAAATACATACTTATTACCAAGTAATTATATAAGATATTCTTTGACAAGATTGTTTAATAATGATAAAAATATTAATTATCCAAGTCTAGGCATCAGTTATTTGGATTTAAGTGAAGTGGTACTTGGATTAGATTTTCCTGCAAAAGGAGCATATATATATGAGAGCACAAATACTCAAATTAAAAAAGGGGATATAATCCAGAGAGTTAATGACGATGATTTAAATGAAATAAGGTCTTTAAATACAGTTTTGTTGGCCTATACGCCAGGAACAGAGATTACATTAATTATTTTAAGAGATAATAAACAGCAAGAAGTTAGGGTTAAACTACAAACACTTAAAAAATAATACCTTATTAAGCTGAAAGCTGATAGCTGACAGCTACCTGCCTACCGGCAGGCAGGAAAGCTAATACATGTCAGACAAAAAACACGAACAAATAATATTACTAAAAATCAGAGCAGGTCACAAACAGGCCTTTTCTGATCTTTATGATATGTATTCAAAGCAGTTGTATAGATATATTTATTTTAAAGTTCCAACTAAAGAAAGAGCAGAAGACATAACAAGCGATGTTTTTCTTAAATGTTGGGAGTATATAAATAAGCATAATACAGTGAAGAATTTTCAAGCTTTTATATATCAGATAGCTAGAAATTCAATTGCTGATTTTTATAAGAAAACAAAAGAACTTCAACTACCAGAGGATTTGGAATCAGTTCCATCAAATAGTAGTTTGGCTCATAATATTGACAATACTTCAGATTGGCAAATTTTAGATAAAGGAATAAGAGAATTAGGCAAAATAAATGGTAAATGGCAAGAGGTTGTTATGTTAAAACATATTGAGGGGTATTCCATAAAAGAAATTTCAAAAATAATAGGAGAGACAAGTTCTAATACTAGAGTCCTAATTCATCGTGCAATGGAGAAATTAAAAGAAATAATGGGAGAATAAATTTATAATAATCAACCACCCATTGGGTGTTTTTTTGCCCAATAGGTGATTTTTTAAAAAACAATTTTAAAACCGGTTCTTTTACTCAGACATTGATGTCTAAATATTAGAACCGGTTTTTTGTTAGTTTGTGATTTCTGCAATGAGCGCCGGTCGTTCATCACAGTTATCAGAGTTCATGTCAATAGATTTTACTCTAAAGACATTGAACCATTTTGTAATTCGATATTTGACCACTTGACCAGAATTCCAGTATTTTCCATCTTCGCAATCCTTTAGAAAGCTTTCCATGGACCGTTTTTTTACGTTTTTTAGGTCCACATTGACAGTTCTTAACCACCTTTTAGTTGGAACACAGATCATATAGGTTTTTTCAGACATTGAAAATCGTGTAAAGCTGAGGTTCGGAAATCCAGGGTCAAAATTGGTTCCACGAGCACAAAGCTCGTAGGAGCCATTATAATAAACGTTTATCTCGGATATCCGAGTATCCTTCTGGATTTTTTTGTCTAGATACTTACTGACCATGGAATTATCATTTAATAATGATATCACCACAAATAGCACTATAACCGAGAACATTATATATGGTATTAGTTTCATTGATCCTCCTAGAATCATTTGATATTTTTCTATTAAAACTATAGCACATCTTATAATTTATGTCAAGTTTATTTGTATATAAAAAACCGACTCTCGGGAAAAGAGTCGGTATGTATTAGAAAATATTTGCTGTCTACCTCTGGGTGGGGCAGGGTCTAAGCATTCTCCACGAATTTTATCGGGGGTCTAAGTTTTTAAAGACTCTCGATAGTCTTTTATCTTCACCGAAACCGTAGGTTTTGTAACACAGCTCGGTTTCATGTGTGTACAGTGACGCTGAGCTAATACAGACTTCTGTGACGCGGGCTTTTGTGGGGATTTCTATCCTATATTTATCCCCTCTGTATTCAAATTCTGTGACGGCGGCACTTGTTGCCAAATCTCGGTTTTCACCGATAATTGATACAAATTTATCTAACTCGTGGTGATATTTTCCTACTACCATTTCGGAATCAATAATCACCCGGACTAACTTAGATTGAAGACCGTAAATGACAGCCCCAACCATTCCCAATAATATGGTTACCATCATAAACGCCCAAATGATTACTCGTGGGCTTGCATTAATTTTCATGATTCCTCCCAGAACCTAAGAGTATATTTCTATAAAGAGAATATAATATTTATTTGTTATTGTCAAGTATTATAGATAATTGACTTATATATAATATTGAGTTATTTATTATGTAACATTTTTGCATTTCAATCGTCTTATTTACTGTAAGCAAAAATCATGAAAAACATAGAAAACAAATTAAAACAATTTAGAGAAATAGAGCCAGATGAGAAGTTTTGGCACATCACAAAGTCAGTATTACTAAATCAAATAGAAAAAGACTTAACCTCTCACAAACATCAAAGATTCAGTTTAGACTCTTTGTTTTTTGATTTTAGTGCATTTACAAAAACATTTATCCCAGGCTGGAAATTTGCATCAATTACAATGTCAGTTTTAGTTGTAATATCAGGAACATTTATGGGAGCAAGAGCATCAATGCCAGGAACAGCACTCGGGAACATGCTTTATCCAGTAAAAACACATGTTATAGAGCCAGCAGAATTAGCATTTGCTAGTAGTGATTCAGAAAGAGTGAAAATCTCTCTAGGCCACGCAACAACAAGATTACAAGAAATAAATTACCTAATAGATAATAGAAAAGAAGATCAACTTGAAAAAGTTACCAACAGTATGCAAAAAACTTTGGCAGTAGCAAGTGACAATTTAGAATCAATTAGTAGTCAAGAAAATATAAAAACAGAAGAATTGGTAGAAATCGCAAAATCAATAAATAAAAATAGTGATGAGACCCTAGCATCATTAAAAGATAAAGTTGTCGCAAGTAATCCAAAAGCAATAGAAAATATTATTAAATCAACACAGAAGTTAAATACAGCGGCTCTAGAGATAATGATAAAAGACAATTCAAACCAAGAAATAGTGAATAAAAGTTTAGATAATCAGATAAAATTACAAATTGAATCAGTCAGAAAACTCGGCGAGAAAATTACCATAGGAGAACAAGCACTTATAAGAACAAATGAATTGGGAACCACAACTACAGAGCAAACAACCACGGATAGTTCAATTGATTCTATAGCAGATATAAACAAGCAAGAAATAGAATTTTCAATAGAAAGTATCAAAAAAGTAGCAGATCCAGAACAAATAACACTATCAATAGAAAAAGCAAGACAGTTATTAGATGAAGGTAAGATAGAAGAAGCTTATGTAGAAATTCAAAAAGCAGATTTATATATAAATTTAGCTGATTCAACTCTTGATGCTCAGAATTATGAAATAAAGATAAAAGAATTAGAAAACGCAATAAATCAAGCACAGGTTAAATCAGTCACAGAACAAGTAGCTCAGTAATATTAGGAGGAGTAAATAGTTATTTAATAATTAATATAATTTTATTTAATCATATCGTAATGAAATATGATTAATTAAAATAGTTTATAAAGTTCGCTATATCATGACTAGGAAACCTATTTCATGGCCCATTTACTTTATATGACAGAAAGATCGATGCCAATGCGTTGGTGGTCTATAAGGTCTAATGATTAAGGCGGTGATTTAGAGCCAGGTCCTCTGCGTAGTGAATTTAAGGAGAAAAAATAAAATGAATTTAATTAAAAAATTATTTGTTTATACTGTGATTTTTTCAACAGTATTAACATTGTCAGGATTCTCCTTTAATGTAGCAAATGCTGCAAATTTATCAGCAGGTATGTTGGTTAAAAGACCAGACATGTCAGCTGTATATTATTTGTATGATGATGCTGGAACATTAAAGAGAGCAACTTTCCCAAATTCAGCTACATACTTTACATGGTTTAAAGATTTTTCAAGCGTTGTAACAGTAACAGCTGATGAATTAGGAAATGTTCCTATGGGAAAAAATATTGTATATAGACCAGGAACAAGATTAATAAAAATTACAACTGATCCAAAGGTTTATGCAATAGAAGAAGGTGGCGTTTTAAGATGGATTGATTCAGAAGCCACAGCATTAAAGTTATATGGAACAAATTGGGCATCATGGATTGATGATATGCCAGATGCTTTTTATGCAGGTAACTACAATTCAACAAATGCAGTTACTAACAAACTTACAACAACACATTCAGCAGGAAGTCTAATTAAATATGCTAATTCAAACAGCATTTATTATGTTGTAGGAAATGGTACAAAGAGATTAGTAACAGAAGCTGGATTTATAGCAAACAAGTTCAATGAAGATTTCGTAATTGAAAATGTTGCTGATACAGTTTCATACACAAACGGAACAGACGTAACATCTTATGAGGCTGGTTTATGGCCAATTGCTGAAGGTGGTGCAACACCAATTTCAACAGGAACATTAACAGTTTCTTTAGCTGGTACAACAGCTCCATCAGGAACAATTATTGCTGGTCAAGCAATTGCTAATTTAGCTTCATTTAATTTAACAGCTTCAAACGAAGGTGCTGTAAAAATTACAACTTTGAAACTAAAAAGAACTGGCGTATCTGCTGATGCAACACTAAGCAAAGTTTATTTATTCGAAGGAATGAATAGATTGACA
>CAYLQO010000014.1:0-18824 GCA_964386425.1 uncultured Gammaproteobacteria bacterium | reverse complement strand
GGGATGTTTTTCATGGGTATATAATAGATATACCTAATAATTAAATATCTCTCGACTTCGTCACGTTAAACGTGACTCTGCTCGAGACAGGTAAATATATGAAAAAAGCTCTTATTTCATTAGTATTTATTTTTGTTTTTGGTCTTTTTATGAATATTAAAGTCATGGCAGAGACAAATTATGATGGACAGTTAGTAAGAACACAAACACAATCAACGCTTTACTATGTAATGGAAGGAAAACGTTATGTATTTCCAAATGAAAAAATTTATAGTTCATGGTTTAGTGATTTTAGCGATGTTGTTACTATAACCGAATCGGAAATGGCAAGTTTGCCACTAGAGGGTAATATTAAATATAGACCAGGTGTAATTTTGGTAAAAATTCAAAGTGATCCTAAGGTTTACGCAGTAAGCCAAAATGGTCAATTACGTTGGTTAAAAAGTGAGGCTTTAGCAAAAAAATTCTATGGTGATAATTGGGCAAAATTAATTGATGATGTACCAGATTCATTTTTTATGGATTATAAAATAGTATCGGCGATTGAAGATCAAGATGATTATAATGCGGAAAATGAGATAAATAATAATACTACTATTGAAAAAAATCATGGTTTACATCTCGGACAATTAAAACAGAAATTATCTACAACTTCTAAATGTAGAGCAATTCCAGCTACCCCAGCAGTTCCAGCAAAAAAGAGCTCAACAGGTAAACACATACCAGCAGTTCCAGCAACTCCAGCTAGCAGGATTTGTCATATTGAACATCCAGGCGAAGACACAGAGGCACCAATTATAAGTGGTATATCTGTTTCCGTACTTTATAATTCAGCAACCATTAATTGGAATACAAATGAATTAGCAAATGGAGCGGTTATTTACTCAAAAGATGATTTTGTAAATAGCACAACAACTAGTTCCAGTGTTTCAACAACCACACACTCCATTGTTCTTAATAATTTGACTGCAAGTACAACTTATCAATATTATGTTAAATCAGTAGATTCAGATGGTAATATAGCAACTAGCACAAAAGCAATTTTTGTAACATCAAACGAGCCAGACACTCAAGCTCCAATTATAACTAATTTATCTATTGGTTCAATAAGTTCTACTACGGGAACAATTACATGGACAACTAATGAATTGGCAGATAGTAGAGTAATATTTTCTATGGATAATTATACAACTAGTTCAATAATTAGTTTTACAGATTTAGTAACATCCCACTCTGTAGTTTTAAATAGTCTTACAGCAAGCACAACATATAGTTATTATGTTGTATCAAGGGATTCAAGTAATAATACTGCAACAAGTAGTAGTTATAGTTTTATAACACCCCAAGAATAAGTAAATATTAAAACACCTCATGCATTATTTAAATGAGGTGTTTTTGTTTATATAAAAGTGTTATTATGAATATATAATAATTAATTTGAATTATATGAAAAAAACATTTATAACCATTTTTTTGATCTCAATTTTTGTTCTTACTGGTTGTCAGAATATTTTTATAAAAAAATCTGTTGATGTTCCTAAGAATGAAATTAATAATCAACAAGATACAAAGATAGCGAATCCCGCCTCAACTAATTGTATTCAAAAGGGTGGGACTATTGAAATTAGAAAAAATAAAAATGGAGAATACGGGGTTTGTCTTTTTGAAGACAATAGACAATGTGAAGAATGGGCTCTTTTGCGTAATCATTGTCCAGTGGGCGGTATGAAAATCACTGGTTATGAAAATGATGCACAGGTTTTTTGTGCAATTACCGGAGGAGAAGTTCAGGGGCTTGGAACAGAAACGCCAATGTGTAAAAGAATTGATGGAACTCTTTGTAACGCACAGGCTAATTTAGACGGCGATTGTCCAGATCCAAATGATCCAAATCCAAATGCTGGAAATAAAGAAGCACAATAAAGTAATTATTATATTGTATAAATGGGTCTAATGTGTTAAATTTAATATATTAATAAATTAATAAAATAATCAAAACTATGAAAATTCTTTACATTATTCCAGTTATAATAGTAGCTATTGTTCTATTTATAATAGCTCTATACAATTCTTTAATTAGACTTAATAACAGAGTTAAAGAAGCTTTTTCTGATATTGATGTACAACTTAAAAGACGTTATGATTTGATTCCTAATTTAGTAGAAACAGTAAAGGGCTATATGCAACACGAAGCTCAAACACTAGAGAAGGTTACCTCAGCAAGAACTCAAGCAATGAATGCAGGAACCCTAAAAGAAAGAGCCCAAGCAGAAAATCAATTAAGTGAAACTTTAAAATCTTTATTTGCTGTTTCTGAAAATTATCCAGATTTAAAGGCATCCCAAAATTTTCTACAATTACAAGATGAAATAAGTGATACTGAAAATAAAATTCAAGCAGCTAGAAGATTTTATAACGGTCAGGTCAGAGATTTTAATACTAAAATAGAAGTTTTTCCAAATAATATTTTTGCCTCCAAATTAAAATTCAAAAAATATGAATTTTTTGAAAGCTCAGAGGAAGAAAGAAAAAATGTTCAAGTAAAATTTTAATTTAAAAATACTTTAAAATTTAATTTTGTTATGTATAAAGAAATAGAATCCAACAAAAGAAATTCCTTTATTTTAATGATGCTTTTCATTGTTATTTTAATTGGAATTGGTTTTATTATAAATTATTTTTGGGGAGAAACAGGAACATATACAATTGTTTGGTTTGCAATAATTGTATCATTGTTCATGACAGCCATTTCTTATTTTAGTGGAGACAAAATAGCACTTGCCTATAGTGGTGCTAAACAAATAAAAAAAGAAGAAAATCCATATGTTTATAGAATGGTAGAAAATTTATGCATAACAGCTGGAATAGCAACACCAAAGATATATATAATAGAAGACCCAGCTATCAATGCTTTTGCTACTGGGCGTAAACCAGAATTATCCTCTATTGCAATAACAAGAGGGGCTATAGAAAAATTACAAAATGAGGAATTAGAAGGGGTTATTGCCCATGAACTTTCTCACATAAAAAATTATGATATTTTATTTATGACACTAGTTGCAGTCCTAGTGGGTGCTATTGTTTTGTTATCTGATATGTTTATAAGATCACAATTTTTAAGAGGAGGTGATAATAAAAAAGGAAATACTCCACTTTTGATTGTGGGTATTGTTCTCGCCATATTATCACCAATTATTACAGAGCTGATTAGATTGGCTATATCTCGCAAAAGAGAATATTTAGCCGATGCGTCTTCATGTCTTTTAACTCGTTATCCAGGAGGATTAGCCGGTGCACTAGAGAAAATTAAACAAGAAAATTTACCAGTTAAAAAGGTGTCAAAGGCAACAGCGCCTTTGTTTTTAGCTAGCCCATTTAAAGTTAAAGACAAAACATCATGGTTTAGTACTCATCCATCAATAGATAGTAGAATAGAAAAATTGAGACAGATTATTTAAATATTTTGACCTACATTAAAAACATCTTTAGGAAAAAAGATGTTTTTATATGAATAGAAAAATTTTTTTGGCAATTTTCGTTTGAAATAGCTTTTTAAACACAAATAGCTATTAAAACAGAACTGTGATATGATAAATTTATAATAATTAAAAATATTAATAATATGGGAAATTTTAATAGAGATAGAGGTGGTAGGTCTAATGACAGAAGGGGTGGCGGTGGAGGTTTTGGTAGAAGAGATTCAAGGGGGGGGTCGGGTAGACCAGAAATGCATAGAGCTACCTGTGCTGAATGTGGAGCAAGCTGCGAAGTGCCATTTAAACCAACTGGTGATAAACCAGTGTATTGTAGTAATTGTTTTAGGGGCAAAGAAGATTCAGCTCCAAGAAGATCTAGTGGTAGAGATTTTGGAAGAAGTAGTTCTCGTGATAGAGAAATGTTTAAAGCGGTTTGTGCTGAATGTGGAAGAGACTGTGAAATACCATTTAAACCGACTACTGATAGACCAATATTATGTTCAAGCTGTTTTGGTGGGGATAGTAGGAGTCAGGACAAAAAATCTGATAGAGGCGCTAATCAGTTTGAAGTACAGTTTAGGGCTATAAATGATAAGCTTGATAAAATTTTACAAAGTTTATCACCAAAAGTTTCTAAAGAAGTGGTTTCAAAGAAAGAGGTTAGGAAACCAGAAGTCAAAAAGAAAACCGTTGTAGCTAAAAAAACAATAGTTAAAAAAGTTAAAAAATCTAAAAAATAAGATTTTGAATTTGGACTCAACTATTGATTTTATTTTCATAAAAAGATAGAATATTTTTATTCTAAATATTTATAAATTACTTATATGGCAAAAAGAAGACATGCAGTTGGAAAAAATAAAAAATCGCATTCCAAAAAAACCAAGAAAAGACTAGAAGCAAAAAAAGTTATGCTTGATGCAAAAGCAAAGGGAAGAAAAGGTAAAAAATAGAATTCACAGAAAATATAAAATCCCGTTTAATTAGACTAGGCGGGATTTTTTTAAATAAAAACGGCCTGCTTTGTTTTTTTCGCAGGGCTTTGTAAAAGTAGTGACTAGAATCATTTATTCCTCGTTCCACCACCTCCATCTATCCACTCCGTATTGGAGCAATTGATTTGAGGTTGGAAAATATTCTGCCCAATAATATCCATGCCATTGTGTGAGGTGGTAACTGTTTCTTACATAAAATCTCAACACCAGGCTTTGGGTATTTGTTGAGTACCTAATTTCCGGAACCCTTAATTCCTTTAGATAATTTTCTGGAGGATTGTCCCCATCATAATACCAACCACTATGTGTTTGCCACTCATAGTTAGTTGGTGGCACCGTTAGATGCAAAACTGGTTGATATAACAAACTATCCGTATCCAAACCGTTTATGAATAGTTTCCAATTTTGAGGTTGAATATTTACAGGGGAATAATAATCTCTGTATGTGGAGATTATCAATATGGTGTTATTTCCTCCAAAATATCCATATTGAATTTCATGACCATACTCAGCCCCCGTTGCTTCATATATAATGGAATCTAGGTATGTGACAGTCAGATTTTGAGAATAATATAAATTACTCGAATCTGAACTTGCCTCGACATGTATTTGTGGGAAGTCTTCTGGATGTTCCATTGAGTATGTGAACATTAACTGTGGAAGTGTATCAAAGGTTGCCCTTGCATTTATTGCTTCACTGGTTGGTTGCCAATTAGCTTGCGGGTTGGTTGTTGTGTTTTTACAACCAACAATGAAAAATAAACCCAAGACAATGATTACTGCTACTACTATTGGACTTTTTGGACTTTTCATTTTTTATTCCTCCTTTATTTAGGAAAATGTCCATGCTTACGTATTACTATATCATTGACTAAAAGTCAACTTCATTGAGCTGATTTTTTTATTTCTTCTATGATATAGATAAATAATTTATAATTTTTGTTCCAAGCTTTGTAAATTATTTGAACAATTTAGACATATTCCATCTATTACTAGTCCAACCCTGTCTCCACACTCACTACAAACATATTCATCCTGTGGCTCAGTATAAGATAGCTGTTTTTGTTCTGTGTCTCTTGAATATTCTTCCATCATTTTTTTTTATTTTTTGTAACCTTGATTATTTTATCAATTGCTCTATCTAGGCTTGGTCTAGCGTGAACTATCATATTTTCGCTACTCATTTTTTCAATATCTTTTTTTATGAAATCTTCTTGGAGTTTTTCATATTCATCTTCTTCAAATTCATATTTATCAAGAGGGTTTTGCTTTTCTTTCTCTGTTTCTCTTTTTTCAAAACACTCTACACAAAGTCCATCGACAAGTATATCAAAATGTTTTTTACACACAGTACATATATTTTTGTTTTCTTGATTTCCCATATTTTTTAGAGTTAAGTAGAGTTAAACTCGATGAGCTTGATTTTTGAAGTATTTATTGATCTCTGTTATTATTATATCAAATGATGAATTAAATATACAAATATATGATTATAGTGGCTGATTTGCACATACATTCTAGATTTTCCAGATCTTGTTCAAAACAAATAAATTTTAAAAATTTATCACATTGGTGCAATATAAAAGGCATTAATTTGTTGGGAACGGGTGATTTTACACACGCTCAATGGCTTAAAGAATTTGAGGAAGAAACTATTGATTTGAAAAACGGCTTTTATAAATTAAAAAACGATGAAAATTCAGTTAATTTTATATTGTCATCAGAAATTTCTTGTATTTATAAACAAAATGATAAAACAAGGAGAGTCCACATTGTTATTTTAATGCCATCTCTTGAATCAGTAAAAAAATTTAACAAAGAACTTATTGACAGAGGCTGTAACTTGAAATCAGACGGAAGGCCAATTATAGGACTTAGTGCAGAGTTACTTACGGAAATTGCATTAAACGTTGATAAAAGAAGTTTGATAATTCCTGCGCATATTTGGACACCGTGGTTTGCAGTACTTGGATCAAAATCCGGATTTGATTCAATTGAAGAATGTTTTGGAAAATATTCAAAAAATATATTTGCCGTTGAAACTGGCCTCTCATCTGATCCTTATATGAATTGGTTTGTATCGTTACTTGATAAATACGTGCTTGTATCAAATTCTGATTCTCATAGTTTAGAAAAATTAGGAAGAGAGGCAAATGTTTTTAATCTAGATGAATTTAACTATGATGAATTTTATAATGCTATTAAAAATAAAGACAAGAAGAAATTTCTATATACAATAGAATTTTATCCAGAAGAAGGTAAATATCATTTTGATGGTCATAGAAGTTGTAATGTTAGTGTTGATCCATTAAAATCAAAAAAAATAAAAATTTGTCCAGTTTGTAAAAAAGAATTAACATTTGGAGTCTTGAACAGAGTTTCTGCTTTATCAGATAGGAACAAAGAAGAAGTAGAAAAAATTAAAAGTAAATTTATTCCATATAAAAATTCCGTAGGACTAAAAGAAATTATAGGAGAAGCAATTGGTACAAGATCATCAAGTAAAAAAGTTGACGCAATTTATTTTGATATTATAAAAAATGTTAGCAATGAATTCAATGTGCTTATAAATAAAACAGAATCCGAATTAAAAAATTTAATAAATAATAAAGCAATAGTTGAAGCAATAATAAGAGTGCGCAATGCAGAAATAAATGTTAAACCTGGATTTGATGGAGAATTCGGTGTTGTAAAAATATTTTCTGATTCTGAAAAGAAAAAAAATAAAGAAGCACAACAAAAATTATTTTAATTTATCTCGCCATGGCGGAATAAATTTTTTCCTATAACGTAAAAATCCCTCCACGACAAGTTTAGGGATTTTTACTTTTTATAGACAATCTACCACTATTTACTTTTTTCCTTTTTTTGTTGCCTTTTTTGCCTTTTTTACAGTCTTTTTTACTGTCTTTTTTGCCTTTTTTACAGGTTTTTTTGTGGCTTTTTTTACTGTCTTTTTTGCTTTTTTCTTAGCCATTTGTTTTTGGTTCTCACTAATTTTTACAATTAGTAAAAACATTAATTAATTCTTAAACTATTTTTATTTTTTATGAAGATAAAAATCTTCATATATTTTTATTTCAAAATACATATTAATTATAAACCTTTTTTTTAAAAAAATCTATAGAGAAATACAAAATTTTTGAAATTTATATATTTTGTATAAAAAAATGTGTTTATTTTTTATTTATAAAAAATATTTTTCCTAAAGTCGACATTAAAAAATCATCCCTAAGTCCAGCAACAGTTAACATTCCAAAAATCATAATTAATAATCCTATCAGTTTGTATAATAATACTGTTCCGCCAGATGTTCCTAACTTTTCTTCGGCCCATGCACTTTTTCCGAGATTATCAACTATCCAAGAGGATTTCCAGATAATCAAAAATCCACTGATAAGAATCAAAAATCCATAGAATATATTTTTCATTTTATTAAAATAATTTTTATATTTTTATTTTATCAAAAAAAGATAAATTAAACCATAGTAAAATGATGTTTGCATCTATTTTTATATCATAAGTTATGATAAAATATATTATATATAATAAAAATATGTTCCCAGATAAAAAAATAAAAGATATTTTAATTTCTTCTAAGGTTTTTTCTGCTTCTGAATTTACAAAGATTCAAGAATCAGCAAAAAAAGAAAATAAGAGCATCCTAAATTATTTATTTGATAGTGGAGTTATAAAACAGGATATATTTTATAGTGCTTGCGCTACATTTTTAAATTTGCCATTTATTGATTTGAAAAAAATTAAAATCAGAAAAGACACACTCATGTTAATTCCAGAGACAATAGCTATAAGTCATAATATAATAGCATTTGATAATGATGAAAAGACAATTCAAATAGCGACCGCAGATCCCTATGATTTAGAAATTTTTGAATTTTTAGAAAAAAGTATAAATTTTAAAATTTCTAAAAACATTGCAACACCAGACGATATAAAAGAATCATTAAAAAATTATAGAAAAAGCTTAAGTGCAGAATTTAAGTATTTAACAGATGATGATGACAAAAAAATAAACAAAGAAGAATCTAAAGATCTTGAGAAATTAGCCACGGATATTCCAATAACCAGAATAGTGGATACGCTACTTGAGCATGCAATTTTAGAGGGGGCATCTGATATACATGTAGAAGCAGAAGAGAAACATGTTTTAGTAAGGTTTAGAATTGATGGAATATTACACAATGTTATGAAATTTCCCAAAAATATTCAGCCTGGAATAATAAGTAGAATAAAAATTCTTGCCAACTTAAAAGTAGATGAACATAGAATGCCACAAGATGGTAGATTTAAAATTGCCTCAGAAAAATATAGGGTATCTTTTAGGGTTTCAATTATTCCAACTTTTGATGGGGAGAAAATTGTAATGCGTCTTCTAAATGAAAAAGCAAGAGTTTTAACATTAGAACAACTTGGTTTACATCCATCTGCTCTTGAGATCGTCCAAAAAAATACAGAAAAACCACATGGAATGATTCTAGTAACGGGGCCTACAGGAAGTGGTAAAACAACAACTCTTTATACAATTTTAAACATGTTGAATACTTCGGAAGTAAATATTTCAACAATTGAAGATCCTATTGAGTATAGAATGAAAGGCGTTAATCAATCACAAATTAATCCAAAAATTGGATTTACTTTTGCCTCAGGACTTAGATCACTTTTGAGGCAAGATCCAGATATTATAATGGTTGGAGAGATTAGAGATCAAGAAACTGCTGAAATAGCAATTCATTCAGCCCTTACTGGGCATCTTGTTTTATCAACACTTCATACAAATGATGCACCAACAACAGTTCCACGTTTGCTTGAAATGGGAGTTCCCACATTTTTACTTGCATCAACTTTTAATGTTATTATAGCTCAAAGGTTACTCAGAAAAATTTGTCCAGATTGTATAACTAGTTACAATTTAGATGATAAATTAATAAAAGAATTAGAAAAACAAATAAACATGCAAACAATTCTAGATACAATGGAGAGAGAAAAAGCAATATCAAGTGCAAAAGGTGGATTAAAGGAACTTTTGTTTTATAGAGGAAAGGGTTGTGATAAATGTAAAAAAACAGGATATAAAGGAAGAATTGGAATATATGAGGTTTTAGAAAATGATGAACCGTTGTCCGATTTGGTTATGCATAATGTTGGAGCAGATAAAATAAGAGAATATGCAAAAACAAAAAATATGATAACAATGATAGAGGATGGATTTATAAAGGCTAAAAATGGGGTAACAACAATAGAAGAAATATTAAGAGTAAGTAAACAATAAATTTACTAAAAGAGAATTATATGGAAACAAAAACAAAAAAACAAATAAAAAAACAAGCAGATAAAATTTTTGATTATAAAAAGGAAGAAGTAAAAGACACATCAGGTCCAAGATCCCTTGATTTAAAAAGTTTAAACAATATTTTAAGTAGATTAACGGGGGTTCCACTCAAGGAAAAATTATTTTTTGTACAACATTTAGGTGTAATGCTTAGGGTTGGAATTTCTTTGTCAAAAGCACTATTTACGCTGTCAATTCAAACACAAAATAAATATTTTAAAGAGATTTTAACTTCAATATATAAAAAAGTCGATGGGGGAGAAAATTTTTCAAAATGTTTAGAGTCTTATCCAAAGGTTTTTAATGAGCTTTTTGTAAATATGATAAAGGCCGGAGAAGAATCCGGAAAGTTAGAGGAGGCCCTAAAACAACTTTATGTACAAATAAAAAAAGAACACGCTCTTTTATCAAAAGTAAAAGGAGCCCTTACTTATCCAGCAGTAATTTTACTTGCAATGGTTGGTATTGGAATTTTTATGATGATTGTTGTCATTCCAAGGATGACTGCTAATTTTGAAGAAATGGGTGTAGAATTACCACTTCCAACAAAAATACTTATAAGTTTTAGTAATGCACTCGCTAATAACGGAATAGTAGTTGGCATAATAGCAATTGTTATTATATTTATATTAGTGAAATATTTTAAAACAAAAAAGGGCAAAAAAGTTTTTGATTTTTTACTATTACATTTTCCTATATTTGGATCCATAACTAAAAAAATAAACCTTGCAAGATTTTCTAGAAACATAAGTTCACTTTTAAAGACAGATATAATGATTGTTGAATCATTTGATATTGTTGCTTCAATATTAGGAAATTCATATTACAAAGAAGCAATGCTTGAAGTTGGAGCTAACATAAAAAAAGGAATAACCGTTACGGAATCTATAAAAAAATATCCTAAATTTTTTCCACCAATGGTGGTTCAGATGGTAGCAATTGGTGAAGAAACCGGAGACCTGGATGATATATTAGTTGAGTTAGCTGATTTTTATGAAACAGAAATAGATCAGGTTATGACAGACCTACCTTCTATAATAGAGCCACTTTTAATATTGGTTTTGGGAGTTGGTGTTGCTGGAATTGCTATTTCAATACTCATGCCAATGTATTCACTTACATCATCTATATAAATATGAAGAAAAAATTATTGAAAGCTTTTTCATTGATAGAGATATTGGTATCTCTTTTTATCATTATGGTTTTGGTTTTGAGCATTTATCCGCTTATTAGTTTTTCTTTACAAATTACGGCGGATAATAAAAATCAGGTTCAAGCAATAAATATTGCAAATGAAAAATTAGAACAAATAAGAGCACTCTCATATGATGATGTAGGAACTATTAATGGGGTGGTTCCGGGTGTTTTAGAAGATGATGAAATTATTTTTAGAAATGGAACTTTTAATGTAAGTACAACAATAACATTTTTTGATGATGATTATGATGGTCTTCTAAGTGAAGAAAATGATGATTTTATTGATTATAAAAAAGCAACAGTAAGAGTTACTTGGCAAGCCAAAACTGGAGAAAAACAAGTTATAATGTCTTCTTTTTTTATCCCACCAACTCCACAAGACATACCAGAGGGTTGGGGCCTTTTAAAAATATATGTAATAGATTCTAATGGAAATCCTGTTACTGATGCAAATATAACAATAAATAATTCTGATCCAAATCTTGATTTTCCAATTATTAATGCCAATTATTCAACATATGATACTAATATATTAAGCATTCCAGTTAAGCCAAGTAATTCTTATAATGTTAGTGTTTCAAAAAATGGTTACACAATTGATAGGACATATTCACAAACAGAAATATCTCCATCTACACCAGTGAAACCCGATTTAGAAGTAAATTTAGGAAGGAAAACGGAGTCAAATTTTATCATAGATAGGGTTGGTAAATTTAATATAAGAACAGTTAGAGCTACCTTACCCGATAATAAAATTGTTAATTTTTCTTCTATTAACGAACAGGGTCCAGTGGTAGATTCAGATGGAATTTATTCATATTTTGTCTGGCAAAATTTAACAACAAATAGGATATTTTTACAAAAATTTGATTTAGATGGAAACAGCCAATTATTAATGGGAGATGATTTAGAGATTGCTTTTCCTGGTGAATTTCCAGACATACAAATTGTAAAGGATTCAAATTTAGCTATGTGTTTTAAAAAAGAATTAACTGGATATGCCAATATTTTTGTTTCATTTTTTGATTCCTCTTTTTCGGATCCAGTCGATTATGTTTTATATGGTCCAGGTGTTGTAGATTCTACAATAACAAATCAATCAAATTGTAGAATGGCCTATTCATATTCTGCAAGCACAACTATTGTTGTTTGGGATGATGACAGAGATTTTTCTGACTTTTTACAAGATATTTATATAAAAATATATAATGAAGATTTTTCAACACGTTCTATAAATAGAGTTAATGTTGATAGTTATTTTAATCAAAATAAACCAGATGTTGAAGTTGATTCAAATGGATATATTTATGTCGTTTGGACAGATAATAGAAGTGGAGATGAAGATATTTATATTCAAAAATTAAATTCAAATGGTGTGAATGTATGGGGTTCTGATAAAAGGGTAAATTTAGAAACTAATGGTAATCAAAATTCCTCATCTATAGCAATAGATACAGATGATAATATTTATGTCGTTTGGACAGACGCTAGAAACGGCGACGACGGAATTTATATTCAAAAATTAAATTCAAACGGAGATAGGTTATGGGTGCTCGATAAAAGAGTAAATGTAGAAACATATTCTAATCAGCACTCCCCAAAAATTACCATTGATGGAGATGATAATATTTATGTCGTTTGGACAGATAATAGAAATATAAACAATAATTCAAATGAAGACATTTATTTACAAAAATTAGATTCAGATGGTTTAAAATATTCAAGAGATTATAGGATTAATGTAAACAACGACCCATCTTCACAAAATTCAGTAGACATCACAATGAATGGTAATTATCCTATTATTGTTTGGTCCGATAACAGAAATGATAATCGCGATGTATATTTTTCAAAATTTATAGAATATGATAATTCAACCCCAATTCCAAATATAAATGTAGACATACAGGGAACGAAACAAATAGGTAGCAACCCAAGTATTTTCAAATATGACGTAACTGTAAATTCAGGTTTAGATGGTTATATAAGTAATTATGAAGTAGATGGAGATGGTTCCGGATATACCATAAACGCAAATAATGTTTTAATGATAGATCCAAGTTTACCCATAAAAATAGAGCCTGGCGAAGTAAGAGATGTAATAATTTATTTAGAGTAGTATATGAAATTTTTTTGTAAAAAAGCATTTACATTAATAGAGATACTTATCGTTGTATTTATTCTTTGTATTATAGTTGGAATCGTATCTCAATTTTTATTTACAGGTTTTAAATCAACTAAGTTCAATGAGGAATCAGAATCAGCTATAGAATATGCAAGAGATGGCGTTGATGAGATGACAAAAATAATTAGAGCTGCTAATTATTCAGAGAACGGTGATTATGTATTAAATATAATAGATTCACAGTTAATTGAATTTTACTCAGATCCAGATTTTGATTATATAATGGAAAAAGTGAAATATTATTTAGATGGAGTGCAATTAAAGAGAAGTGTAATAGAACCAGGTATCTCCAATTTATATAATGAAACCCCAACAGTAGAGGTTGTAGCGGATTATGTAAATAATTTATCGTCCCCAATTTTTAAATATTATGATTCTGACTTGAATGAAACGACTAATATAAATGATGTTAGATCCGTTGGAGTTAGTTTAAAGATAAATGTTACACCAGAAAGAGCTCCATATGATTATATATTAGAATCAGATGTGCAACTTAGAAATCTGAAAGATAATTAGCATGAAAATTAAAATGAATAAAAATTATATCAAAAAATCTGCGTCAATGCTTGTTGTAACACTTGTTGCCACTGGAATTTTTATTACTCTTTTATCTGCAGCAATTAGCCTTGGGTTATTACAGGTGAAATTTAACAAATTAAAAACAGCAAAAGCACAGGCCCTTCATATAGCAGAGGCGGGAATTAATTATTATAAATGGGTTTTATATAACGACTCAGATGATTATTGTAATAAAGAGGAATGTAAGATGTCTCCCAATTATGGACCATATGGTCCATATCCATATTCCGATCAATCAGAAAGTATTAATGGAAAATATGAACTATATATTTTTCCTCCAACTGATGGTTCTGGTATTGTTAAGATAAAATCTGTTGGTTGGGTGGATGAATATCCAAACTTAAAAAGAATTATAGAGGTACAAGTTGGAAGACTCTCGCTATCTTCTTATTTAATAATTTCTAATGATAATTTAAGAATTACTCAAAATACATCAACAACAGGAACAATCCACTCCAATAACGGAATCAGATTTGATGGTTTTGCAAATAGCCCAATAAATTCAGCTGTTTCAGAATATGACGATCCATCTCATTCCGGGGATAATGAATTTGGTATTCATACACATAAAACAATACTTGATCCTTTACCACCAGTAAGCGTGCCAACAAGAAATGATGTTTTTTCTGCTGGAAGATTTTTTCCTGTGCCAGCCATTACTATTAATAAAAATATATTTAATAATTATGTCTCTGATATGTACTCATTAGCACAAAGCAACGGACTTGTTTTAGAAGCTTCGGGTGCATATGGATATTATATAGAATTTATGCCAAGCGCTAATCCGAAAATGAAAATTTATAGAGTAACATCAATTACAGATCCATGTAGGACCTGTATTACACCAGGTCCTTGTATAAAATGGAAACATGGTTCTTGTACTCAATATGGACCATGTGTTTTGTGGAGCGATTCAGTGCCAACACATGGTATAGCTGGAACAGACAGAGTTCCCGGTGGTCCAAGTAATAATCAATACGATGTCCCAGCAAATGGAATTATATTTGTAAAAGATAATGTTTGGATTGATGCCACGCCACATATAAATGCAACAAGAGTAACCCTTTTAGCATTTAAAGAACCGTTTGATACTGGTAATGCTAATATCATAATAAACGGCGGAACTTCA
Organism: uncultured Gammaproteobacteria bacterium; assembly: GCA_964386425.1. Lineage (GTDB taxonomy): Bacteria > Patescibacteriota > Patescibacteriia > UBA1558 > S5-K13 > STF1-138. The sequence continues at coordinate 3,916 of CAYLQO010000014.1, read as the reverse complement.
TATAAAAATACAGATGCATCAAGTGTGTTGGGTTTTATAGCACAACATGATTTATTGCTTGGTTTAAATAGTGCAGATGATTTAGAAATAGATGCGGCAATGATTGCAAGAGATGGAAAGATTGGTAGAGAAAATTACCCAAGTTATTGTTCTGGATATCAAAAATCTAGTTTAAAAATATTTGGTTCAATGGCAATCTTAGGAACCAATAATGGAGATAGCTATGGTTTTTCATATTATAATGATTCTGGAAATTTTGTGTCGGGTTATCGAAACATAGAATTAAAATATGATGGAAATCTAAGATTATATCCACCACCGCACTTTGCAACAATAGAAGATTATAGGTTTCTTTCCTGGAGAGAAAATTAAATTTATTTAATCTTCTAAAAATGTTATACTTTAATATATAAAATATTTAACATATGTTTTTTAAGAGACAAGATTACCCAATAGGATTAGATATTTCAGATTTTTCTCTGAAATTTGTTCAGTTATCTAAGAAAGCAAATAAAATAGAACTACAATCATTTGGTAAAACTACGTTAGAAAAAGGAATAATAGAAAATAATCAGATCAAGGATATGAGTCTTTTTGTTGCAAAAATTAAAGAATTAATTGATAAACCTAAATTTGGTAAAATAACTTCAAAAAGAGTTGTTGTTTGTCTACCAGAACCAAAGACTTTTATAAAGTTAATAAAAATTTCAAGAGAAAAAAAGTTAACAGAAGAACAAATAGGAGCTGAAATAAAAAAATATATTCCAATGTCGCCAGATGAAACATATTATGATTGGCAGGTAATTTCTAGAAATCAAGAAGAAAAGACGGTGCTTGTCGGAGTATCGCCAAAAATTTTTGTTGATCAATATATAGAGGCAATGGAAAAAGCAAAATTGTCACTCATTGCTGCAGAAATAGAATCAGTTGCTATTGCAAGAGCACTTCTTAAAGAAGAGTCTTCAAGTAGTATTGAATCTCCAAAAAATTATGGAATAATAGATATAGGGGCAAATAGATCTTCAATGTTTGTATATTCAAAAAATACAATACTTTTCAACATAAGCATTCCTATTTCAGGAGAGAAGATCACAGATAAAATTGCCAAAGAATTGAATATAACTAGAAAGAAAGCAGAGCTTGCAAAAATAATTCTCGGTGTTGATAAAAATAAGTGTGAGGGAATAGTAGAAACAAAGATCTCAGAATCAATAAAAAAAATGCTCTTAAGAATAAATGATGTCATAGATTTTAATAATGAAAATTTTTCCAATTATGGAAACATAGATAATATAATTATTTGTGGTGGTGGAGCTAACATAAATAGTTTAGACAAAGAGATTGAAAAATTTTCAGGCATTAAGGCTTGCGTGGGGAATCCTTTTACAAACATAGATATTATTTCAGCAGTAGCACTTAAAAAAATGTTTGATGAATATAAACTTACAAAGGGCCAACTTTCAAATGAAAAAGAGTTTTCAATATTACAAAATGATAGCTTAACTTATTGTACGGCTATTGGATTAGCCCTCAGAGAAATTTTTAAAGAAAGGTCAAAATAATATGCTATTTTTAAACATACTACCAGAGGAATTAAAGCAGGAAATAAAATTTTCTGAAATAAAAGGCGTTTTTCAAAATATAATAGGTCTTATTGTTTTGGCTTGTGTTGTTTATTCTGCGTTTTTAGTATATTCAAATTTTATTCTTATAGACAATTTAAAAATTAGAAAAACTTTTATTAACAATATTAATTCAGAAAATAATTCAAATAATGAATTACAAGGTACAGCATCTACAGTAGATAAAATTTTAAAAGTACAATCAGAGTTTTTTAAACCATCGTTTGTCATATATGATATAGTAGATATTGCTGGAGAAAATATATCTTTTAGTAATTTAAGCATAGACAAAAAAACAAACAGAGTTTTAATATCAGGTTTTGCAAAAACAAGAGATGATCTTTTAAATTTTAAAAATAAATTATCTAATTCAAAAAATTATTCTAATATCAATTTTCCTATTGAAAATCTACTTTCAAAAGAAAAAATACTTTTTAATATTTCTTTTGATATAAAATCCTATGAATATTAAGATGATAAATAAAAATCCTAAAAAAACAATTTTTATTACAATTATAGTGTTTTTAATTTTTATATTTTGCATTATTATATTTTTAATAATACCAAGCTTTAAATCAATAATTGAAAAAAGTGTAGAATTAAAAGAACAAAGATTGGGATTAGAAAGCAGTATAAATAATATTTATCATAAAGATGATTCTGACAGTAGCTTGAGTAATCTAAATAAAAGAATTTCCTATATAGAATCGACTTTTATGAATAAGGGGGAAGAATTAGATCTTATAAAAACACTAGAATCAATAGCAGTAAAAAATAATGTAATTCAAACAATTTTTCCAGAAATATCTAAAGAGAAGTCTGATAATTCTTTTTTTGTTATGAATCTCAAATTAAATTTAACAGGAAGTTTTAGTAATGTTTTAGCATATATAAAAGACATAGAAACTTTAAGAAACTATATTAACATAAGGTCAATTAATATAACAAAGTCAAAAGAAAGTTATACATCAGGGGATTCTGAGTCAGAAAGAATAGTTGAGGTTTCTTGTGTTATTTTAGCAGAAACATATTGGAAATAATTTTTATTTAATTATATGAGGAAAATAAATATTTTACAGAAGATTTTTTCAACCACCGCGGTTAAATATTTTTATATTTTTATTATTATTATATTTATAATAGCGTCGATTTTTTTGTTTTATTTTTTAAAAACAAATGTTTATAAATCAATATATTCTGATAAAAAAGAGGATATTGAGGTGAAAAGTACTGCTAATGAAAATAACTCAATAGAATTAAAAAAGATAGAAGAAAATATAAATACAATAGAACAAAATTTTGAACGAAAAATTAAAATACAAAAAAATGAATTAATAAGAGATATATTTAACAATTAATTATATTCCAGTAGATCATTTGATCTGGATTAAAAAATAAAAATATGAAAATAAGCTGGTTGGGACACTCATGTTTTAGAATAAAATGTAGAGAAATAGATTTAATAATAGACCCATATTCTGATTCAATAGGTATTAAAATGCCAAAAGTAAAAGCAGATGTTGTTTTGGTAACTCACGATCACGATGATCACAATAACATTTCAGCAATAACTGGCAATCCTCTTATAATTAAGGGGCCGGGCGAATATGAAATGAAAGGAACATTTATATACGCTAAAAGAGCTTATCATGATAATAAGCAGGGACTAGAAAAGGGAGCAATAACAATCTATTTAATAGAAGAAGAGGGCGTTACCATAGCGCATCTGGGAGATTTTAATCAGGATAGTTTAACAGATGAACAAATGGAATTTTTAGAAAATGTGGATGTTTTGCTTGTTCCTGTCGGTGGGCCATATTCTTTAAAATCAGAGGGAGCTGTAAAAATTATAAACGATATAGAGCCACGTGTTATTATCCCAATGCACTATCAGTATCAGGGCGTAAAAATTCAACTAGATAGTGTTGATAAATTTATTAAAGAAGTTGGACTTACTCCTGAAAGTATGGATGAATTTAAAGCATCAAAAGAAAATCTTCCACAAGATGATATGAAACTTATTATTTTAAATAAACAGTAAAATGACAAAAAAATTTAGATTATTCATTTTGATTTTATTTGTTTTTATAATTTTTTCTATATGGATGACTGTGAAACAATATTCATCTTCAAATTTTAAATCAATTGGTGATGATATTTATGATATTAAACAATCCCTTTCTGATATTTGGAATAGTGGTCCCGATATTTATAATAACTATTCAATAACAGATAATGTAAGTAGTATAAAATCAGCAATTAAAAATAGTTTAGAACAAAAATATGAAAATCTT
>CAYLQO010000013.1:0-19297 GCA_964386425.1 uncultured Gammaproteobacteria bacterium | reverse complement strand
CTATAAAAGTTCGAACAGAAACGTCACTGGAGCGGGTGAGCGGAATCGAACCGCCCTCCTCAGCTTGGAAGGCTGATATAATAAACCACTATACGACACCCGCAGTAGTATTATTAAATCATTTCTCAAATAAAAAGTCAATTCCTAATTCCACATTTCTTCACGTGTTTTTCCATTATTTTTTTATATTCTTTTAACTTATCAATTGGAAATCCGGTTTCTCCTACAAGTGACTCATCAAATAATTTTCCATTATCATGAAAATTTTGTAAATAGACAAGATGCGCACCATGTAATTCCTGAGCTATTTTTTCTATGTCTAAATCAGTAAACAATTTTGGAATTATGGTTGTACGAAATTCATATTTTAATTTTGAGCTTATAAGAAAATCTCTTGTCTTCTCCACTTCTTTAAAAATACCATTAGCGCCAGTAATTGTTTCAAATAAATCAAAATGTGCTTTATAGTCCATTGCAATATAATCAACTAATTTTTCATCAACTAAATTCTTTAGTAATTCAAAATTACTTCCATTTGTATCAAGTTTTACTTTATATTTCATTTTCTTAACTTTTTGTAAAAAACTTTTTAATCCCGATTGTAATAATGGCTCTCCTCCGGTTATACAAAGTGCTTCTACTTTATGTTTTCTCTTTTTTAAAAAATCTAAGACATCGCTCTCAGATATATTAAAAATTAATTCCTGATTAAAGGGAATTAACTCTGGATTATGACAATAACAACATCTAAAATTACACCCCTGCGTAAAAAGAATTGCTGAAATTTTCTTAGGATAATCAATTAAAGATGTTTTTTGTAAACCCGCAATTTTAAAATTATTTAATTCTTCCATAATAATGATAAACCTCCCCCACTATGATATCACAATGGGGGAGGTAAGAAAAACAATTAAACTTTAGCACATTTTCTCTCATTGAATTCTGCTTGCTTTCCGTCATTCCATTGAGAGACTGGTCTTAAATATCCGACAACTCTTGAGTAGACCTCACATTTCTGTCTTTTTAGGTTCTCGCTTGAACTTTTGTTTTTATCTTTGTCCATATGCTTTTCAAGTCCCGCCAAGCGGGGTAAATTAATTCTTATATATATTATAACTCTTTGTTAATTTTTAGTAAAAGAGTAAAAATGTTTAATAGAGTGTTTTGTGTTCAGATGGCTCAGCTGCGTGATAACCAATTTCATCGTCACAATACGGACAGAAATTATGTTCGCCTGAAATATATCCGTGCTTTGGACAAACAGAGAATGTTGGAGTGATAGAAAAATATGGTAATTTATAATTTTTTGAAACTTTTTTAACTAATTTTTTACAAACTTCTGGATCTTCAATTTTTTCACCAATAAATAAATGGATTACTGTTCCTCCTGTGTAGAGTGCTTGTAAATCATCCTGCTTATCTAAAATTGCAAATATATCATCAGTATAATTAACTGGCAGATGAGTTGAGTTTGTATAAAATGCTGGTGCACCATTTTTATATGCTGCTTCATTTGCAACTATAATATCTGGGAAATTCTTTTTGTCCAACAATGCAAATCTGTGACTTGTTCCTTCTCCTGGGGTTGCTTCTAAATTAAACATATCCCCTGTTTCTTCCTGATATTTTTGTAATTTTTCTCTCATAAAATCCATCACTTCTATTGCAAATTTTTTTCCCTCGTCACCACCAATATCTTTCTTCATAAAATTAATAAGCGCCTCATTCATCCCTAGTAATCCTATTGTATTAAAATGATTTTTCCAATATGCACCGAATCTTTTATAAATATCTCTTAAATAAAACTTTGAATAAGGATAAAGTCCACGTTCGGTTAATTGCTCTAATATTTTTCTTTTTGTTTCAAGTGTGTCTTTTGCAATATCCATTAGGCTCTCTAATTGTTCAAAAAATTCTTTTTTTGTTTTTGCAGTGTATCCAATTCTTGGCATATTAATTGTAACAACACCAATACTTCCTGTAAGTGGGTTTGATCCAAAAAGTCCACCGCCACGACGACGTAATTCTCTATTATCCAATCTCAAACGACAGCACATGCTTCTTGCATCATCAGGCGACATATCAGAATTTACAAAATTAGCAAAATAAGGAATTCCATACTTTGCTGTCATTTCCCAAAGTTTTTTATATTTAGGATTATCCCAGTCGAAATCTTTTGTAATATTATAAGTTGGAATTGGAAATGAAAAAACACGACCATTTGCATCTCCCTCCATCATTACTTCAGCAAATGCTTCATTAAACATATCCATTTCTTTTTGGAAATCGCCGTAGGTTTCTTTCTGTAACTGCCCACCAATTATAACCGGCTCATCTTTCATTATTTTTGGCACTGTTAAATCCATCGTTATGTTTGTAAATGGGTTCTGAAACCCAACTCTTGTTGGGACACTCATATTAAACATAAATTCCTGAATACATTGTTTTACTTGTTTGTAATCAAGTTTATCATGTCTTATAAATGGAGCCATGTATGTATCAAAATTTGCAAATGCTTGTGCTCCATTTGCTTCACCCTGAAGTGTATAGAAAAAATTGACAGTCTGCCCAAGAGCTGTTCGAAGATGTTTTGCTGGCTTGCAAGCTACTTTTCCCATAACACCCTGAAAACCAACCATGAGTAAATCTTTTAAATCCCAACCACAACAATAAACAGCAATTAAATCTAAATCATGAATATGAAGTTCCCCTGACTTTTCTGCGTCACGAGCTGCCTTAGAATAAATTTTATTAAGCCAATAATTTTTTTGTACAGTTGAAGCAATATAGCTATTTAATCCTTGAAGTGAAAAAGCCATGTTTGCATTTTCTCTTACCTGCCAATCAAGTTCACCTATATAATTTGTAATGAGTTCATCTGCATCAATAATTGATTTAATATCTCTTATTCTATTATGAAAATCTCTATACAAAATATATGATTTTGCTGTTTTTGCATGACCACGCTCTATTAAAATCTTTTCTACTATATCTTGAATTTGCTCTACATCTGGAATAATAAGCGAACCAAACCTTTTATTTAATTCACTCACAACAGCATCTGTGATTTCATTAGCGCGTTTTGAATCTCTACCACCAACTGATTTTGCTGCTTTAAAAATTGCCCTATAAATATTATCTCTATTAAATGCTGCTAATTTACCAGATCTTTTTTTTACTTGTTTTATAAGTGCAATAACTCTTTTCTTGTGTTCTTTCTTTTCTTTTATTTTTGGCATGATGTTATTTTTATATTTATTTTAAAATACTATATATTGTGTTTGTATTTCTAATTATACCACAATAAGCTGTGTTTGAAAAAGAGCACTAAAAATCGCAGTTTTTGAATTTATTAAAAGTTATCCACAGAAAATTTTGTAAAAAATGAATAATTTTATTCAAATTATTGAGGTTGATTTTTGCCCATTTATCTGCTAAATTATATAGGTTATAAAGTGCCGAGTTAAAAGTTTAGAATCTTTATAACTTTCCTGCCTGCCGGCAGACAGGAAACTTTTTAACTTAATAACTAAACATTATGAAAATTGATAAAAAAATACTGGAAAAAAGCAAAGTAGAACTTACTATAGAAATAGAACCAACTGAATATGAAAAATTTGTTTTGCGTAGTGCTGAAAAATTATCAGAGGGTGTAAAAATTGATGGGTTCCGTCCAGGAAAAGCACCATATGATATTGTTGTAAAAAAATTTGGCGAATTACATATTTTAGAGCAAGCACTAGATGACATTTTAACTCATTTTTACTTTGATGCAATTATAAAAGAAAAATTGGAACCAATTAGTCAACCAAAAATTGATATAAAAAAATTGGCTCCTGGAAATAATATAATTTTCACAGCTAATCTTAGCGTTTTACCATCTATAAAATTAGCTGATTTAGATAAAATAAAAGTTTCAAGAAAAAAAATTGAAATTGATGAAAAAGAAGTTGATAAGGCAATTGATACAATGAGAAATGTTGGCGCAAAAGAAATAGAAAGCACAGAAAAATCAAAAAATGGTGATAGAGTTGAAATTGATTTTAAAACATTGGTTGATAATGTTCCAATAGAACATGGATCTGAAATTAATTATTCTGTTGTAATTGGCGAAAAGCAAATGATTCCTGGTTTTGAAGAAAACCTAATAGATCACTTACCTGGTGATGAATTTACATTTACATTAAATTTTCCCGATAAATATCATAATAAAAATTTAGAAAACAAAGAGGCACAGTTTCAAATAAAAATGAAAAAAATATTTAACAGGGAGTTAGAAGAAATAAATGATGATTTTGCTAAAAAATTTAAACTAAAAGACCTAGAAGAATTAAAAAACAAATTAAGAGAAAACTATTCTATGGAAGCGAATGACAAAGAAGAGAAAAGATTAGAAATGGAAATAATAGAAAAAATTATTGAATTTTCAGAAATCGGAGAACTCGACGAAGAATTAATAAAACAAGAAGCAGAAAAAATGATAGGCGAATTAAAACATGATATAGGATCTCGTGGTATAGAATTTGATCAATATTTAAGTTCTCTTGGTAAAAAAATAGAAGAAATTCAAGAAGAGTTTCTACCACAAGCCAAAAAAAGATTACAAGCATCTCTTGTAATAAGAACAATAGTTGATGAACAAAAATTTGAGGTTCCTGAAGAAGAATTGAAAGAAGCCATAGAACACGAGAAAATGCATTATTATGAAAATGAAGAAGTGCAAAAACAAATAGAATCAGAGCAATACAAAAATTATTTAGTAAACTCGCTGCTTAATAAAAAAGCAATTGATTATATAAAATCAAAAACAATTAGTTAGCTTTTAGCTGTTTCAAATAATATTAAAATATAAAGGTGAAAAATAAATTTATAATAATTGCTTTTATTATTTTACTCTCCTCTATTGGAATAATTTTTTATATAAATTATAAAACTAATTCGTCTCAACAAAATGGGACAAATAAAAATATGGAAGAAAAAATAACGCGTCTTCCAGCAGTATCAGGACAATTTTATCCTGATGATAAAAATCAATTATCACAAATGATAAACGGGTTTTTTTCATCTTCAGAAAATAAAAACATTTCTAACATAAAAGCAATTATTGTTCCACATGCTGGATATATTTATAGTGGTCAAATTGCAAGTGATGCATTTAAACAACTAGAAAATTATCCTGACATTGAACGTGTTATTGTAATTGGTCCATCACACCATGAATATCTAACAAATTTTGGTTTATCACGAGCTGACTTCTGGGCTACTCCACTAGGAAAAATTGAACTTGATAAAGATTTTATAATTCAATTAGATAGTGCCAGCGGATTTGAATATAATGATGACGCAATGACTGAAGAACATTCTATTGAAGTGGCTATTCCATTTTTACAAACTATTTTAAAAAACAACTGGAAATTGATTCCAATAGTTGCTGGTCAAATAACAGACGACAATATAAAAACTTCTGCACAAAATTTAAATTCATTATTAGATAGTAAAACACTTTTGGTAATAAGTTCTGATTTATCTCATTATTATAGTAAAGACCAAGCAAAAGAATTAGATAAAAAATGTATTGATTCAATAAAAACTTTAGAATTTGATAGCGAATGCGAGGCTTGCGGAGAAATTGGAATAAAATTATTATTTGAAATTGCAAAATTAAATAACTGGAAAGGCGAACTTATAAAATACGGTGATAGTGGTGATATAACAGGAGACAACTCTCAAGTCGTTGGATATATGTCTGCAATTTTTACCAGTAATGATAAAAACGAAAATTACTCTGAATCAGATAAAAAGTTTTTATTAAATTTAGCAAGAAACACAATTGATTATGCTTTGAAAAATAGCAAAAAATTAATGCCAGTTGAAGAATCTGCAATTCCAGAAAATTTAAAAGAAAAACGTGGTGTATTTGTAACACTAAATGAAAATAATTCTCTTCGTGGTTGTATTGGTTACATAGAACCTATTGAAAAATTATACAAAGCGGTTCAACTTAACGCACTTTCTGCTGCGTTTGAAGACACAAGATTTAATCCTTTACTAGAAAATGAATTAAAAGATGTTAAAATAGAAATATCAATACTAACAGTTCCAAAAGAAACTGAATTTAAAAATATCATAAAAGATATTGACGGAGTTGTTTTGAAAAAAGGTCTATATGGGGCAACTTATTTACCGCAGGTTTGGAAAAATGTATCTAATGAAGAAGAATTTTTTGGATCATTGTGTCAAAAAGCAGGACTTGAGTGGAATTGTTATAAAGATAGTGAAACTAAGTTTTTAACATACCAGGCAGAAGTATTTAAAGAATAATTACTATTTTCAAATTTCAATTGATTTTCAATTTACTATTTAATTATTTAAATAACAAAATAAATAATAAATAAATTGAAAATAACAAAATAGTAAATCAATAAAAAATTAAAAATAATAAATAGAAAATAATGAGAATATTAGGAATTGAATCCTCTTGTGATGAAAGCGCATTGTCTCTTATTGAAATTGATAAGAAAAATAATGTCAAAATATTAAAAAATCTTATCTCATCACAAGTAGAAATTCACAAACAATTTGGTGGAATAGTTCCTGAGGTTGCAGCACGTCACCACGTGGAGAATTTTTTTCCATTACTAAAAGAATTAGATTTTGATATTGCTTCTGACGTAGATTTAATTGCAGTCACTTATGGCCCAGGACTTATCACATCTTTAGTTATAGGATTAGAACTTGGAAAAACACTTTCTTTTATCTACAAAAAACCACTTATTCCCATAAATCATATAGAAGCTCATATATATAGTAATTGGCTTACTTATCAGGAATTATTTGATAAGAAACAAACATTTCCAGCTCTTGCTGTTGTAATTTCAGGTGGGCACACACAAATATTCTTAATGAAGAATTATGGAAAATATAGGCTCCTTGGAACTACAATTGATGATGCAGTTGGAGAAGCCTATGATAAAGTTGCAAAAATTCTTGGACTTGGTTATCCCGGTGGCCCAATAATAAATAAACTCGCAAATGAATTTACCAGCAAACCAACATTTGAATTCCCAAGACCTATGTTAAATACAAAAGATTACAACTTATCCTTCTCTGGTCTTAAAACTTCTGTTTTATATAAATGGCGCGATGACCCCTCGGCTTCGCTCGGGGCAGGCAACGAGAAAAAAAGAGAAGAGAGAATCAAAGAGTATTGCTGTGCTTTTGAATCTGCTGTTTGTGATGTGCTTGCAAAAAAAATTATTAATTCTGCAAAAGATTATAATGTAAAAACCATAATTCTTGGTGGTGGAGTAAGTGCAAACAATTCTATAAAAAATAAAATTAAATCTGAAGCTGATAAACTAAAAATAAAAACATATTTCCCGGAATTAAAACATACCGGGGATAATTCTGCCATGGTTGCGGTTGCTGGTTATTTTAATAGAAAAAAAGCCAAGCCTTCGCTAAAGCTTCGGCTGGCAAGTAAAAAAAATAATTTCAAAATAACAGCTGATCCAAATTTAAGTTTATAAACATGAAATCAATTAAAACACAGTCATTAGAAGAAACTTTAAAGCTGGGTGAAAAACTAGCCAAGGATTTTAATTTTCATGTAATTGGATTAAATGGTGATTTGGGCGCAGGAAAAACTGCAATTACAAAAGGAATTGGAAATTATTTTGGAATTACAAATATTACAAGCCCTACTTTTGTAGTAATGAAAATTTATAAAACACTTAAGAATAATTCTAAAATTAAAAACCTAGTTCATATTGATTGTTATAGACTTGAAACTTATGAAGCGCTACTTGATATTGGACTTGAAGATTATATAAATGACGACAAAAATTTAATAATTATTGAGTGGGCTGATAAAATCTCTGACTATTTACCAAAAGACACAATTTATGTAAACTTTAAGTTAGGTAATAATGAAAATGAACGTGTAATTGAATATTAAAACACTCATTGTCGTTTCGAGCTTGTCGAGAAACCTAATGAAATAATAATACAACAGATTTCTCCACTACGGTCGAAATGACAAATAACAAAACAATGAAAATAGAATTAGATAAGGCTTATGAGGCCAAAAAATTTGAAGATGAAATTTACAAGACCTGGGAAGAGTCTGGATTTTTTAATCCTGATAATTTGAGGTCTGCAAAAAATCCTTATTGTGTACTAATGCCACCACCAAATGTAACTGGAATCCTCCACCTAGGTCATGCGCTTGAAAATTCAATATTAGACACTGAGATAAGATTTCGAAGAATGCGTGGATATAAAGCACTTCTACTTCCAGGAGCTGATCATGCAGCTGTTGCAACTCAAGCAAGAGTAGAAAAAGAATTGCAAAAACAGGGAATAAAAAATCCTCGCGAAGAATTAGGCAGAGAAAAATTACTTGAAAAAATTAGAGAATATTCTGAAAATTCTAAATCAACAATTTTAAATCAAATCAGAAAAATGGGAACAAGTTGTGATTGGACAAGATTTGCTTATACATTTGATGAGAAAAGATCTCTTGCTGTAAACACATTATTTAAAAAAATGTATGATGATGGATTAATATATAGGGGGTATAGAACTGTTAACTGGTCAGTCAAGGGACAATCAACATGTTCTGATGATGAGTTAATTTACGAGGAACAACCTGTTACAATTTATACTTTTAAATATTCAAAGGATTTTCCAATTGCAATTGCAACTACTCGTCCTGAAACAAAACTTGGTGATTGTGCTGTTGCTGTAAATCCAACTGATGATAGATACAATAAATTTATTGGTCAAAAATTTACAGTTGATGTTGGGGCACTCAATCCTCTTGTAATTACTATAATTGCTGATGAAAGTGTTGATAAAAATTATGGAACAGGAGCAGTTGGCGTAACTCCAGCTCACAGTATGGTTGACTTTGAGATGTATCAGAAAAATAAAGAAATAGGGATAGTACCAGTTATTGGAACTGATGGCAGAATGACAGAAAGTGCTGGGGTGAATTATGCTGGACTTGATATTAATGAGGCAAGAGAAAAATTTGTAAACTGGTTAAAAGAAAATGATTTACTTATAAAACAAGAAGAAACAATTCATAGTGTTGGAAAATCTGATAGATTTTCTGATATTGTTGAAGTTTTACCAATGAGACAATGGTTTGTTGATGTAAATAAAATTATTCCTGGCAAAAATAAATCATTAAAACAATTAATGAAAGATGTTTTTACCATTGGTCATAATGGAAATAAAAAGAAAATCATTCGTATTACTCCTGATAGATTTATGAATTCATACATGCAATGGATTGATAATTTACGTGACTGGTGTATATCAAGACAAATTTGGTGGGGACATAGAATTCCTGTTTGGTATAGTGATGAAAAAGTAAAAATTTCTATGGACTCTCCTGGTGACAACTGGACTCAGGATCCAGATACACTTGATACTTGGTTTTCTTCGGGCGCATGGACTTTCTCAACGCTCGGCTGGCCAGAGAAAACAAAAGATCTTAAAAAATATCACCCAACACAATGGATGCAAATGGGTTATGAAATATTATTTTTTTGGATGGCAAGAATGATACTTATGTCTACTTATGCTATTGATGACATACCATTTGAAAATGTTTATATTCATGGAATGCTTCGCTCAAAAGAAGGAAAGAAATTTTCAAAATCATCAGGAAACGGACTTGATCCACTTGAGCTAATTGAAAAATTTGGAACTGACGCACTCCGCCTTAGCTTATTAAAGGGCATTGCCCCAGGAAATGATGCAAAATTTTATGAAGAAAAAGTGCTAGGAGCAAGAAATTTCATAAATAAATTATGGAACATATCAAGATATATTTTAATGTCAGTTGATAATGTTAAATTAATAGGAAGAAAACCAAAAGCAGTTACATTGGCTGACAATTGGATTTTACAAAAACTTGAAGGTCTAATATCTAATACAACAAAAAATCTCGATAATCATGATTTTTCACTTGCAAGTGAGGCTTTATATGATTTCTCGTGGAATGATTTTGCAGATTGGTATTTAGAAATTTCTAAAATAGAAAAAAATAAAGATGAAATACTTCTTTATATTTTACAAACAATTCTAAAATTGTGGCATCCATTTATTCCTTTTATTACTGAAACAATATGGCGTAATATTGATTCTAAACTACTAATGATTTCATCTTGGCCAAAGACAAATAAAATAAAACGAGATGTTTTAATTGAATTTGAAAAAATACAGGAAATTATTATTGCAATTAGAAATATAAAAAATGAAAATAAAATTGATTTAAAAACAGTTATAAACTGTCATTTAGAATCAGAAAAATATTTTGAATTAATAATGGGTGAGATAAATATTATAGAGTCTCTTGCTAGAGTAAAATTAACAGACAAGAAATACAAAGACATAATTCATATTCCAAATGTTGATATTTTTATTGAAATAAAAATTAATGAGGCTGATAAAAATAAACAAATTAAAGAAATAATTACATATATAAACCAGATAGAAGCAAAATTATCTAACAAAGAATTCTTACACAAAGCTCCAGATAATATAATAGAAAATGAAAAGAAAAAATTAAAAACCGCATACGATTTACTTGAAAAATTAAGATGACAAAAATTCCGATTTAATCGGAATTTTTTAATTTAAAAACCACCGTTCTCTAATAGATACTGGGTGGTTATTATTTAATTTTTGTACGTTTTAATTGCCGAGAGCGTCGTCGACAATCTGAGAACAAAGCCCAGAATATTTAGCCGGCGTAATACTCAAGATTCTCCGTTTGTACTTTTTTTGAATATCAAGCCTATCAACAAACTCTTTGAGAATTTTCTTGGTCAATTTCTTGCCACGAGAAAGCTCTTTAAGTTTGTTATAAGCGTCTGGAACTCCAAGTACTCGAAGTAAAACCTGAATTGCTTCAGTTATTACCTCAGGGTTGTCTTTGAGATCTTTGTTAATCTTTACAAGATCAACATCAATCTTTCCCATTGCTTTTTCACAGCTTTTTACAGCTATAAGCATGTGAGAAAAAACAGAACCCAGGCTTCTCTGAAGTGTAGAATCACTCAAATCTCTCTGCATGGTTGAAACCAGTAATTCCCTGGACAAACACTCGGAGAGACCTATGGCGATTTTAGCGTTGCCACGAGCGTTCTCCCAATCTATTGGGTTTACTTTGTGTGGCATAGTTGATGATCCGACCTCACCTGGCTTGGGTTTTTGTTTAAGATAACCCATGGAAATGTACATCCACATGTCAGAAGACATGTCAACGATAGTGCCAGCGATCCTTATGAAGATCTGAAGTAGTTCAGCAACATCATGGTGTGGATTGATTTGAGTGGAAACAGAAATGTGTTCAGCATGCAAATAGCCCCCAACAAAATGTTTGCTCTTTGTGATCCAATCAATTTCAGGACAGGCAAAAACATGAGCTGAATAAGTTCCTGTTGCACCATTCCATTTGACATGAGGTTTCCATTGCGAAGTATTTGAAAGCTCCAGGGAGAATCTCCCGTCAAATACCATAAATTCCTTGCCCATGGTCGTAGGAATTGCTGGCTGACCATGAGTATGACCAAGCATTACAACATGTTTCCACTTTTCAGCTTTATCAGCTATTAGCTGAGAAAACTTCAAAAATTCCACACCTAAGATTTTTCCACCTTCTTTGAGCATCATTGAGTAAGAAGCGTTGTTAAGATCCTCTGATGTGAGGAATAAATGCACGTATCCGGAGAATTTTTCCAAACCTTTTTTGTTAAGCTGTTCTTTGATGTATTCAACAACAGCATTAACATCATGATTTGTTACGCCTTCAATTTCTTTGATACGCATGGCGGATTGGACATCAAACTCAGTGGGTATGCTAAGGATTGTTTTCATTTCTTCTTCAGAAAAACCGATTAGAGTGGTTTCTCTTAAAAGGAATTCCAACCATTTGATTTCCACAATTACTCGATATTTGAAAAGACCGAATTCAGAAAAAACACCTTTCAGCTCGGTTGTTTTTTCCGCATATCTACCGTCGATTGGTGATATGGCGCACAGGGCGTTCTTTTTTTCGTTCAACAAAACCGCTGAATCAACCGAAGTGCTGACTTCATTGGATATTAAATCCAAAAATGATTTTTGTTTTTTACGATCAGCAACACCAAGCCTCTTAAGAATTTTCTTAAGCTCTTTGTCTGTGGACATAAGTCCTCCCTTATAGATTTATTTTATTAACATACCTTAATCAAAATTCTATTAATTGTCAATTAAAATAAAAACCGCTTAGCCACAAACACTAGAAGTAAAAGTGTAAGTAGCTAAGCGTAAATGTTAGGCCAATTGCTCGATCTCTTTGATAAGATCGACTATTTTTTCACTGTGGGATCTGATAAAGGGAAGGGCCTGCCAACGAGATATAATATCATATACGTTAACAGGTTCTCCGAAATCATATCCCCAGGTTATTTTTTTATCTTCATTTTTCCAGCCCATTATCTGAGCTACGTTAAATGTCCATATACCATAGACATTACCAAGAAAAACATCATCATGAGTTACGATCTGTCCCTTCTTGGTCCTGTTCCATCCATATTGGCATCTGCCGACGTTTTCAAATTGTTGAAATAGCTCCTCAATCTTCTTGCCAATCTCAGTATCTGAACTAAAATTGAGACGACAACGAAGTTCGTCCAGTCTATCATACCAAGGAGACACTAGATTAAAAAGTGCCACAATTCGATCCAGGGGCTCGTAATGTTCTTTGGGTAGAGAGCCTAAAGCAATTGACAGTCTAATCAAGGCTGGGAGCTCGGCTCGCAATTTTCTACTTTGTTTACTTGTAAAAACAAGCATTTTTTATTCCTCCTTCTATGTTTTTAATTTTCATATTACATTACAACATATAATAAAATATGTCAATACATATAAAAACCCATTTTATAAGTGCTGAATTTTGACATTTTAGCAAAAATAAGCTAAAATTCTATACAAAAGAGCAAATAGCAATTTTTTTATTTCCGCTCTATTAACCAATTATTCAATTAACAATTAATCTATTATATTATGCCAGTACCAGCCAAAAGAAGACCATCCTCTGAAACAAGAAGAAGAAGATCACATCACGCACTTAAAAAAATCGTTCTAATAACTTGTCCAAAATGTAAAAAATCAATAAAACCTCATACAGTTTGCAAAAATTGTGGATATTATAAAGGCGTTGAAGTGGTAAAAATTAAATCAGCATTAGACAAGAAAAAAGCAAAAAAGAAAGCATAATTTGATTGTGCTTTTCTTTTTATAAATAACTTAATCATTATGTCTAATCGTCATTTATCAAGGGTAATAATACTTCAAACACTTTTCGCTTGGGATTTTAACAAAACACAGGGAAATCCTGAAAAAATACTAGAATATACAGAAAAAGAATTTAACGGGGATAAAAGTGATAATGAATTTACAAAAACACTTTTAATGGGAATCGTAGAAAAATGGAAAGATTTAAATGATCTAATTGTTAAGTACGCTCCTGAATGGCCACTCAAACAAATTTCTATAATCGATAGAAATATTTTGCGCATTGGAATTTATGAACTAAAATTTGAAAGTATTCCACCAAAAGTTGCAATAAATGAGTCCATTGAATTATCAAAAGATTATGGTGGAGACAATAGTGGTAAATTTGTAAACGGAGTACTGGGATCAATTTACAAAGAAATGGGCGCAACAGAAGAAGATTTGAAAGAATTTGAAATTCCAGAGGAAAGCAAATAAGATTAAAAAATAAAAATATGCTAAAGGACAAGGTACAAGAATTTTCAAAAAAAATAAATATAAATTTTAATAATCTAAATTTATTGCGACAGGCTTTTGTTCACAAATCATTTATAAATGAAAATCCTGGATTTAAATTAGGACACAATGAAAGATTAGAATTTTTAGGTGACGCAGTGCTTGAGTTAGTATCAACTGATTTTCTTTATAGAAAATTTGAAACTCGTCCAGAGGGAGAATTAACAAATATCAGAGCAAGTCTAGTTAATTCAAATAACCTAACTCTTATCGCAAAAGAATTAGAAATAGAAAAGTATTTATTTTTAAGTCGTGGAGAATCAAAAGACAAAAATTCTAAAGCAAGATTATACATACTTGCAAATTGTATGGAGGCAATAATCGGTGCAATTTATTTAGACAGCGGATATGGTTCTGCTAAAAAATTCATAGAACAACATATTTTAAAAAATGTTGATGAAATAGTTAACAAGAAATTATACCTAGATCCAAAAACACAATTTCAAGAAAGAGCTCAAGAATTTTATAACATAACACCAAAATATAAATTACTTGAAGAATCAGGTCCTGACCATAAAAAAAATTTTACTGTTGGATTATATGTTGATAAAAAATTAATCACAAAGGGACATGGAAGCTCCAAACAAGAAGCAGAAATAAATGCTGCGATGTTGGGATTAAAAAAACAAGACTGGTAAAATAAAAACAAATGTTTTTAAAAAAAATAGAAATTCAGGGATTTAAATCCTTTGCAAATAAAACTGAACTCACTTTTAACCAAAACCTCACATCAATCGTGGGTCCTAATGGTTCTGGTAAATCAAACATTGCGGATGCAATAAGATGGGCAACTGGTGAGCAAAGTCAAAAACTTCTTCGAACAAAAAAATCAGATGAGGTAATTTTTGCTGGAAGCGATAAAAAAAATCGACTCGGAATGGCTGAGGTTAGTTTGTTTTTAGACAATTCTAGCCATAAAATTCCTATTGATTTCGATGAGGTGATAATAACTAGACGTGTTTATAGAACTGGGGAAAATGAATATTTAGTAAACAAAAGCAAGGTAAGATTACTTGATATTCAAATGATGCTTGCAAGAGCAAATTTCGGAGAAGGCAATTATTCTATCGTGGGCCAAGGAATGATTGATTCAATTTTAAATCAGTCAGCAACATCACGAAAAGAATTTTTTGATGAAGCAACTGGAATTAAAGAATATCAACTTAAAAAAGAAAAATCTCAAACAAAATATACAAATACCCAGGAAAATTTAGCAAAAAGTAAATTAATTTTAAATGAAATCTCTCCTCGTCTCAAATACCTAACAAGACAAGTAAATAAATTAAAAAATCGTCAGGAATTTAAAGAAAGATTAATTGATTTACAAAAAAAATATTATGGATTCATAGTTTCAAATATTAAAAATGAAATAAAAAGCGATGAAGAAAAATTAAAAACAATAGAAAAAACCCGTGACGACTTAGAAAAACAATTACTAGACATTGATGTAAAAATAAATAGCGAAGAGAAAAAAGATTCATATGCTTCAAATTTTATATCTATTCAAAGGGAATATGAAGAATTAAACGACTTAAAAAATAAACTCATAAGAGATAAAGTAATTTACCAGGGAAAACTCGGAATTGAATTTTCTAATTCAGGAAAAAACAATATTTCTTGGTTTATAAACCAAAAAAACGAGCTCAGTGACGAGTTTAAGAAAAATGAATCTCAAATTATAGAACTTAAAAAAGCAGTGAGTGAATTGGAAAATAAATTAAAAGATAAAACCGAGGAACAACAAAATTTCTTAAATAAAATTAAAGAATTGCAAGATAGATTAGAAAACATCGGTGAACAAAATGAAATTTCTGGAGAATTAGAAGCAAAGAGTAGAATAAAAAAATTAAACACAAGCATTAAATCAATAATAGATAATTTTGATAACATAGATATTGATAAATTAAAACAAGATCTATTTTTCATTTCAAAAGAAATGGATTTTATAGATAAATCTCTAAATCAAGAAGACAAAGAAACGAATGATAATCACACAAAACTACAAAGAGAATTCCAAAATTACTTATTAAACAAAGATTCTCTTGTAAATGAAATATATGAATTAAAATCAATCAAAAACTTCAAAGATGAAAAATTAAAAGAACTCATAAAAAGACAAGACATGATTTCAGTTAGTATTTCAAAACTTGATATAGAAATAGAATCAGCTAACTCATCCGATAGGACAAAAAACCAAAAACAAATTGAGGACATGATCTCAAATATCGATGATAAGATATCTAGTATTGATGATAAAATTGCAAATATTAAATCACAAATTGATAAATTAGAATCTCGAAGTCGTGATGAGAAAAAAGAACTTTTAGAATTACAAAAAACCTCGAAAGATTTACAGTTTGAAATAAATAAAATTAACTCTGAAATCCAAGAAATAAAGATTTCTCTAGCAAGGAGTCAAACAAAAAAAGAAAATATAGAAACAGAAGTAAATCATGAAGAATTAGATATCAATAATTTAGATTACAGTGCAGATGAACTAGATACTGACCTAGAATTTTCAAAAATAAATAAATTAAAAATTCAACTTTCTCAAATAGGAGAAATAGAAGATAACACTGAAACAGAATACAATGAAGTAAATGAAAAATATATATATTTAGATAAGCAAATTATAGACCTAGACAGCGCTTCAAAAGATTTGAAACAAATAATAGATGATTTAAATGAAAAAATAGAAAGTAGATTCAATGAAAATTTCAAAAAAATTAATGAAGCATTTAATGAATATTTTCAAATTTTATTTGGTGGGGGTTCGGCTACTCTTACAATAAAAAAGGAAATCGAAAAACCTAAAGAAACTGAAAACATTGAAGAATCACAAACTGAAATAATTGAGGAAGAAGAAACAGAAGAAAATACAAAAACCTATGAAGGAAAAGTAAAACCAATAACAGATATTATAATCGCTGTGAAAATTCCTGGCAAAAAATTAAACAGCATGAATGTTTTATCAGGTGGCGAAAGATCGCTCACCTCAATAGCACTTATTTGTGCAATTATATTTAATAATCCATCACCTTTTGTAGTATTAGACGAAGTAGATGCTGCACTTGATGAAGCAAATTCAGAAAGATTTGCAGAAATTGTAGAGAAATTAAAAGATAAAACTCAGTTTATCTGCATAACTCACAATCGCGCAACAATGACAAAGTCAGATACATTATATGGAGTAACAATGGATGATTATGGTGTATCAAAACTTCTTTCAATAAGTTTTTCTGAAGCAAAAAAGTATAGTGAACAATAAATCTCTAAAATAAAATAAAACAGGATTTAATATCCTGTTTTATTTTTAAAAATATTATATTATTTTTTATTGAATAATTCTTCTACTTTATCTCTTAACCCATCTGTTCTTGTTATAATATTTATATTATAACCCTAATTTCTGACCTTATTGATTAAATCTTCCAATTCATCTGGAGCGTATGTCTTTTGAGTGCCTTCTAACCCTCCCTTAGCATATATAACCCTAATTAATTCTTCAAAGCTATTAACAATCTTTTATTTCTACTTTCGGACTAGTTTCTTGTTCATTTGAAGGTGGTGGTGTTTCAAATCCCATAATTTTTAAATTAATTATTGTATTTATATTTTACCTCTTTTGTTTATATTGTAAATAGCAGTTCAATTCTCCTTATGAGTATAACAAAAAAAGCCTATTAATAAAGGGTTTTCTTTGACTTGTCCTTCGATAAACTCAGGACACCCAAATATTTTGTATATAATAAAATATATAGATTTTTAATCCCGGCGATTGGGACACCCCGAGCTTGTCGAGGGGTGGAACTCCTTGGTCGAGGAGGTTAGAACTGTGATTGTGGGGAATTGTTAAAAATTTTTATAAACACACACAGAGTTTTGTGATATAATAAATATATGATTATTAATAAAAAAAGATGAGCCAAAATAGTAATGAAAAAATAATAAATCAACAACCAATCAAAATGAAAAAAGGTATTTATAGTTTGAAAAGGCCCGTGTTTTTTGCGATCATGTTTGTAATTTCTATTATGATTTCAGTGTTTTTTGTTTTTATCTCCATTTTTTTTCGTGATAAAGCGCTTCATGCTAGCCAAGGATGGGGGGCGATGCAAGATGGTATAATGACTAATTGGGCAGTTATATATGTAGTCGGTTATATATTTTTATTAATATTATTTTTTATAATAAATATTATTTTAATTGTAATATATGAAAAAAGAATAAAAGACAGAGGATATAAATTTAAAATTTTAAAATATATATATCTTCCAGTATTAATTTTTCTTTTAATAATAATACCCTTTATCCCGAGAATGGTTGACGAGATTCGTGAAAATGTTTATTCTCATATGAACAAATTAGACGCTTTGATAGGCGAAGAAATAAGAAAAGATAAAATCTATAAAAGCTGCACTCATTATGTAAATAAAGATATGAAACTGTGGTTCTATTATAATGTTTTACCAATTTTCTATCCAAATACGATAGGGTCTTCAAGGGAATATTGCAGTGGTTGGGCTGAATCAAAAATTTACTTTAGAGCAAGTGCGAGTAAGATTCCATCTGCATGTATGCAATTAAATAACAATGATTTGAAAGATGAGTGCATTGTTGTTTCAGTGGGAAAAATAGAAGACTGTAATTTAATAATCAATAAGGCAAATCAGAGACTTTGTATTTTAAAATATGCGAAAAATATTAATGATTGTAATTTAGTATTAGATTCTGAAAATAAAGAATCATGTATTTTTGAAATGTCAAAAAATTCTGGGAATTGTGATTTAATACAAGATCCTTATTCAAAAAGAGGTTGTCTTATACTTTCAAGAAAAACAATGGAGGGTTGTAGTACATTAGACGATGTAAATATTAAAGATGAGTGTATTTTGAATTTCGCAACAAAAATAGAGGATTGTAATTTAATACAAAGTAGTCTTTTAAAAAATGATTGTATTGGTATGGTAGCTATTGGTTTTAAAAATAAAGAATTGTGCAATTTGATAACATCAGAAGAATTAAGGGATGGGTGTATTATTGAATTAATGAGTAATGCAAGTGAATGCAATACATTTATTAATTCTAATACGAAAAATTTTTGTGTTCTTAGATTGTCAAAAACACCAGAAGATTGTAATTTAATAATAGAATCACCAAGATCTATACCAAAAGATCTTTGCATTTTAGAATTAGTCAAAAGATTCAATAATAAAGAGTGGTGCGACTTAATGTCCTCAAAGGATTATAAAAGAGATTGTTTAAATATAGAAAATAAATAGTTTCTAAAATAACATAAATATATCTCATTTCAGACCTCTCTTTATGGGTATAACAAAAAAACCCTTTAAATAAAGGACTTTTTCGTGGAGCTCCCTGGTTATGGAAGTTAGGAATGTGATTATGAGAAATTACTACAAGTCTTCACATCCAGAACCATTCCAACACC
>CAYLQO010000012.1:0-20579 GCA_964386425.1 uncultured Gammaproteobacteria bacterium | reverse complement strand
ATTCCACTTCAATCAGGTAGCGATAAGATACTTAAAAAAATGAATAGAAAATATTCTGCTAAAGAATTTTTGGAAATTATTAATAAAATTTATAAGGCAATTCCAGATGCAAACATTACAACAGATGTTATTGTCGGATTTTGTGGTGAAACAGAAAAAGATTTTGAAAGTACTTTAAATATTTTAAAAAAGTCAAAAATTACTCTTGTTTATAGTGGACTTTATTCTCCTCGCTTACAAACACTAGCTTATAAGATGTATAATGATAATGTGAGTCAAAATACAAAAAGAAAACGCGATGAGAAAATTACAAAATTAATAGGAGCACAATCACTTGCTAGAAATAAAAAATATTTGGGTAGTGTTGTAAAAGTTTTGCTAACAAACAAAAGTAAAAAAGGAGTTTATCTTGGAAAAATGCAAACCTATGAAACTGTAAAAATATTTAATGATACAGATCGTGATTTAGGACAGTTTGTTAATGTGAAAATAGATAAAACTCTTGAATGGGGCTTGGAAGGAAAAATAGTATGAATAAAATTAAAATAATTTGTGTTGTAGGACCAACCGCATGTGGAAAAACTAAATTGGGAGTAGGTCTCGCAGATAAATTTAATGGTGAAATAATTTCTGCTGATTCTCGTCAAGTTTATGTTGGGATGGATATAGGAACAGGAAAAGACTTATGTGATTATGGAAAAACGCCATACCACTTGATTGATATAGAAAATCCAAAAAAACAAATTACTCTACTCGATTGGCAGAAATTGGCAATTAAAAAAATAAAAGAAATTAATGAAAAAGGGAAAATTCCATTTATAGTTGGTGGAACAGGACTTTATATAAATTCAATTGTTGATGGATATGTTTTTGGAGACGAGAAGATAGACAAGAAATTAAGAAAAAAACTTAACTCCACTCCCCTAGCAGAACTTCAAAAAATGTTAAAAAAATTAGATTTGAAATCTTATAATAAAATTGATATTAATAATTATAGACGCGTGATAAGAGCAATTGAAATTGCAAAAAATGGTTCTTCTGTTTTAAAAAACAAGAAAAAGAAATTATTTGATTCGCTTGTTATTGGAATTACATTTGATAGAAGTATTATAAATAAAAGAATTGATGAAAGACTAAAGCAACGTTTAGAAAAAGAAAATATGATTGGTGAAATTGAAAATCTACACAAACAAGGCGTTTCATGGAAAAGATTAGAAGATTTTGGACTTGAATATAGATTTGTATCAAGATATTTACAAAAGAAAATTAATTATGAGCAGTTGTTTATTCAGTTATCAACTGCAATTCATCAATTTGCAAAACGACAAATGACTTGGTTTAACAAAAGAAAGGATATAATTTGGGTAAAGGATTATAAACAAGCAGAAAAATTAGTTAAAGATTTTTTAAGATAATTTATAAAAGGTAAAAGCGCGTTGGAATATTTCCACCGTGTTTTTTGTTTGACAAAAACAATCAATAATTATAAACTTTTCGCATAATTGAATTCCTTAAGGAGGAACAATGGAAGAAAAATCCAAAAACGCTTTAATTAGCGTTTATAACAAAACAGGAATTGAGTTTTTTGCTCGAAGGCTTGTTGAACTTGGATGGACGATTTACTCGTCCGGTGGTACTGCTAAGAAACTAGCAGATGTTGGGATTCCAGTTAAAGATGTGAAAGAACTTGTTGGTGGTGGGGCTATTCTTGGACACAAAGTAGTGACTCTGTCGCGTGAACTTCACGCCGGTCTTCTCGCTGATTATGATGGTCCTGACCTTTTGGAAATGGAAAGTCTGAATCTTCCCTATATTAACATGGTGTGTTGCGATATGTATCCGCTTCAGGCAGAGATACTCAATCCAGATCACACCTTCGCGTCAGTAGTTAAACAAACAGACATTGGTGGACCCACAATGATCCGTTCTGGAATCAAAGGTGGAAGAATTGTTCTCGCTGATCCCAGTGACAGAGAAATGGTTATCGAATGGCTTCAAGCCGGCAGACCTAATGAAGATGTATTTATCAAAGAATTAGCAGCAAAAGCTGAGTTCATTGTTTCTCGATATATCTCTGAATCAGCCATGTTTAGAGGAGATGGTAAATATCAAATCATTTCCGGAATCAAACATCTCCAACTTAAATATGGGGAAAATCCACATCAACTCAATGCAGCATTCTTTACCTGCTCAGATAACACTGATCCACTTTCTCTGGCAAATATTCAGATGATAGAAGGAGTAACTCCCAGTTATGTGAGTTTTCTTGATCTGGATAGGGCAATTGAAACCATGACTCGTTTTGTGGCTGGTTTTAAACTCAACTTTCCGGATGAGCAAGTTCCGTTTATTGCCATTGGTGTGAAGCATGGAAATGCCTGTGGATTTAGTGTTTGTGATGATCCACATGAGACAACAAGGAAAATGGTTAGTGGTGATTCCCAGGCATTATTCGGTGGAACCGTAGTAATCAATTTTGCTGTGGATGAAAAAATAGCAGACGCTATCCTCCACCAAGACTCTGAAACAAGACGTCCAATTGATAATATCCTAGCTCCCAAATTTAATAAGGGGGTCGTGGATATATTAAAGAGAAAAGGTAATAAGTGTCGCATTCTTGAACTGCCGGCACTTTCCAGTTTGGATGAAAACAGTGTGAATTTGTCAACTAAGTTCAAATCTGTGCGTGGTGGATTTGTAATGCAAGATGCCCCCCTATTCATCCTGGATTTCAAACATCCAGAAATGAATTTTGTCTGTGAGCAAGCTCCATCACAAAAAAAGATCATGGATTTGATTATTGCTTGGGCGATTGGCTCAAGTAGTAATTCCAATACAATAACCATTGTCAAAGATGGGATGTTGATTGGAAATGGCGTTGGTCAACAAGACCGAGTTGGAGCTGCCAAATTAGCTACAACTAGAGCTTACAACCGCTTCCATGATATTAAGGGTGCTGTTGCTTATAGTGACAGTTTCTTCCCATTTACTGATGGAATTAATGCTCTCATCGAGTGTGGTGTAGACACAATATTCGCTACCACTGGTTCTGTAAGAGACAAAGATATCATTGCTTTTTGCCAAGAAAACAATGTGACTTTAATTACGCTTCCAGACAAAGTGGCACGCGGATTTTCGTGTCATTAACTAACAAAAAAATCAAACAATATAATAATCCCGCTAGGTGCAAACTTGGCGGGATTAATTTTTTATATTTACAAAAATTATAATATATGTTATAAATATTTATTATTTATAATAAATTAATAATAAATTTTAATATAAAAAATAAGCTATCATTGGAGGAACAGTGAAATTTAGAAATTTGTTTGAATGTTTGTTTTCTTGGCATGTTAAATATGCTACAGAAAAAGAACTTCAAAATGCAGATGCTATAATTGCATTTTCATTTGGCCAAACCATTTTTGGACCAGATTCAAGTGATTGGTTTCTTATTCGCAAGGCAGAGAAAATATTTTCTCGATATGAAATTCCAATCATTGCTCAGTGGGAAATAGGAGAACACATAACAAATGGTGTGATTCATGTAATTAAAAAATCAAGATTTCCAGAAAAGTGGTTTGATACACATGAGGTCGCCTATCAGGCAAATGAAATGTGTAAACAAAAGAATTTAACAAATGTTTTAGTTCTTGCGCATCCTGACCATGCGTGGAGATGTAAAAAAGTCCTACAAAAAATGGGTTTAAATGTGGTTGGTGTCATAAACACTGATGGTTGTCCCTATGATCCATTATCTCGTCTAAAATGGACAATCAGTTGGTCGGATTTTATTTTCAGAGAATTCCTTGTGCGATTAATGTATTTAGCACAGGGAAAAATATAAAGAGTGTCGCAAGACACTCTTTTTTAAACAAAAAATTTGTTCATTTATGTGACTAAATTATCTTTTTCAAGTAGCCAAATTATTATAGCTTTTTGTATGTGCATTCTGTTTTCAGCTTGATCAAAAATGATAGAATTTTTGTGATTAATGGCATCGCTTGTTATTTCATAACCAGTGTGACAAGGCATGCAGTGCATTATTTTTGCGTTTGGGCAATATTTATTAATTATGTCAGCATTTAACTGATATGGTGTAAAAATAGATTTTCTTTTTTCAAATTCATTTTCAAATTCTGGTTTTATTTTTCCATTTTCGAAAAATTCCATATCCATCCATGTATCAGTGTGAACATAATCTGCATCCCTTAAAGCACTCTCTATATTTAAATCTTTTGAAACAAATCCAGATTCTAGAGATATATTATTTAATTCCTCATCAATACTTATTTTGTGAGCTTCTGGTGAGCATAGTATAAAATTGATTTCTAATTTTGCACACAATAATTTCAAACTATTTGAAACATTATTTTCTATTCCAAGCCATACAACTTTTTTTATATTTTCTATTCCTTTGGAGTATTCAATCATTGTAAGCATATCCCCAAGCACCTGACATGGATGATATTTTTCACTGCAAGCGTCAACTACAGGAATTTGATTAAATGACGCAGCTTTAATAACTGAATCAACTTTTTGTGCACGAATCATGAGTATTGAACCAAATCTCATAAGAGCCCTTATTTCATCTTCATATTCAGTTAAAGAAAATTGAGTTGTTTTCTGATCAATAAAAATTGCATGACCACCAAGTTCTGTCATTCCAGATTCAAAAGAAAGTCGTGTTCTGGTAGACGACTTTTGAAAAAGCATGAGAAGAGTTTTATTTTCTAAATAATTTGTTAGTTCTCCACTATTTCTTTTTTCTTTTATTTTTTGCGCAATATTTAATATTTTGAGTAAATCTTCTTTGCTTTGTTCTTTTAGTGAAATTAAATGTTTCATGATTTTAATTTATCTTTTAGAATACTCTCAATTATTTCAGGATTTGCCCTACCATTAGTTTCTTTCATTGCAACTCCTACAAAATATTTCATTAGATTCTCTTTTCCAGATTTGTATTCACTAACCTGATTTGGATTATCAGAAATTATTTTCTCGGTTAGTTTTGTAAGTTCTGATTCATCATTTATTTGGGTTAAATCATTTTCTTTTATAATGTTCTCTGGGTCAGATCCATTATCAAACATAAGTTTTAAAACTTTTTGAGCATTTGAACTGTTTATTGTGTTGTTGTAAACAAAAGAAATAAATTTCGCAAAATCATATGGAGTTATTTTTATTTCAGAAATATTAATATTTTCTTTGTTTATTAGTTTAAATAATTCTGAAGTTATCCAACCATTAATAAGTTTTATGATTTTTTCTTTTTCTTTTTTATACTGTTTTTCTGATATTAGAGTCCTAAATTCTGAAACAACTTCCTCAAAATATGAAGAAATTTCTATGCTGCTAGATAATATTTCAGCATCATTTTTTGTAAGTTTATATTCAGACATAAATCTTTTAATTTTTTGATTCGGGAATTCTGGAATTTCAATTTTTATTTTTTTTATTTTATCTTTTGAAATTATAATTTCTGGAATATCGGGCTCAGGAAAATATCTATAATCGTTTGACTCCTCTTTTTCACGTTGTAATTCTGTAATTTGTTTTGCATCGTTAAATCCTCGAGTTGTCTGTATGTCTGGTGGTCTTCCTCTTTCCCAAAGTTCAGTTTGTCTTGTTATTTCATATTCTAAAGCACGCTCAACTGATTTAAAAGAATTTAGATTTTTAATTTCTGTTTTTGTGTATAGTTTTGTTTCCCCAACTGGACGAAGTGAAATATTCACATCACATCTTAGGTTTCCTTTCTCCATGTCAGCGTCTGAAACATTTAAATATCTACAAATTTGGCGGAGTTTTTGTAAAAACAATTTTGCTTGTTGTGGTGTTCTAAAATCAGGACGTGTTACAATCTCAGCAAGTGGAGTTCCAGCACGATTAAAATCAACAAGAGTTTCACCATCAACATGCATGCTTTTTGCACTATCATTTTCTATGTGTAATCTTTCTATACCAATTCGAGTTTTTTTATTGTCTTCTTCAAGAATAAAAAATCCATTTTCAGACAGTGGATGTTCAAATTGTGAAATTTGATAACCACTTGGTAAATCTGGGTAAAAATAATTTTTTCTTTCAAATACACTGGTAGAATTTATTTTTAAATTCAATGAAAGAGCAAGTTTTATAGCATAATTTAATACTTGTTCATTTAAAACAGGTAGTGAGCCAGGATGAGACAGACAAACAGGACAAATAACGCTATTTGGATGAGTATCATCAGATTTATTTGAACAACTGCAAAACATTTTACTTTTTGTTTTTAGCTGAACATGAATTTCAAGTCCTATTATTGGTTCTAAGTTCATAATTACATTTTGTTTACAGTTTGAATTCCTAATAAATTCAAACCATTTTTTATTACTTGTGAGACACAATAAACTAAAGCAATTTTAGCTTTTGTTTGGTCAGGGTCATCTGTTACTACTTTAATATTATTATAAAACTCATTAAAATCTTTTGCTAGGTCAATTAAATAGTTTGCTATTATATTTGGTTTATAATTTTCAGCAGATTTTACAATTATATCTTTGAAATTACTCAAATCTTTGATAATTTTTACTTCACTTTTATTTTCTAATAATTTAAAATTAATTTTTTCTTGGGCTGTTATTTTATATTCTTTTTTTGCCTTCTCTAAAATACTATTGCACCTTACATAAGTATATTGTAAATATGGGGCAGTATCTCCGTCATAAGCAAGTACTCTATTCCAGTTAAAAACTATATTTTTTGTTCTGTCGTTTGAAAGATCTGCAAAAATTACAGCACCAAGTCCTATTTTTTTAGCAGTTTCTGGGTCATCTTTTGCAATTGATTTTTTGTCAATCATTATTTTTTTTGCTAAATCAATTGATTTATTTAATACATCTTCCAAAAAAATTATGTTTCCTTCGCGGGTTGACATTGTGTTATCAGAAAAACTAAACATTCCAAAATTTACATGAATAAATTTATCCCTGTTTAACTTCATTAAATCCAAAACTTTAAATAATTGTTTGAAATGAAGTTCTTGTTCGCTTCCTACAACATACAAAAGTTTATGTGGTTTATAATTTTTTAATCTATAAAGAGCGGCTGATAAATCTCTCAAGTGATAAGAACTTGTTTCATTTGATTTTAGTAGAAAAAATGGTGGCATTTGAAATTCTTCTAGGTCAACTATTAGTGCACCACTAGAAATTTTTGTATTTAATGATTTTTTAGCAATTTTTAAAGTTTCTTCAATACTGGAGTTATAAAAAGCTTCTCCGTCATAGGAATCAAATTTTATGTTTAATATTTTATATATTTTTTTAAATTCTTCCAAAGATAGTGATCTAAAAAGTTTCCATAATTCTAGATTTTTCTTTTCTTTTTTTTCTAATTTTTGAAATTCATCCCTTGCAAAATCATCCAAGTCTGAATTTAGTTTTGATTCTTTGTGAAATCTAACATATAGATCAAATAAATGTTTTATTGGATCTTTTTTTAATTCTTTTGAATTGCCCCATGTTTTATAAGCATAAATTAATTTTCCAAACTGAGTTCCCCAGTCACCCAAATGGTTTACTCCTATTACTTTATAACCAAGTGATTTATATATTTTGTATAATGAATTTCCTATTACAGTGCTTCTTAAGTGTCCAATATTAAGAGGTTTTGCAATATTTGGAGAAGAAAAATCAATTACAATTGTTTTGTTCTTGCCAATATTTTGGGCACCATAGTTATTTTTTTCTTTAAAAATATCACATATTATTTGTTTTGAGACACTATTATAATCAATAAAGAAATTTAAATATGGACCAGTAGCTTTTATTTGTTTTATGAAATTTGGTCTTTTAATTTTATTTTCTAAATTAATTGCAATTTCAGGACCTGATTTTTTTTCCTTTTTTGAAAGCTCAAAACATGGAAAAGCATAATCACCCATTTTATCATTTGGTGGAATTTCAATTTCTGGATTTTTGATTCCAGTTGAACTACTTATTAATTTTTTTATTTTGTCTTCAAACATATTTTTATATTAATGTTTGTATATGATTTAACATTTGATCAACCTTCTTTTCCCAAGTGTGATCTTTGATAATTTTTATTCTGTTATCTATTTTTTCTTGTGAATTATTATTTAATTCCTCTTGTATTGCTATATTGAATTTTTCAAAATCATTTGCTATGCCCACAATTCCTCTAAATTGTTCAATTCCCGGAGCATCTGTTGTTACAACTGGAATTCCACATGCCAAATATTCATAAACTTTCATTGGACAGGTATATTTTATAAAATCATTTAACATGTGTGGAATTATTCCAACATCAAATTGATTTATATAGTCAGGTGTTTCTTTGTATCCTTTTTTCCCTAACAAATATATGTTTGAGTAACTTTTTAAAAGTTTTTCATGATTTTTGTTCCATATTGGACCAATGAGAACAATTGATTTGTCTAGATTTTTTTTGGCAATATATTCTATTAAATCAAAATTTATTCTATTTTCTTGAATTACTCCCACATAACCAATTATTGGATGATGAATTTTTGCAATATCATTATTTATTAATTTACTTTTCATCATATAATGAGCTAAATCAACTCCTTGGGTTATGTGATAAATATTATCTTTTCTTGGGGCAAAAATTTCTTCGCCACTTTTTGATAAAACAAAAATTATATTTGCCTTTTCTTTTATTTTCTTATAATTTTCTTCTAATTTTTTCTTGAATTTTGTATAACTTGAATGTTCACACCAATTATCAACAGTATCAAAAACAGAAACAGAATATTCAATTTCATCAAAATATTCAACACTTAGTGGATAATATGACCATAATATTATATTTTTGTATCCATTTCTTTTAAGAAATTTATTAATATTATGTAGAGTTTTTTTCATTGATAAAATATTAAAAACAGTTGAATAAACAGTAATTTTTTCTTCTGGCTGATAAATTTTTGTAAATCTGGATTTTTTAGTTATATTTCCCCTTGTGTTTCCTAAAATATTTACTTTATAGTTTTTTATGGCTCTTTTTATTGTATGTGGCAAATAATCGACTGTTAGAATTTTGTCAATTTTAGGGTTATTTTTAAGTTGTTTAAAAATTTGAAAATTTCTATTACTTGTTCCATTGTCCCATTCACTATAACTGGACATTGAAAACATCACTACATCAAATTTTTGTTCTTGCTTTTGTGTTTTACGCATCTAATTCTTGTATTAATTTATTTGTAATTTTTTCCCATGTAAAATTTTCAATAACCCTTGTGTATGATTTCTCCCCTATTTTTTTTACAAAATCTTGGTTTGTTAATAATATTTTGATTGCAGTCTTTAATTCTTCTGGATTTTCATTATTTATAAGAAGGCCGCTTTCATTGTGAATTACAGCTTCTTTTGCACCTCCTGAGTTTGCCGCAATGCTTGGTTTGTGGAATAACGCGGCCTCAAGATAAACTATTCCAAACCCTTCGGTATCTTCTTTTGTTTCATGGCTTATCATTGTAAATATATCACAAATTGAATAAAAATAAGGTAATTCTTCATCGCTTACATCTCCTAAAAATATAATATTTTTATTATCAGTCGCTAAATTTTTTAAATGTTCTAAATTATCACCAGTGCCAGCTATTAAATACGTTAGATTACTAAATTCATTTTTCAATTCATCAATTGCTTTTATAATAAATTCATGGTTTTTTCTTTTTATAACTCGCCCTACTGTTAAAATTATTTTTTTACCTTCCAAATTGTATTTTTTAACGATTTCTAATTTTTTATTCTCATCTATATTTTTAAAATTTTCATTTACGCCAGGATATAATATTTTTATTCTCGTCTTGGTTTTTATAATGGATTTTGTTGACTCGCTATTTGCAAAAACAATTTTTGCATTATTTAATATAATTTTTGTCAGAAATTTTTTTATAATTTTATTTTGCGCTAGTTTTATATCAAGCCCATGGATAAATATATAATAATCAATATTTAATATTTTTTTTAAAATATAGGCATATTTTCCAATTGGTAAAATATTTCCAACAAGAATCTCCTCTATCTTTTCCAACTCTATTATTTTTTTAATTTCTTTTATGGTATTAAAAAAATGAAACATTCCAAAATTTAAATTTTTTCTTATAATATTTTTTGAATTTTCTCCTTTTACATTTGTAAGAATTATTATTTTGTCTTGGGGAAAATTTTTATAAAGATTATAATAATAATTTGATACTCCGCCACGATTTGGTAAAAAGTCAAGAGTAATTAATAATACTTTTTTCATTTTTTGCTGATAATTAAAATTAAAAACAAGACACGTTTAATAGTCATATTATAACATAAACAGTGATTTACTTGAAATTTTGATACTTAAAAGTTAGAACGAGCTTTTTTTAGAAAATTTTTATATTCTGGATCTTCTGACATTAGTTTCTCTAGGGTTTGTCTTACATATTCTGCTTTAGCTTTTTTTTCTGCCATTGATTTCCACGTCAGATATCTTTCTATTTTGGGAGAAATTCGCAGTGTAAACTTTACATTTACTTTTTCTTTTATTAGGGATCCTGATTCTAATAGATTTAAAAAGTCAGAAATAATTGATTTATAAGTTGATTTGTCTTTTTCGTTCTTTGAATAAAATTTAAAAAAGAAATTTTCCCCTAAATTTGGGTCTTTTCTTATGTATTCAAGTTGTTCTGGAATTGCATGAGCTTTTTCCATCAAATATAAGACTGGTTTTTTATAAGCAAGGGCAGTAGCTATGACATAAAT
This sequence comes from uncultured Gammaproteobacteria bacterium, assembly GCA_964386425.1. Classification (GTDB taxonomy): domain Bacteria; phylum Patescibacteriota; class Patescibacteriia; order UBA1558; family S5-K13; genus STF1-138. The sequence goes on along the minus strand of CAYLQO010000012.1, from coordinate 9,819 downwards.
TGCGTCAGGGGAAATATTGGTTCCTTCAATTATAACTGCCTCTATTTGATCATAGCTTATACTTTTTTTTGCTTCATTTTCTCCGCGAGCAATTTTTTTCTCTAAATTACTAACCAAATTAACGCCATTTTTAATTAAAAATTTATGTATTTCAATATATCTGTCTTCCCAGTATTTATCTTTCAATTTATCTAAATTTGTAAAATAGTATATTTTCATAAAATTAATTTTTTAATCTTTCAATTTCATTTTCAAAAAATTCATTCATTATTTCTTTTTTTAACATTTCTCTAATTTGAGATTTATTTTTTGTCTGTCCCAATATCCAAGAAAGTTTTGCATTTAAGCATTCAGGAGTGATATTGCTTATTGTTATAATAGTGTGTTTAAAAAAATCTTTTGCAAAACCGATTTGATTATAAAAGATTATAATTTTATTATTTTTTTGTCCTAATTTATAAAGTTCTATTAATTTGCTTCGTTCTGTGATTTGATTTTCCCATGCTTCAAAAATTATTGCATGTATTTCATTATCTTTTTCTAATAATTTTTCTAATAATTTTACCCCAGGAATTGTTTTGAAAAATACAAAATGTCTATCAAATTTAGAATAATACTCACTTTCTTTTGGTTTATAAGCTCTATCTTCTATTGATAGTCCAAAATCAATTCTTGCGATATATTGTTTTGTTACAGAATCAAATATATTAAGCCCAGAAAGTCCCACCCTTTTTAATCTACATGGGCATATTACTCGACTTCCATATATAACACTAACTCTCGCTATTTTACTTTCAATAAGTTGAAACGCATTTATTAAATTTGCTTTAAATGATAGATCTGGAATCATTTGAGTTTGTTTTTCTATTGTGTTTGCCCCAGTTATTATTATTGGTTTTTCTGGTGCTTGAATTTGCCAAAAAATTATGTTTGAAAGCATTGGGATTGAGTCAACCTCATGAAGAATTATAATTCCATCATATCTTGGTAGATTTTCTGAGATTGTTTGAAGAAGCTCTGTTATGTTTTCTTTTGCAAGCAGGTCTTTATTTTTATTTATAACAGTATAATCAATATCAGCCATTATTGATAATTCTGGTATTAATTTTAGCCAATCATAAATATGTTCGTACTTTTCTACAAATTTAAGACCAGCTTTTTTATCATAAAGCCCCGTTCCCCCGTAAAATATTAAAAATACTTTTTTCATTTTAATCGCGTTTAAAGAGTAGATATGCTATTGAGAAATTCATTGGAAGTGCAAAAATTGTCCCTATCCAATATAGATAATGTTTTCCTGCGTATGGCAAGTACCAACAAAAAATAGTTGCTATTATAAATGATGGGATTGTACCAAGCATTATAATTTGCAAAGAGTATTTGTTTATTCCACATGATTTTATATACTTTTTAAGTATTATGTAGCAACTTGATATAAATAGTGCTATAAAATATATTCCATAAAATAAATTGACTAATTTATTTTCAGTTTGGTATAGGGCATTTCCAAGACTATAATTACCAGTTATCAATATTTTTGAAAGCGTTAAAGAAAGAATCATTATTGTAATAATTGTTATGATAATTTTTTTTGTATAAAAAAGTTTATCACTTTTATATATGAATTCATTTGAAAAAAGCCAAAAGAAAAATATTATTAATGCAGCGAAGAAATATATAAATCTATCTGCCCACAAAAATAATATTTGATTTTTTGCAATTTGTATAATAGACGAGGCTAATATCCACATCGAAGCACTAAAACACATCATAGAGAAATATATTTTAGCTCTATCCTTAGTTATGTTTTTTTTAAATATTAATAATCCTAGTATTAAATTAAGAATAGATATTATAAGTAATACCCCAAATTTTAACCATTGAATATTCATATGTTTAAAATTAATTTTAAATCGCTTTCTATGTAAAACCGACGGCTCATAAATTGAGGACGGCTTATATTTTTAATTTACTGCTACTCTAAATTTTTGTCAAGAGATTTTATTGATAAATAAAACAGAGCTCAAAAGAGCTCCATTTTATTGTGTGATTTTTATGTATTATTTATTTACCTGAAATGTTTTATCCCCGGTTTCGAAGAATTTAACAATTTGATTTGCAGAAGCAAGTCCTGCATTTATATTTGCTTCAGATGTTTCAGCTCCTATTTTCTGTGGATTTGCAAATACACGACTACTAAATTTTTCTTTGAGTTCATTGTAATTATCACTAGCTATATCAGTAATATATTTTAAATCTCCCCGCTCTTCCAAAATTTTTATTAATTCTTCTTCATTTATAACTTCTTTTCTTGCTGTGTTAATTATGCAAGCACCTTTTGGCAATTTTGATAATAATTCATAGCCAATTGATTTTTTGGTTTCATCATTTGCAGGAATGTGTAGTGATAAATAATCAGATTTGCTATAGAGTTCATCTATTGAATTTGCAAAACTTACTCCATCTGCTTCTATTATTTCCCTTGAAACAGATGTATCATATGCAATAACTGTCATACCAAAGCCTTTTGCAATACGAGCCACAAGTTTTCCAACATTTCCATAAGCATGAACTCCCAGTGTTTTTCCCTTTAATTCTGTTCCAGTGCCTGGTGTAAAACAATTTCTTGACATGTATATCATAAATCCGATTGCAAGCTCTGCTACTGCATTTGAGTTTTGTCCTGGAGTATTCATTGCTACAATTCCTTTTTCTGTGCAAGCGTTTAAATCTAAATTATCATAACCAGCCCCAGCACGAACAACAATTTTTAAATTCTGTGCATGGCCAATTACTTCTTTTGTAACCTTATCAGATCTTACAATAAGTGCATCTGCATCAGCTACAGCGCTGTATAATTCTTCTACGCTTGTATATTTTTCAAGAATTAAACATGAGTGACCAGCACTTTCAATTATTTGTTTAATACCATCTACAGCAACGCTAGCAAATGGTTTTTCTGTTGCTATTAATACTTTCATAGTTTTGAGTTTTAATTTTATGAATTTAATTTTTCAAATTCTTGCATGCAGTCAACTAGGGCTTGTACGCTTTCAATTGGACATGCATTATATACTGAAGCGCGGAATCCACCAACTGATCTATGGCCTTTGATTCCAATCATTCCACGTTCGGTGGTAAATTTTAAGAATTCTTCTTCTTTGTCTTTGTAGGTCTCATCCATTACAAAACATATGTTCATCAAAGATCTAGAATCTTTTTCCGCGCTTCCTTTAAACATTTTATTTCTGTCAATTTCATTGTAAAGAAGATTTGCTTTTTCTTTATTCATTTTTTGTACTACCTCTAATCCACCAAGGCCTTTTATCCATTTTAGAGTTTCATTCATTACAAAAATTGAAAATACTGGAGGCGTATTAAACATGGAGCCATCTTTTATGTGTGTACGATAATCAATCATGGATGGCAAATGTCTTGTAACTTTTCCCAAAATATCCTCTTTTACAATAATAAATGTAACCCCAGCTGGGCCTACATTTTTTTGTGCACCACCATAAATTAAAGCATATTTTGAAACATCCACTGGTCTGCTCATTATGTCTGATGACATATCAGCCACTAAATTACATGGGACATTCAAATCTTCGTGAATCTCAGTTCCATAGATTGTATTGTTTGTTGTTATATGAAAATAATCTAAACCTTCAGGAATTTCATATCCTCTTGGAATATAATTAAAGTTTTTATCAGATGAACTTGCAACACACATTGTTTCTCCAATTCCACTTGCTTCTTTTAATGCTTTTTTTGCCCATTCTCCTGTTTCTAAATATCCTGCTTTTTTTTCAAGTAAATTCATGGCAACATAAGCAAATTGTGTACTTGCTCCGCCACCTAGAAATAAAATTTGGTAACCATCGGGAATATTTAATAATTCTTTCCATAGTGAGCGGCATTCTTCCATAACAGCTTCCCATTCTTTTGAACGATGAGAAATTTCTATTAGAGACATTCCGGTTCCATTAAAATCTGTAAGTGCATCAATTGCGGATTCTATAGCTTGCTTTGGAAGCACCGCTGGACCTGCATTAAAATTGTGAGCTAATTTCATAATTTTTTTGTTAATTTTTTAAATTTTAACTTTTTTAACCGTCTACATTTTATTACTTATGAATTTTATTGTCAATAATATTGTTGTCTGATTTAAGTTTAAAATGGTATAATTATCATATGCAAGAAGCATTATTATACAGTAAAAATAAAGACAAAAGTATAAATTGTGAACTTTGTTCGCATTTTTGTAAAATAAACGAAAATTGTACTGGAATATGTGGAGTAAGAAGAAATATTGATGGTAAATTAATATCTTTAAATTATAATAGAATTATTGCAAATAATATTGATCCAATTGAGAAAAAACCATTTTTTCATTTTTTACCAGGATCAGAGAGCTATTCAATATCTTGTATAGGATGTAATTTCCAGTGCTCTAATTGTCAAAATTGGCAGATATCTCAAATTCAAAGAATTGAAAAACTAGATAAGGAATTTCCAGGAGAATTAATGACTCCAGAGCAAATTGTTGATGAGGCAATTAAATCAAAATGTAAATCAATTGCATACACTTATACTGAACCAACTGTTTTTTTAGAAACCGCGCTTCCAATTATGAAATTGGCTAAAAGAAATAATTTGAAAAATGTTTGGGTTTCAAACGGATTTATGAGTCGCAAGTGTCTTGATTTAATAATTCCATATCTAGATGCAATAAATGTTGATTTAAAATTTTTTAGCGATGATAAATATAAAAAAATAGCAAAAGCATCACTTAATCCGATTTTAGAAAATTTAATTTATTTAAAAAAGAAAAAAGTTTTTATAGAAATTACTACTCTTTTAATACCAAAAGAAACAAATGTGAGAAATCAGATTCAGAATATCGTAAAATTTATAAAAGAAGAGCTCGGGGTTGATACTCCGTGGCATGTTTCACAATTTTCTCCTGAAATTTCTTATCAATTATTATCTCACAAACAAACATCAAGTGCAGAATTAGAAAACGCTTATAGTTTAGGTAAAAAAGCAGGATTGAACTATGTTTATTTAGGAAATGTTGCAATTGATTTGCGAGAAAATACATATTGTCCGCAGTGCGAAGCATTAAATATACAAAGACAGGGTTATGTTATAACAAGATCTGATAAAAATGGATTTTGTCAAAACTGTAATTATTATTTAAATATAATAGATTTGGCTTCCCCAAAGGGCCATGCCAAGACAAGCAAATGAAAAAGATTTTATTAATAATATTTGTTTTTTTTGTTTTTTCAATTATAAAAACATCTTCTCAGGATTATGATGCATTATTTAATCCCAATTTTATTATTTCAGATTTTGAATTAGAAGATTATTCATCAATGGATGTTTATGACATACAAAGTTTTTTAAATACACAAGCTGGATCACTAAAAAATTATATTATTAAAGATCCATACTCAGGAAAATTATTAACAGCAGCTGAAATAATTTATAATGCTTCAAACAAACACAGAATAAATCCAAAATATTTAATTGTTTTACTTCAAAAAGAACAGAGTTTGATTACAGACCCATATCCAACACAGAAACAATTTGATTGGGCTACGGGATTTGCAATTTGTGATGACTGCGCTATGAATGATCCATATTTACAAAAATATAAGGGTTTTTATAATCAGGTTTTTTATGCTGCAGAGAGAAATAGATTTTATATTGAGAACAATGAACTTGTTTGGCTTTTTCAAGTTGGACTAGAGTATAATATTGATGGAAAGAAAGTTACACCAATAAATCAAGCAACCGTAAATTTGTATAACTATACTCCGCACTATAATGGTAATTATAATTTTTGGAAGATTTGGCAAAAATGGTTTACAAGAAAATATCCAAATGGTTCAATAGTAAAAGCACATGGATCCCCAAGTGTTTGGCTTATAGAAGATGGATATAAGAGACCTTTTATGACCTGGTCATCATTTATAAGCAGGTATAATAAGTCCGATATTATAGATGTTTCTTATAGTGATTTGGAAAAATATCAGATTGGAGAATCAATAAAATTTGAAAATTATGCATATTTGAGAACGCCTGATGGAAATTTTTATATGGTAGATGATAATAAAATTAGAAAGTTTGAATCACGCGAGACAGCAAGATATTTTGGTGTAAATCCAGAAGAAGCTATAAATATATCTTATGATGATTATAATTATTATTCAAAAGGAGATGACATTACAATGAATAGTTTATATCCAAATGGAATTGTTTTACAAAATACTAAAGATGAAAAAATTTATTATGTAAAAGATGGTAAAAAATCATTTGTTTTAAATAACACTATATTAAAAATAAATTATCCAAATCAACAAATAGTAAAAGTTAGTGATGAGGAAATTCAAAAACTAGAAAATGCTAGTGATGCAATAATAAGAGATGGGGTTTTAGTAAAGTCAGATATTAGTAGCGCCGTTTATTTTATTTCAGATGGGCTAAGGAAACCAATATTAAACGGAGATATATTTGAAAAATTAGGATTTTCATGGAATGATATTTTTGTTGTACAGAACGATATTTTAAATTTAAATAAAATTGGTGAATCACTGGATATATCTTTAGAAAATATTAATCAAGATGAACTCTTACCACATGAAGAGTCACATCCACTATAAAAAATATGAAAGAAATTTATACAATACTTACTCCACATAATCCTCTACTCATATCAAAAATAGGTGGGGAACATTCTGAAAAATTAAAAAAATCCATAACAGCATGGAAATATATTAGACAAAAAATTTATAGCATTGATCCAGAAAAAATTATTATAATAATGCCAGAGTATTCTAAATTCAATAATATTTCCATAAATCAATGTCAGTCTTATAAAATCAATTTTAAAGAGTTTGGTGATTTATCAATAGAGTTTGAAGTAAACGGAGATTTAGATTTCTCTACTAGATTAAAATATTATCTACGAAAAAATGATTTTCCAGTTTCTTTATTTTCTGACAGCGAAATAAATTATAAATCATTTGTTCCCTTGTATTATTTAAATAAATATCACATTTCTTCAAAGGGATTTGAAAAAGACATGAAGCACGAGGAGGTAAATACTGAATTTATAATGATTAATTGTTCTTCAGGTGATTTAGCATACCATACAAAGTTTGGAGAATTATTATCTAATTTTATAGAAGAGGCAAATGAAAGAATTGTTTTAATTGCATGTGGAGATTTTATAAAAGAAATAAAAGAAGAAAATATAAAACAAACAGAAGAATTATTGGAAGTATTTATTGATTCCATAAAAAAGAAAAAATATAATAATATTTTTAAGCACGAAGAAGAATTTAAAAATGGAACTTATCCAGGACTAAAACCATTTGTCGCGATTTCTCATAATTTATCACATCAAAAATCAATACCCAATATTTTATCACTTGATAGAGAATTTAATGAAATTTATTTAACTTGTGAGTTTGAATAATTTTTTCTTGAGGGACATTTTTCTGGTAAGTTAACTTTCCAATATTTTTTTATATAATAAAGCCAACTTTTTATATGGATTCTAGATTGTTTGTTTGTAAATATTGAAATAAATATATTTTTATCAGCCGACATTTTTTGGTGTAAATGAATAGCGCTCACTTCACCCATATAGTAAACCGATTTTCCTGTTTCCCAGACTCTTCTACATATATCCATATCATCTAAATACATAAAAATTTTTTCATCAAAGCCTTTAATTTCATCAAATACTGATTTTTTTATCATAAAGCATGCTCCTTGGAGCCAATCAACTTGACTGTTTTTTGTTCTATCAATGTTTTTTAGGAGAAATTTATCAAGCCATCTCTCGCCAGTTTTTGTTTTTCCAAAAGGTGTTCTTCTAAACACGGGATAGTAAATATCTGGAAAAGCAAAGCTAGTTTCTTGAGTAGATCCATCAGCATTTATAAGACGAGGCCCAATTAGTCCTATATTTTCATTAGATTTTAAAGTTAAATAAAGTTTTTCTATTGCATCGTTGCTAATTCTTATGTCAGGATTTAAAATTAGAATATAATCACCCTTTGAATGAGAAATAGCACTATTATTTCCAGCACAAAATCCAATATTTTTTTTATTATCTATGAATTTAACATTTGGAAATTCTTTTAAAATAGTTTCTATATTATCATGTGAATTATTATCAGCAACAATAATTTCAGTATCAAATGAAAAATTATAAGTAGTTAATTTTTTAAGTTGATACTTAATAAGTTTTGATGATTTGTAATTTAAAATAATAATTGATAACATAATATTTATTATTTATACCAGTTATATAACTCTTCACTTTTAATTTTAACAATATTTTTAAATATATATTTTCTTTTTTTTCTCATTTTAGAAATCAGACTAAAACTTTTAAAAAAGAATTTTAATGTTTTTGTTTCAAAAAATAATACATAAATAAATTTTTTAAATTCATAAATAAAAAGTGGAAAAAAGCATTTTATAAAATTTGAAAAAAATTCATTTTTTATAAGCAAATAAATATGATTTCTGTATGAATATTCATTTACCCAAGAGGATCTGTTTTTTCTGTTTTGAGAGACATTTAATCCTTTTTTTATTGATCTATCATGATAAGCAATTAAATCAGGAACAAAGTAGCATTTGTATCCAGCAAGTCTTAATCTAAAAGCTAGATCAACATCTTCTTTATATGTAAAAAAATCTTCATCAAAGTATTCGTTATTTATTTTTATATTTTCCAGTGCTTTTTTGAAATATATTGGACATGCAGCAGATGTACCAAAAACTTCTTTTGTTTGGTTAAACTCATCATGATTTTCTTTTAATTGACCAATATCTATAACTCTGTGATTTTTAAAAACTTGAAATCCACATGTATCAATTATATTTGTTTTCCCATTTTTATCTGCATTATAGGGATCTTCATTATTAAATTCCCAATGAAATAATTTTGGAGCAATTGTGCCTATTTGATTTTTATCACCTGCGTTATCTATGAAGTTAATAGCTTTTTCTAAAAAGTTCGGCTCTAGTATTATATCTTGGTTAATACATAATACATAATCAGATTTACTCCAGGCGATTAATTTATTGTACCCCTTTGAAAATCCTAAGTTTTCTTTATTTTTTAAAATTTTTATCTGTGGAAAGTTTTTTTCTATTATTTCTACTGTGTCGTCGCTAGAATTATTATCCAAAATATTTAATTCATAATCTTTAAATGTTTGATTCAAAATAGAATTAATACAATGTTTAATGTATTTTTCCGCATTCCATGTAACTAAGTTGATGCTGATTTTAGACATATAAATTTTTTAATTCTTCGTAAAGATCTTTCCAGTGTGGATTTTCTTTGTTAATTAAATTAATCTTTTTATCTCTTCTCCATCTTTTGATCTGTTTTTCTCTTTCTAGCATTGTATATGCGTCATTATCGCTTTCAAAATATACTAATTTTTTACATTTATATTTTTGCGTAAATCCAGGAATTTTTTCAGATTTATGTTCCGATACTCTTCTATAGATATTATTTGTAAAACCAACATATAGTACTCCACTATAACTAGCCATAATATAAACAAAGTAATATTTTTCATACCTCATAAATGCTTTTCTTATTTTTTTCTTTGTCATCTCGAGCGAAGTCGAGAGATCTAGTGAGATTTCTCCACTTCGTCCCGCTTAGCGGGACTACGGTCGAAATGACAATGTATTTTGTTTGAAATTTTCTATTATACAAATTAATAAAATTATAAATCCAAGTCCTAGTGGATGATCTAAATATGGTGAGAAAATATG
>CAYLQO010000011.1:0-23925 GCA_964386425.1 uncultured Gammaproteobacteria bacterium | reverse complement strand
AAAATATGACCAAAACCTATTTTTTGTTTTTAAATCATAATAAATTTGGTATAATAATAGTATATTAAATATTAATCATAAAAAAATAAATTTATGTTATTTTTTCATAAAAAAAGAAAAATATCAGATGCATTAGTACTTGCAATAGCAATAATAATTCCACAAATTGCTGGATTTATTGGATCACTTTACACAACACCAAATATAAGTACCTGGTATTCGGGAATAACAAAACCATCATTTAATCCGCCAAATTGGATATTTGGCCCTGTTTGGACAACACTTTTTTTAATGATGGGGGTAGCTTCTTTTATAATTTACAAACAAAAAGACAAAATAAAAACACAAGCTCTAAAATTATATTTAGCCCAACTAACATTAAACATAATGTGGAGTGTTATATTTTTTGGTGCAAAAAATCCACTTGGTGGATTTCTAGTAATAGTCGCATTGTGGATAGAAATAGCATATACAATGGATATATTCTATAAAATCAAAAAAACTGCTGGATATTTATTTGTTCCATATTTTTTGTGGGTATCATTTGCAATGATATTAAATTTCTCAATTTATATTCTTAACTAATCTCGCCATGGCGAGATAAAATAAAATGAAATCAAAAAAACAAGAGAACGAAGAATTTAATGTAAGTGGAGAACAAGTTGTAAAAAAAATAAAACAAATTATAAAAGCAGGAAATGCTAGAAGAATAATTATAAAAAACCAAAACAAGGAAACGATTATAGAAATTCCTCTTACCATAGGAGCAATAGGAGTAGTGTTGGCACCCGTTATTTCTGCGATTGGTGCTTTTACAGCACTTGTTACAAAATGTACTATTATTGTTGAGAAAAAATAATGAAAAAAAAGTTTAACATTCCTTTTGTAAACTGTCATACCCACGTATCGATGATTGCATTTCGTGGATTAGCAGAAGACATGACACTTCACAAATGGTTAAATGATTATATATGGCCGAGCGAAGCAAAAAATGTTAACGAAAAATTTGTATATAAAAATTCTAATATTGCTATAAAAGAGATGAGAAAAAACCACATATCAGTTTTTGCTGATATGTATTTTTTTGAAGATCAAACGGCCCGTGTTTGTGAAAAATTAAAAATGCACGCGGTTCTAGGAGAGGGAATATTAGATTTTAAAACTCCCAGTGCAAACACATCCGAAGATGCACTAAAAATAACTGAAAATTTATTAGAAAAATACAAAAATAATAAATACATAAAAATTGCTGTTTGTCCCCATTCAATTTATACTGTTTCAAAAAAAGTTTTAATAAAAGCAAAAGAGTTAGCAAAAAAATACAATGCAATTTATCACATACATTTATCTGAAACAAAAAAAGAATTTGACGATTGTAAAAACCAAAATAATTGTACTCCTGTTGAATATTTAAATAATCTCAATATTTTAGACGACATGACACTTTTAGCTCATTGTGTTTATTTAACTGATAATGATATAAAAATTTTGGCTGAAAAAAATGTAAATGTTTGTCATTGTCCACTTAGCAATTTAAAACTTGGATCGGGAATTGCACAAGTTTCAAAAATGATTAATGCAGGAATAAATGTTTGTCTTGGAACAGATGGACCAGCTAGCTCAAATAGATTAGATATATTAGAGGCGGGGAAATTTGCAGGACTTTTACAAAGGGGAATTACTGGTGACGCGTCAATTCTCCCAGGGAAAAAAATACTAGAGATGATGAGTGTAAATGGATTAAAAGCACTTCATATAAATGAAATAAATGGAAAAACAATTAATCAAATACAAAAACAAATTGATGAAATTAGTGATTATAGTTTTATATACAATTTGAATATTAACGAACTTTAAATTTTATGAAAATATCATTTCACGGCGCATGTGGAGAAGTAACGGGGTCTTGTACATTGGTTGAAACAGATAAATATAAGTTTCTTGTTGATTGTGGGTCTTTTCAAGGAGAAGAGTTCTCATCAAACAAAAACACAGAAAAGTTTTCATTCGATGCAAAAAGTATTGATTTTTTACTTCTTACTCATTCACATTTAGATCATTGTGGAAGAATTCCAAAACTTGTAAAAAGTGGATTCAAAGGAAAAATCTACTCTACAAAAGCAACAAAGGAAATTACAAAATTAATACTTGAGGACGCATCTCGAATAATGAGTGAAAACATGAAGCAAAACAGAGATTTAATAATGGATGAGAAGGAAATAGAGCTCCTGATGAAACAATTTGAGTGTTACGACTACAATAAAGAATTTGAAATAAATAAAGACACGAAGGTAATTTTTAAAGATGCTGGACACATACTGGGTTCTGCATCAATAATGATAAATGTAAATGATACTGGGATAAATAAAAAAATATTATTCTCTGGTGATATAGGAAATCCACCAGCTCCAATTATAAAAGATACAGAATTTTTTGAGGGCACTGATGCAGTTATAATTGAATCAACTTATGGTGGACTTATTCATGAAGAAAAAGAGCTCGGAATAAAAGCTATAAAAGATACAATAATTGAGATAATAAAAACAAATGGAGTTTTAATAATTCCCGTTTTTGCAGTAGAAAGATCCCAGGAAATTTTGTATATATTAAACGATATGGTAGAAAATAATTTAATTCCTCGCGTTAATATGTTTTTTGATTCTCCAATGGGTATAAGAGCAATAGATATTTATAAAAAATACACAAATTTATTTGATGAAAAAGCAAAAAAACTTATTTTAAGCGGTGATGACATATTTCTTTTTAAAAACATGGAATATACGCTTGATAGAGAATCCTCAAAAAAAATTAATTTCACAAAAGCGCCAAAAATAATTTTAGCAGGAAGTGGAATGTGTAATGGTGGAAGAGTTATATATCATTTAAAATTTAATCTATCAAATGAGAAAACTCATGTTATGATTTTATCTTACCAGGCAAAAGGAACCCTAGGAAGAAAATTATTTGATGGAGAAAAACAAGTGATAATAGAAGATGTACCAATTGATGTAAATGCAAAAATTTCAAGTTTTGGTTGTTTTTCATCCCACGCTGATAATGATAAACTCGTAAATTGGATAATGAAATTAGAAGATCCTATGCCTAAAAACATTTTTATAAATCATGGGGAGGATGACAGAAGCACAGAACTGAAAAAAAGTTTGAAAAATAAAATATCCTCAAATATACAAATTGCTGAACATAGCATAGACTATGAAATATAAATTATAAACAAAAAAATTATGCGCGAAAAATATATAAATAATCACGAACAAGAAAAAATTTTTGAAAAACTTGATCTAACGCTAAAAGATAAGTGGGCAGAACCATATACAGACAAAGGAAGAATGATATTGTTTGAAACAATGAATATGGCTTCAGCAAAAGCTTATGATATGGCAATTGCTGAGATAGGTCGAGAAATGCAATTAACTCCATTTCATCAACTTGATTACAGAAATAAAGAAGATGGCTGTTATAGTGGTTGGGAATTTTGGGGAGCAACAGACATAAAACAACTAGAAGACCTATTACCAAAAATTCATAAAAAAGCAGAAGAAAATTTTCACTACTGGAAAGATAATGGAGTTCTCGAAAAATAATATAATCATCTAAAATTGCTCTTTTGAACAATTTTTATTTTCCTTAAACTTTGCTATAATCCACTTATGGATACTTATAAAACACCCCTTGCAGACCGAATGAGGCCTCAAAAATTTGAGGATTTTTTGGGTCAAGATGAAATACTAGGGACTGGTAAATTACTTCGCCGCGCAATTGAATCAGACGTAATTCCATCAATGATTTTCTGGGGACCACCAGGAAGTGGCAAAACTACACTTGCATCAATTATTGCAAAAATTACTAAATCAGAATTCAAAGAATTGAGCGCAACCCAAAGCGGTGTAAAAGAATTAAAAATATTAGTTGAAAAAGCAATTGAAGGGAAACGACTTGGAATAAAAACAATTTTATTTATTGATGAAATTCACCGTTGGAATAAAAAACAACAAGACGCGCTTCTACCACACGTAGAAAAAGGAAATATAATTTTAATAGGAGCCACAACTGAAAATCCTAGTTTTGAGGTAATAAGCGCACTACTATCAAGATGTCGCGTTTTTGTTTTAAAACAATTACAAATAGAAAATTTAGAACAAATTATAAAAAACGCACTAAAAGATAAAGACAGAGGACTGGGCAATTTAAATTTAAAAATTGATAAAGCAACCGTTAAACTTTTAGCTCAAATGTCAAACGGTGATGCTAGAACAGCACTAAATGTAATAGAATATGCATCAACATTGTCAAAAGACAATAAAATTACAAAAAATGAATTACAAGAAGCATTTCAAAAATCATATTTAATGTATGATAAAAATGGAGAAGAGCACTACAATATCATCTCCGCACTTCACAAATCAATGCGTGGTGGAGATGCGAATGCTTCTCTCTATTGGCTCGCGAGAATGATTGAAGCAGGCGAAGACCCACTTTATATTGCAAGACGAATTGTAAGATTTGCATCAGAAGACATTGGACTTGCTAATTCTCGTGCACTTGAACAAGCTGTTTCTTGTTACGAGGCGTGTCATTTTATAGGATACCCGGAATGCAATGTAATTTTAGCTCAAGCTGTTGTTTATATGGCAAAGTGCAAAAAATCAAATGAATTATATGTTGGCTATAACAAAGCAAAGGATGATATAATTAAATTTGGAAATTTACCAGTTCCACTTCATATCAGAAATGCTCCCACAAAACTCATGAAAAATTTGGGTTATGGAAAAAATTATAAATATAGTCCAGATTTTGATTATAAAGAAGACCAAACTTATTTACCAGAAAAATTAAAAAATAAAAAATATATTAAATAAATTTATGCTCACACTAAAACAAGTAAAAGAAAACAAATTTGTACAAGAATTTATTTCTCAATCAGAAAAATATCTAGACGCAATAGGATATACTGATCATGGAAGAAGACATATAAGCATTGTTTCTGATCGTGCTAGATCGCTTGCTAAAGCCATAGGACTATCGGAAAAAGAACAAGAAATGTGCGCAATTGTAGGATATTGCCATGATATGGGAAATTTCCTAGGAAGAACAGATCATCATTATTGGTCTTCCATGTTATTTATGCAGACATTTTTAAAAGAAATTGAAAATCCAGAAGATCTTTCAATAATAATGCAAGCAATTGCATCTCATGATAAAGATGAACTAAAAATAGTAAATCCAGTTTCTGCAATTTTAATTCTTGCTGACAAATCAGATGTTCACAAAACAAGAGTAAAAACAAAAAAAATAATTGATATAAATAGTGATATTCATGATAGAGTAAATTATGCTGCAATAAAAAATGATTTTTCTGTAAATAAATTAAAAAAGGATATAAAACTAAAAATCCAAATTGATACTAAACTTACAAACACAATGGATTATTTTGAAATATTTATAGCACGCATGACATTTTGTAAATTAGCAGCTGATTATTTGGGTTATAATTTCACTCTTATAATAAATAATTTTAAATTATCTTAAATTTATATTGACTTGACTTTTAAAAAAACATTCGTTCTAGACGAGTGTTTTTAAATTTCTGAAATACTACACATTGTGGTAAAATATATACACCTAATACTAAATAAACAAATGTACTTATTCTTCGACACAGAAACAACTGGATTACCAATTAGCTGGAATGCTCCTATTTCAGAATTTTCAAACTGGCCAAGAGTGGTTCAAATTGCATGGGCTCATTATGATGAAAAAGGCAAAGAAATAAAAACAAAATCATATATAATAAAGCCAGAAAATTTCTTCATACCAATAGAATCAGCTCGCGTTCATGGAATTACAACTGAAATAGCTAATGAAAAAGGAATTGAGCTAAAAGCAGCATTAAATGAGTTTGCAAGAGCAATAAAAGATGCCCAGTTTTTAATAGCTCACAATATGAGTTTTGATGAAAAAATAGTAGGAGTAGAATATTTGAGAAAAAATATGAAAAACAACCTACAATTTATAAAAAAAATCTGCACAATGGAATCATCAGTTGATTTTTGTAAAATTCCCGGAAATGATAAATATAAATTTCCAAAACTTGATGAATTATATTTCAAATTATTTAATACTCACTTTTCAAATGCTCACAATGCGCTAGTTGATGTAAGAGCATGTGCTAAATGTTTTTTTGAGTTACAAAAGCTTGGGGTTATTAAATCTCCAGAAAAAAAACAAGAAAAAAAATATTTATCACAACAAAGTATATTTAACTTCTAATTATGAAACTCGAAAATCTTGAACAATTACTAAAAGACGAGCCCTCTTATCGTCTTTCTCAAATTAAAAAGGCTATTTTCATAGATTTAATAGATGATTTTTCTGTAATGTCATCTCTTCCAAAAGAACTTCGCGAAAAATTAAAAAAAGAACTTGATCTAAAAATAAATGCTGAAATTTCCAAATCAGAAAAAACTGACACCCAAAAAGTTTTAATAACTCTTTCTGATGGAGCAAAAATTGAATCAGTTTTAATGAAATATAAAGGTGGGAGAAATACGGTTTGTGTTTCATGCCAAGTGGGATGCGCTATGAATTGTTCATTTTGTCTCACTGGACAAATGGGATTTAAACGAGATTTAAATGAGTTTGAAATAATAGAACAAGTTTTATTTTTTGACAGATTATTAAAAAAACACTATGAAAAAGTAAAAAATATAGTTTTTATGGGGATGGGAGAGCCAATGCTAAATTATGAAAATGTGATAAAAGCGATAAGAATATTAAATGACAAAAATGCTTTTAATATTGGTGCTAGAAAAATATCTATTTCAACATGTGGAATAGTTCCAGGAATTGATAAATTAGCAGATGAAAATATTCAATCAAATTTAGCAATTTCTCTTCATGCACCAAATGATAAAATAAGATCAAAAATAATGCCTGTAAATAAAAAATATAATATAAAAAGTATATTAAACTCCGTTGATAATTATATCCAAAAAACAAACAGAAAAGTTATGTTTGAATATGCTCTAATTGAAAAAATTAATGACAGCGAAGAAAACGCACAAGAATTATCAAATATCATGCAAAACAGGCTATATATGGTTAATTTAATAAAATATAATGATACTGGTGGCGTCTATAGAGCATCTCAACCACAAACAATACAAAAATTTAAAGACATATTAATGCAAAATGGAATAAATGTAACACAAAGATACAGATTTGGTGAAGAAATAAGCGCTGCATGCGGACAATTAGCTACAAAATCATAAAACTTTAATTTTATGGGCTTTTATGCTAAAATACTGACATAATCAGTAATTTTTTTATTATGGAAAATACTTATGATTTAGTAATAATTGGTGCTGGACCAGCAGGATACACTGCTTCAATTTACGCATCTAGATACAAGTTAAAAAACATTGTGCTTGGTGAAATTTTTGGTGGCTATGCAACACAAGCTCATATTGTCGCTAACTTTCCCAGTGAATTAGAAATAAAAGGTTCTGATTTAACAGAAAAAATGCAAAAACATGCCCAAAGCCTAGGAGCAGAAATTATCCAAGGAAAAGTAATTGATGTCAAAAAAAATGAAACCAATTTTGAAATCACAACAGAAAATAATAAAACCTATAATGCAAAATCAGTAATTTTAGCAATTGGCACAAAACACAGAAAATTAGGATTAAAAAATGAATCAGAATTTGTAGGTCGTGGGGTTTCATATTGTACAACATGCGATGCTATGTTTTTTAAAGATAAAACAGTTGCAGTTTTAGGTGGATCAGATAGTGCCAACACTGCGTCTTTATATTTAGCAGATATTGCAAAGAAAGTTTATCAAATTTACAGAGGTAAAGAATTAAGAGGTGACAAAAAACACATTGAGCGTATTCTAAAAAATGAAAAAATACAAGTTATTTATGAAACAAATATTACAGAATTATCTGGAGATAAAAAATTACAAAAAATAAAATTAGATAAAGACTATAATGGAAATTCTGAAATTGAAATAGATGGATTATTCATAGAAATAGGCTCAGAGCCAGAATATGGATTAATAGAAAAGCTAAATATAAAAACAGACGAAACTGGATTTATAATGGTAGAAAAAGACCAAAAAACAAATATAGAAGGAGTTTTTGCAGCAGGAGATATTACAAATGCATCCGGCAATTTTAAACAGATTATAACAGCTTGTGCTCAAGGAGCGGTATCAGCAAATTCAGCCTATAATTACATAAAATCTAAATAATGAGATTGTTTTTAGCCATAAAACCTACGCCTAAAACACAGGAACAACTATATAAAATAGCACAAAATCTTCCTCAAGATTTTAATTTAAAACCAGTAAAATTAGAAGATTTACACATAACATTACAATTTTTTGGCGAGATAGAGGAAGGTAAAATTGATGAGCTAATAAGCCTTATAAATGATAATCTATATATAAATAGCTTTAAAATAAGAACTCAAAATTCCATATTCTTTCCGCCTATTGGAAATCCAAAAGTTATAGGAATAAAATGTTTTATTCCCGATAATGAATTTCGAAGTATTATAAAATTGAACAAATTATTTGTTCAATCTGGATTCTCAAAAGAGCAGAGGACTTTCACAGCACATATAACAATATTTAGAGTAAATCGGGCGGTTGATAAAAACAAATACAATATTTCAACAAACTTAGAATTTGATGCAAAAACACTAGAACTCATAAAAAGCGAATTAACTCCTAGTGGACCAATTTATAAAACAATAAAAGAATTTAAATTAAAATGAAGACAAACATACTAACAGTAAACATAGATAATATTGATTACAAAAAAACTCTTAAAAAAATAGAGGGTTTTATTTCTGATGATAAACAACACTATATAGTAACTCCCAATCCTGAAATAATTCTGAAAGCATCAAAAGATTCAGAGTATAGAGCAATTTTGAATAATGCTGACCTGTCACTTGCAGATGGATTTGGAGTAATACTTGCATCAATATTTTTAGGAAATCCTATTTATAAAAGAGTTACTGGATCTGATTTGAGCAATAAACTTTTTGCATTTGCTGCTGAAAAAAAATATAAAATATTTCTTCTTGGTGGTATGGATGACTCAGCTCTAATTGCAAAAAATAAATTAGAGTTAAGATATAAAAACATAGAAATCGTAGGCGCCACCAGTGGATTTGCAAATATAAAAGACATAAAACCAGAAGAAAACGAAAATATAATAAACCAGATAAAAACAAGTGGCGCCCAAATACTTTTTGTTGGTTACGGAGCACCCTTTCAAGAAAAATGGATTTTTGAAAATCTAGAGAAAATACCATGTGTTAAAGTGGCTCTTGGAATTGGTGGAGTAATAGATTTTGTCTCAGGCCGCGCTGTAAGGGCACCTTATATATTTAGAAAATTAGGACTTGAGTGGTTATGGAGATTATTTGTTGAACCATACAGAGCGGAGAGAATATTTAATGCAGTTGTTGTGTTTTCATGGAATGTTTTGAAATGGAAAATGCATTTACTAAAACCTTTTAGAAACAACGTTGTTGGGGTTATTATAAATGATAAAAATGAAATACTAATAATAGAAAATATTTATGATAAGTCTTGGTTTAAACTTCCTCAGGGTGGTGTAGAAAAAAATGAAGATGAAAAACAATCTCTAATGCGAGAAATTTACGAGGAAACAGGACTTAAAAAATTAAAAATCCTAGGTTGTGCAAATGAAATTTCATCTTATTATTGGCCAATGGATTGGAGTGGTTCTAAAATAACAGAAGAAAGAAAAAAATACAATGAAAAATTTTGTGGACAAAAACAAACAATATATTTTCTAAGGGTCACGGAATATGAAAATTTTAATTCACAAGAAAAAAATGAGGTGATAAATCATAAGTGGGTTACAAAAGATGAATTAATAAATTATATAGTCCCAATTAAAAGAAATGTGCTAAAAATTGTATTAAATAACATTGATCAATATTTAAAATAATTTTATGAAAATAATAACAAGATTTGCTCCATCACCAACTGGATATTTACACATTGGTGGGCTTAGAACTGCGCTTTATAATTATTTATTTGCAAAAAACCAGAAAGGCAAATTTATTCTAAGAATCGAAGACACAGATAGGTCTAGATATGTAAAAGACGCTGATAAACAACTGGTTAACACCATAAAATCTTTTGGCTTAAATTTTGACAAAGGTCCAATTTATCAATCAAAAAGATTAAAAATATATAAAAAATTTGCAGACCAACTAATAAAAGAAAAAAAAGCATATTATTGTTTTTGTAAAAAAGAAAGATTAGACACTCTTCGCGAAACTCAAGAAAAAAACAAACAAGTTCCAAAATATGACAGACATTGTTTAGATTTGACTGATTTAGAAATTCAAGAAAAATTAAAAAACAACGAATCATATGTTATCAGAATGAAACTCCCAGAAAATGAAGATGTAATATTCAGTGATTTAGTTTATGGGGAAGTAAAAATAAATACAAATGATTTAGATGATCAGGTTTTAATAAAATCAGACGGATTTCCAACCTATCACTTAGCTGTTGTCGTAGACGACCATGATATGAATATAACTCACGTAATTCGCGGTGATGAATGGCTCCCATCAACACCAAAGCATATTATTCTTTATAAAATGTTTAACTGGCCAATTCCTAATTTCGCTCATTTACCATTACTTCTAAATCCTGATAGAAGCAAACTTTCAAAAAGACAGGGCGATGTTGCAGCAGAAGATTTTATAAAAAAAGGATACTTACCACAAGCTTTAATAAATTATGTTGCTTTCTTGGGTTGGAATCCTAAAACAGAAAAAGAAATTTACTCAATGGAAGAATTAATAAAAGATTTTGCAATAGAAAAAATTAACAAAGCTGGTGCTATCTTTGACATAGATAAATTAAATTGGATAAACGCAACTTATATTAGAAATATTGTTGAAAACAAAAAAAGCAACAAAAAAGATTATAAATACATAGTTGATTTTGCAAAAAATGTAATTCCGCAAACAAACAGAATAGAGGACATATTGACTGTTTTTTCTTCAAGATTAAACAACATACAAGAGTTAAAAGAATTATCTAGCTTTATATTTAATTCTCCAAATTACGATGAAAATCTTTTAATTTTCAAAAAAAGTAACAAAGATTTAACAATAAATGGTCTAGAATCTGGATTAAAAATTTTATCACAAGTAGGGGATAGTCAATGGGATATATTAAATCTCAACAATACTCTAAATCATGCCTTAAAAGAGCAAAATTTAGCTCCTGGAGACCTTTTTTGGCCAATTAGAGCAGCACTTTCGGGACTTGAAAAAAGCCCAAGTCCAGCTGAGATACTTTGGTTATTGGGTAAAACCGAGAGCTTAAATAGAGTAGAAAAAGCAATAATAAAATTGAAATCATAAAGTTGCGCCGAAGTCTTTATGAAGGCGAACTGAATTAACTCGACTAAAGACTCCAAAAATACTATAATTGTATTATGAACATCAAAATACGACAGAATAAAAAACTGCTAGTAATTTTATTAATTGCTTTTGTTTTTTTTCCTATTATAAAAATCAAATCTGAGACAGTTGAAGAATTAAATCAAAAAATAATCGAACAAAAAAGAGCCATAGAAGAATTAAGTAGCCAGCAACAAGCATATCAAGTAAAAATAAGACAAAAACAGTTAGAGTCAAAAAGTTTAAATAATGAAATATCAATTCTTGATAATCAAATAGCCTCAAGAACAATTGGAGTACAGACAACGAAACTTCAAATAGATAATATGGATATGGAAATAAAAGCAGTTCAGCTTGAAATACAAAAAAAAGAAAAAGAAATAGAAATAAATAAAGAAAGTCTGAAGGGGTCATTACAGGAATTATACAAAGAAGAAGAAAAAAGTGACATATTAAAAGTTTTACTTTTAAATGACAACATAAATGATTTCTTTGATGAATTAAGTCAACTTAAATCATTACAATCTGACTTACAACAAAAAGTAAATGATCTAAAAAATCTTAAAACCTGGCTTGAGGAAAAAAATAAAAGCCTAGAGGCTTCAAAAGCAGAATTAGTTAAATTAGAAGAACAATTAGAGGGTGAGCAAATGCAGTTAAAAAATGATCAAGATGTAAAATTTATGTACTTGTCTCGAGCACAAAATGATGAAAAAAAATTCCAGAAATTACTAACAGATCTAAGAAAAGAACAGCAACAAGCTAATTCAATGATTTCTCAATATGAAACAAAAGCAAGAAAATTATTAGCACAAAAACAAGGTCAGATACAAGACAGTGGAGATTTCGTTTGGCCCGTACCATCAAAATATGTAACCTCATATTTTCATGATCCAGATTATCCATTTAGAGCAATTTTTGAACATCCTGCTGTTGATATAAGAGCTTCTCAAGGAACTCCAGTAAAAGCATCTGCATCTGGTTATGTTGCAATAGCTAAAGATAATGGCATGGGTTATAATTATATACTTTTAGTTCACAACAATGGCATTTCAACTGTATATGGTCACATTTCAAAAATTAATGTAAAAACAGGTGATTTTGTAATCCAGGGAGATGTAATAGGATTATCCGGTGGTATGCCTGGAACTCCTGGTGCAGGACGACTTACAACAGCACCACATTTGCATTTTGAGGTACGTGTAAATGGAGTTGCAGTAAATCCTTTAAATTATTTGAAATAAACTTAGCAAAAAAGAGACATAAATTTATTAAGTCTCTTTTTTTATACAAAAAATTATTTTAATGGATGAAACTTGTGATGAACACTTTCTGCAAACTTATCTGATGCATGAACATATCTTGTTGTTGTATCAAGCGATTCATGACCAAGTAATATTTGTATGGCTGCTGGACTAGCTCCGTTTTCTGCGAGATAAGTCGCAAATCCATGACGAAGTGAATGAGCTGATATAGGAACATTTATATTTAATATTTCTCTATATTGTTTTATCTTTGCTTGTAAATAATTAGTTGATACACGCACGTCCTTATTGCCAGAATTTCTTCCACGAAGTGGTGTAAATAATCTTTTTTGATTGTCTTTGCGAAGAATTAAATAATCATTCAAATATCTTTTTGATCTTTCTGTTAAATAAACAAATCTTTCTTTTTTTCCTTTTCCTAAAACAAAAACTCTTCCTTGTTTATCAATTGCATCAGTATTTAAAGAAACAAGTTCTGAAATTCTCATTCCAGTTGAAAACAAAACCTCAAGCATTGCTCGATTACGAGCTGCAACAACTTTATTAGTTTCAATCTGTGTTGGACATTCAATTAATTTTATAAGTGCTTCGAGTTCTGGAATCTTTGGATGCTTTTTTATATTTTTAACAAGTTTGATGTATTCTGGAAGAATTGAAATTTTTATATCATGTTCAATTAAAAATTTTAGGTAAGATCTAAGGGACGATAACATTCTATTTACAGAATATGATGATAATTTAGATCGTGCCTCATGTTGGTTACTTGTTGACCTATCAATAGAGTAGAGGTATGCCTTATATCTATCAATATGTAATTTATTTAATTTATTAAAATCTAAATTTTCAGAAATCAAAAAATTTACAAAACAATTTACATCACGTTCATAATTATAAATTGTTTCAGGGGAATAATTATTAACCTGCAAAGAAAGTAGGAAATCATCAAAAAGGGGAAGAGTAGATCTCTTATTTGATGTTTTACTTGTTTGTGGCTTATTTATGGGCATATATTTAACCGAGTATAATATCCCTTACACTCAGTTATATTATAACATTTCTAATATATTTAACAAATATTCCTATATCATTTTTTATGCTCTTTTTAATAACTATTTCAAAGAATTCTTATAATGAGCCTTATTTAATGTATTTTTATTATAAAAACTCTGTTTTGGGCTTTTAATAAGTTCAAAATTAATTTCTCATGAACTCCTGATATTATAAATTTTCAAATTTATATAAAAATCCTATAAATTTTAAAATCTGCTCTATACTGCTCTATTAATCAAAATTTTTAAAAGATCAATTAAAATTATATAAAGTTTCTATAATATAAATTCCCAAAATACTCTACTTTCAAATTACTCTATTCTCTGCCCTGCTCTTTTATTTGACATATCTATAAAAATATGTTCTTTTATATTATTTTATAATTATTTGATTCTCATATCGCAAATCAATGTATTCAATATTTTTTACATCATAATTTCTGTCTTCAACGACATATTTATATAAGTTTGTAAGTTGCGTATCTATGTCGGAATCAAGTTTAAAAAATATTTTAAAATTATTTTCAGTTATAGCTATTACAACATTTGGTTTTGATTTATCATATTCATAGGCAGTAATTTTTAATTGGGAAAACTTTTTATTATAAGAATCATTTAAATAAATTAATTTTCCTATTGTATCTTTATCAAAAAATTCTTTTCCTATTTCTGGAATATTATCAAATTTATCTTCATAAATTTCTTGGATCTTTGGAACTTCTTTTACTGTTTTATTTTCTTCATCGCCTACTAATATAAAAACAGAAGAAGATGTTTGTTTATATTGAGGATCATTTACAATTAATTTATTTTGCTCATCAATTTCATTTTGATTTATTAAAACCTTCTCTGGAATTTCATTTAATTTTATGACATCACTAGAAATTAATTTTCCTTTTGCATCAGAAAGCGTAACTCCGTCTCTATCTATTAAAAATTCGCTATCTTTTTGTTTATATAACATTATTCCTGGTTTCTCTTTTAATACTATAAGTATAGTTGATATTCCCTGGCGCTTTATTTTTAAATAATCAAGAAAATATTTTTCTGATATAAGATTCTCAAGTCTTGAAGCTTGAAATAAAAAATAATTATTATTATTAAAAATTAATAGACTATGTTTTGATAGATAATCATTTGCGATTGATTGTATTTCTTCTTGTGGAATTTCTACACTTCCCTCAACCACCACATTTTTAATTCTAAAATATGAAGAAAAAATAAAAAAATACACAAAATAAATTGCTATAAAAATAATAAAAAGCTGTAATACTCTTTTTTGCCAGGATATTGTGCTAGAAAAATATTCATTTACTCTGTGTTTAACGCATTGTCTTTTTGAACGCTTAAAAAAACTTCTTTTATTTCCGAAGTTATTTATTCTTTTTGGTTTTTGTATATAATTATACATATCAAAAGAAAAACATTAAATAATAAATTAAAATGTAACTTAAATTACTTTATTGGATTTATTTTTTTTAATGGTAAATATTTTTGTAATATTTTTGGAATTTTTATTGAACCATCTTTTTGCTGATATTGTTCTAATATTGCTGGAAATAAACGGCTAGTAGCAAGTCCTGATGCATTTAGTGTATGAACAAATTCATTTTTACCAGTTTTTTTATCTTTAAATTTTATATTTCCTCTTCTTGCTTGATAATCAAGCGCATTTGAAACACTGCTTACTTCTTTATATGTATTCATGCTTGGAATAAACACTTCAATATCAACTGTTTTTGCCATTGCTGCACTTGCGTCTCCTGCCGAAAGCTGAACTGTTCGATAGTGTAGTTCTAGTTCTTCCATCATTTTTTCTACATTGTCTTTTAATTCTTCAAATGCCCTCCATGAATCTTCGGGGCGAGTAAACTGAAACATTTCTATTTTATTAAATTGATGTCCTCTTATCATTCCACGCTCCTCTGTTCTGTATGCTCCTGCTTCGCGTCTAAAACATGCTGAATATGCAAAATATTTAAGTGGTAATTTTTTATCATCAAGCACTTCATCTCTATGATAATTATCAAGCATCATTTCACTTGTTGCATTAAGACATAATCCGTCCTCTACCCAAAACAAATCTTCTCTAAATTTTGGTAAATGTCCTGATGCATAAGCAGATGCTTCATTTAGCATAAATGGTGGAATTATAAATGTGTATTTATTTAACTTATGAAAATCAATAAAATAATTTAAAAGTGCCCACTCTAATAATGCACCTTGCCCTGTATAAGCCCAGAATCCACTTCCTGACATTTTCACAGCTCTCTCATAATCAATTAGCCCACATAATTTACAAAGCTCAATATGATCTTTGATTGGAAAATCAAATTTTGATTTATCTTTATAAGTATTTATAACTTTATTATTTTCTTTTCCTCCAGGCATTACATCGTCAGCTGGAATATTTGGAAGTTCTAATAAAGCATCTGTAAATTGTTTTTCTGTTTTTTGAAGTTCTTCATCAAGTTTTTTTATTTTCTCTCCTAGCTCTCTCATTTTCTTTATAATCTCATCTGATGGTTTTGTTTTTGAATATTTGTTTCTTTCTGATTTTAATTCATCTACTTCTTGAATTAATTTCTTTCTTTTATCGTCTAATTTTATAATTGAATCCAAATCAACATCTTTCATTCTTTTAAGAAGTGCTTTTTTTACTTCTTCTTTTTGTTCTCGTATTTTATTTATATCTAACATATAATTTTATTTTAATGTTATATCAATAATATAATCTCCTTGTTTAATTGAGTTTACAACATCTTGACCACTTGTAACCTGACCAAAAATCGTATGCTTTCCATTTAACCAATCAGTTGGAACATGTGTAATAAAAATTTGGGATCCGTTTGTATTTGGTCCTGAATTTGCCATGGCAAGAACTCCTGGTTTATCAAATTTTAAGCTTGAATCAAACTCATCTTTAAATTTATACCCTGGACCACCAGTTCCTGCAATTGGTAAATTATTTGGATTTTTATTTTGATCATAAACAAAATCTTTTCCTTCTACCCCACGAGTATTTGGGTCTCCTGTTTGAATCATAAAATTTTCCATGACTCTATGAAATTTAATATTTTTATAAAATCCATCATTTATAAGTTTCAAAAAATTATCTACTGTGACAGGTGCTTTGTCTTTGTATAATTCTAGTTCTATATCACCTTTATTTGTTTTCATTACAATATTCATATTTTCTTTTTGTAAATTATTAATTTCAATATTTTTTGTTTGATTGTTTGTTTCAATATTTAAATTATTAGATTTTTGACATCCAGTTAAAATTATTAAAACAAATAAAGATAGTGCAAATATTTTTTTCATGTCTAATTAAAAATTAAATAATAAAAATTTACTCAAAATTAAAAATTCATAATTCAAAATTAATCCCTTGGTTTCATAAGTGGAAATATCTGACATTCTCTTGCTGATTTATTCATCAAAAATGCAAACACTCTTTCACTTAATCCGAATCCACATGTTGGTGGCATTCCATGCTCAAGTGCTTCTACAAAATCATGGTCATACATCTGTGCTTCATCGTCACCTGATTCACGAAGCTTTTCTTGACGTTTAAATCTCTCTGCTTGATCAATTGGATCATTTAACTCACTATAACCATTTCCAAGTTCAGATCCTGCAATAATAGGCTGAAATCTCTGCGTTAGTTCTGGTTTATCAGTTAACTTTTTAGCAAGTGGTGAAACAACCTCAGGAACATTTATCAAAAATCCAGGGCCTGCAATTTGCTTTCTGCAATACTTTAATAAATTATCAATTGCTCTAGTGATATTAAATCCTTTTGTATCATATTCAATTTTTAGTTCTTGTAATTTTGCTTTGATTTGTTTTTCATCAGTACTCAAAATATCAATTCCTGTATATTTTTTTACTGTTTCTCTATAATCATATCTCTCCCATTTTTTTCCTAAATCAATATCAAAATTTTTAATCTTGAATTTCACAGTTCCAAAAGTTTCTTGAGCGACATATTTATACATTTCTTCAACTAACTCCATTCCCATTTCGTAATCAGCATAAGCCCAGTAAAATTCCATTTGTGTATAATCCTGCAAATGCTCTGCATCCATTCCTTCATTTCTAAATTGTCTTCCTATTTCAAAAGTTTTATCATATCCTGCAACCATAAGTTGTTTTTGCCATAACTCTCCAGTGGAGATTCGAAGGAACACATCAATATCAAGCGCATTGTGATGAGTTACAAATGGTCTTGCATCAGCTCCTCCAGTGGTAACTTCAAGAACTGGCGTTTCAACTTCTAAAAATCCGCGATCAAGTAAAAATTTTCTCATTGAATTCCAAAACTTAGAACGTCTCACAAACATGTCTCTTATTTCTGGATTACACAATATATCTAAGTATCTTTTTCTAAGTCTTTCTTCTTCGTCTTTAAATCCATGCCATTTTTCTGGAAGTGGTCGCAAAGTTTTTGTAAGCAATTTCCAATCATTTACCATTACACTTTTTTCACCTTTGTGAGTTAGAAAACAATTTCCATTAATTTCTAAAAAATCTCCAATATCAATTAGATTTATAAATTGTTTATATTTTTCATCTCCAATTTCTTTTTTTGATAAGGCGATTTGAATTGTACTTGTCCCGTCCTGAATTTGAGCAAATGTTAAATTTCCATGGCTCCTTATACTTCTAAGACGGCCAACAATAAAAAATTTCTTATTGCTTTTTTCTAATTTTTCAAAATCAGACAAAACAGAAGAGATTTCAAAATCTCTTTTTGCTTTTGCTGGATATGGATCAATTCCAAGTTCTTTTATTTTATTAAGTCGTCCTATTCTAATTTCATGTTCATCAGAAGGATTTAAAACTTTTTTATCTTCCATAAAGTTATAAGTTTAATAAATAGTAAAAATAGCTAATTTCAAGCTTATTCTGATATAATTATACTCAATTTTCCCCATATTTTAAAGAGTTGACAATAAATATA
The DNA here is from genome assembly GCA_964386425.1 of uncultured Gammaproteobacteria bacterium. Taxonomy (GTDB): domain Bacteria; phylum Patescibacteriota; class Patescibacteriia; order UBA1558; family S5-K13; genus STF1-138. The sequence continues at coordinate 5,158 of CAYLQO010000011.1, read as the reverse complement.
TTTTAAGTTATTAAAACATATTTAATAATTTTAATACCTTCACACTTACCATTTTATAATCTATACTTAACTTATGAAATATGCTGTTGTAAAACCCCTCTTGAAGCTCAAAAAGCACCTAAATTTGCTTGATTATGAGATTGCCGGGTCTTTATCCAAAAATCTCAAAATAGGCCAATTAATTGAAATTCCATTTAGAAATTCATCTAAATTTGGAATTGTTTTTGGTATAAAAAGTAGTACTGAGCAAGAAAGTAAAAATATCAAACGAATTTTGAGCATTACAAATCAAACTCCAATTATCTCAAAAAATCAAATTGATTTTTATAACTGGTTTTGTGAATATAATTTTTCTTCTTTAAATTTTTTAAACAACATTATTCCTCTACCCATGAAGAATAAGATAAAAGAGAAAGATGCCTGCCCCGAACATAACGCAGGGCGTTATGGAGGGGAAAAATTTTTTATTTACAAAACTCCATTTAAATTAAAAAACATAAACTCCTCTATTCTGGAAAATAAACAATTTATTTTTAAACATAATTTCTTTGAAGAAAAAATATCTTTGATAAAAAATATTATTGATAAAAATTATAAGAGTGAGAAATTAACTCTAATAATAAGTCCTACAAAAGCACATATTGAGAAAGTACTTTCTCCTCTACTTAATTTTTATAATGATAAAGATTATAAAATTATTACTGGACTTACGCATTTATCAAAATTAAAACACAATGAAATTTGGAGTTCTATAGTTAATAGAAATATAAAATTTGTAATTGGAACAAAAATGTCAATTTTTTATCCAATTGATAATATTGCAACAATAATTATAGATGAATCAGAAAATGAAAATTTAAATCAAATTGATATAAATCCTAGATTTGAATTTTTACCAAACGCACTAGAATTAGCAAAAATTAACAATTCACAAATCATTTTCACTTCATATTGTCCTAGCGCTTACTTATATAACTTAGCTCAAAATAAAAAATTGAAATTATTAGAAATAAAAGAAAAAGTTAATACTGAAATTTCAGTGCTTGATATGAGCACAAAATATTTTGAAAACCACATACATTTTTTTACTGAAGAAGAAACTAGAAATAGTAAAAAAACTTTATTTTTGTTAAATAAAAAAGGTTATAGTAAAAATCTAAAATGTCGCGATTGTAATTTCGTTTTTAAGTGTGTTGGTTGTAATTCCATATTATCTATAAAAAATAATGAGCTACATTGTTATAACTGTGAAAAATCATATGATTCACCAATTGAGTGCCCAAAATGTCATGGAACAAAATTTGATAATTTTGGAATTGGCACAGAGCAATTTGCGGAAATTATAAAAAATAATTTCAAGGACAAAAAAACAATAGTAATTGATAAAGATAATTATGAAAATTTAAAACTCATTAATTCTAATGACACTGCTGTTGCAACAAGAATAATTATTGATTATATAAAACAATCTGAATTTGATTTAATTGTTATTCCTTTTTCACATCAATTTTTAAATAACAACTTTGATTCAAATGAAGATTTCTTCAAACTTATTTCAAAACTCATTTCACTAAAACCTGAGAAAATTATTGTTCAATGTATTGGTGAGCAAAAAATTCATGAATACATTAGAAATAATAATTATGCGTCAATGATTGAAGACGAGCTTTTAAATAGAAAATTATTAAAATATCCTCCATTTGAAAACATATTAAAAATTACATTAAAAAACACTGATAAAAATGAACTTGATAAAAATGCAATTGAATTGTATGATAAAATTAAATCTAAATTAAATGAAAAAGCAGATTTGCTAGAGATAATTAATAAAAACACAAAAGTCAGATCATTTTTCATAAAAAATATAATAATAAAATATAAAGATAATTCTAGTATTTCAAGCATAAAAGAAATATTAGAAGACATTGATATAATAGAAAAAAATTACTTTAAATTATGATAGTAACATACCCAAATAAAATTCTACGAACAAAACTTGATGAAGTTTCTGATTTTTCGTCTCCAAATTTAAAATCAATTATCAAACAAATGACAAGTGATATGATTAAGTACGACGGAATCGGAATTGCTGCAAATCAAATTGGAATTAATGCAAAAATTGTCGTTATAAATACTGAAAGTGGTCCAAAAGAATTTATAAATCCTATGATTGTAAAAAAATCACTTATAAAGTCAAAATCTGATGAGGGTTGTTTATCTTTTCCTGGAATAAATGGCAAAGCAAGAAGACACAAAACAATAACAATTGAATATCAAAATTTAACTGGCGAGAAAAAACAAATCTGCGTTTCAGGGCTTTATTCATTTGTTTTCCAACATGAAATAGATCATACAAATGGAATTATTTTTACTGACAGATTATATAAATTCACAGAAGGTAAAAAATTGTTTAAAGATTTACAAAAAAAAGAAAAAGTAGATGAAAAATAACATAATATTTTTTGGCTCAGATATAAATGCAAAAAACTTATTAGAAAAATTAATACTTTCTAATTTTAATGTTTCACTTGTTATTACAAAAACTGAGAAAAAAACTGGCAGAGAAAAAAAACAAAATCCTATTAAAGTATATTGCACTGAAAAAAAACTAGAATTATTGGAGTGTGATAAAATTACTAAAAATGAAATTGAAATTATTAAGTCCCACAATCCCAATGTTGGAATTCTCCTTGCCTACGGTGCACTTGTCTCACAAAATGTAATAGATTTATTTCCTTTTGGAATACTAAATATTCATCCATCATATTTGCCAAAATATCGTGGATCATCCCCTATTCAAACAGCACTATTAAAAGGAAAACAAATAACCGGAGTTAGCGTAATGCTGTTATCAAAAAAAATGGATGCGGGACCTATTATAGTTCAAGAAAAAATAAATATTGAAAGAGACGATACTTATTCAAAGCTTAGTGAAAAATTATTTAGCCTGGGAATTAAACTACTTTTAAAAAATTTAGAAAAATATCTAAGTGCTGAAATAAAACCCGAACCCCAAGATGAAACCAAAAAATCAATTACAAAAATGATTGAAAAAAATGATGGAATCATAGACTGGGAAACAGATGCAAAAAGTATTTATAATAAAATTCGTGCTTTTGAATTGTGGCCAGGGGCTTATACAAAATTCAATGGAAAAATATTAAAAATTATTTCAGCTGATTATATAGATAAAAATACGGAAAATAAAATCGGAAAAATATTTACTGAAGATAATAAAATTTTTGTTCAATGTAAAAATGGATTATTAGAATTAAAAAAAGTACAACTTGAAGGTAGATCAAGTTGTGATATAAACTCTTTTATAAACGGTTATAAAAATTTCCTTGGTAATATTTTAAATTAAGTTTTCTTTGTTACTTGAAATCCTAATCTATATTTTCCACCAATTAAAAGTCTTGTCTGTGCTTCAAGTGCAGGAATAGAGCCAAAAAGTATCATTGTAAATGGAAATAAAACCCATTGTACAATCATAATTGGATAAACAAGCCAGGAAATATTTTTTGGCTTTTTTGGTAAAAAGAAGAAATTTAAAAAAGCCACGGCAAATATTCCAATCATTCCAAATTGCATTATATATTCTAATATAACTGGGGCATTATGAATCATTACATTATAGTGGATTCTCATATCAGCAATAAAAATTGGCAATCTTCCCATTATAAGAATTAATATTGGCAATGTTGCCCAACTATAAGTCCCCTCAGCTTGATTAAATAAATATTTAAATTTCTGTGAAAAAGGAATTTTTTTATTTGGCACGAGACGAGTCATCATCCATGGAAAATGCTCTACTCCCCAACCCCAACGTCTAATTTGAATATATTGATTTTTCATTGATTCAAAAAAATTTCCAACATCAACTGTTTGCATTGAAACAGGTGTATACATAGGACAAACTTTATAATTACCATTATAATGATTTAGAGCATGTAAAAATATACGAGTATCTTCTGTTACAATATCTCTTGGATGAAACCCTACTTCAACAAGTGCCTTGAAACTCATACTATGAGAAGAAAAAGTAAATAATCTTTCACTTCGAGACAAATCAGTTAAAAGCCAATAAGTTGTTGAATGCGCCACGACTCTTACAATAGGATTTGATTTCCAAACATTGTTATTAAATAATACTAGGGGTTGATAACTATATCTTTCTGGATTATCCATGGTCAAATATTTGTAAGTCAAACAATTGAAATATTGTTTATCTGGCCAAGTTTCTATATCAAACATTGAAATTATAACCTTTGAAATATCAATATTTTTTTCTAAAAAATATTTATACATTTCTGTTCCTATGTGATACATATTTGAACCCTTTCCTGGAATTTCTCCAGATATACCTCTTGGATGAACTGTTACTATTATATCTTTAAATTTTCCATCAAATTCAGATTTAATTCTACTGGCAATGTTTAAGAAATTTTCTCTGTCACCTTCTTCTCCACCAAGCGCTATAATCATCTTATCTTTTTCATAATCAGCTTCTATTAATTTATCAAATGTATCTTTTACAACATTATACGGTTCTTTGTATGTTGGAAGAGCTATTAAATGAATATAATTTTCCCAATTTTTACAATTTAATCTTTTTGTCCTCCAGTCAATCTTTTTACTTTTCATGTATTTAATCCATGAACTAAAAAGAAAAATAAATAAATACCAAATTCTTATAACCCAATAAACATCAAGTACTATAATAAAATAAATTCCCCAAATTGGTTTAATTAAGGAAAGTGCAACACAGAAAATCAAAGTAAACCAAGCCGCAAAACCAGGCATCATTTCATATATTCTAAGTCGCGCATGATCACGTTTTTCGCTCTTAACTCTTAGTATTTTCAGTAGCATTCTTATCATAAAAAGTGTAAAATTAATATATTAATCAATATATCTATACTATCTACTTTATAACAAAAAATCAACCCACCTATGAAAAAAATATTTCCGATAATCACGCTTTCAGCATTTCTCATTATATTAAGAATCCCTTTTATAAGTAGCTATTTATTTGATTGGGATGCGGTACAACTTGCAATGGGAATGGATAATTTTGATATATCTCGTCACCAACCACATCCACCCGGATATTTTCTATATATATATTTTGCAAAATTCATCAACATATTTTTAAATA
>CAYLQO010000010.1:6116-25598 GCA_964386425.1 uncultured Gammaproteobacteria bacterium | reverse complement strand
AGCATAGTAATTTTCCAGTTCCATTTTTAATTGTTAATAATGAATTTAAAGGTAAGGGAACTAAAGTGTCCTCTGAAAATATGTATAAAATGGACATCTCAGGAGTTTTATCAGATATAGCACCAACTGTTTTATCGTTTTTAAATTTGAAACCAGGTTCCCAAATGAAGGGAATTAATTTAGTGAAATTAATAAAATAATCTATCCCGCAAAGCGGGACAAGTACCATATGTTTAACAAAAAGTATTTATTTATTTTACCATTTGATCATAGAAGTTTTTTTGTTAATCTTTTGGGATTTAATAAAAAAGTTGATAAAAATGGAAAACAAACAATATCAAATATAAAAAAAGTTATTTATGATGGTTTTTTATATGCATATAAGAATTCAAAATTTAAACAATTCATGGGTGTTTTGATAGATGAGTGTTATGGAGAAAATATTATAAGAGATGCAAAAAAGAAAAAAATAATTTTATCTGTATCTACAGAAAAAAGCGGACAAGATGTTTTCGATTTTGAATATGGAAAAGATTTTAAAAAACATATATTAAAATTTAAACCAAGTTTTGTGAAAATTTTAATAAGATATGACTATAAAAAAAGTAATAAAATTCAATTAGAGAAAATGAAGATTCTATATGATTTTTGTAAAAAAAATAAATTTGATTTATTATTAGAACTCCTAACTCCAAATACAAAAAATAAATCTTTTTTTACAGAAAGAGCAGTGAGCGAAATTTTATCATATAAAATTTTTCCTGAGATTTGGAAAATAGAGGGCTATGAAAAAAAATCAGATTGGAGTAAGATCATAAAATCAATAAAAATTTATTCTAATAATCCTAAAATTATAATGCTTGGTCGGGGAGAATCAAAAGAAATGCTCAAAAAATGGATTAAATCAGCCAAGGGATTTAAAGAAATAATTGGATTCGCAGTAGGGAGAACAATATTTTTAGAACCTATAAAAGATTTTTATAAAAACAAAATCACAAGAGATGTCGCAATAAAGAGAATAGGAAAAAATTATTTAGATATAATTAACTTATGGATTAAATTATGAGTGTTTTTAGTTGGATAATAATTTCTACATTAAGCCTATCATTCGTTTCCATAATAGGTGTAATGACACTTTTTTTTAATGAGAAATTTTTAAAAAAAATTATTCTATTGCTTGTTGCACTTTCAGCAGGAGCACTTATTGGCGGAGCATTTTTTCATTTAATTCCTGAATCAATTGAATTTTTTGGTTTAAATAATAATGTTTTTCTTTATGTTGTTATAGGATTTTCAACATTTTTTTTATTAGAGCAGTTTATACATTGGCATCACTGTCACAAGGCCCCCTCAGAACACAAGGAATCATTTACGTATTTAGTCATAATCGCTGATACTATTCATAATTTTATAGATGGAGTTATTATTGCTTCTTCGTTTATTTTTGATATCAAATTAGGAATAACAACATGGACTGTGGTTATGCTACATGAAATTCCGCAGGAGTTAGGTGATTTTGGAGTGCTTATTCACGGTGGTTGGAAAAAAACAAAAGCGTTGGTTTTTAATTTTTTATCTTCTCTTTCTGTTGTGCTTGGTGGAATAGTATCTTATTTTTTTGTTAGTGAAGAAGATATTTTCTTTTTGTTGCCATTTGCTGCGGGAAGTTTTATTTATATTGCATCATCTGATTTAATTCCAGAAATAAAAAGCCATCCAAAATTAAAAGAAGGTCTTCTTCATTTTGTTTTTTTTGTAATAGGGATATCGTTTGTTGTATTGCTTAAATTTTAAATTATTTAACAATTTTATGAATATTTTTAAAGAAAGATTTATAAACGCCAGGGTATTTATTTTAATTGTAATTACTGCTATTATAATAGCAAGCGGAATTTTATATATGGCTAATAGGAAACAAGATAAGAAAGATGCAGAGTTTGAAAAAAGTAGAGCAGGAATTCAACAAATGATTAATTCTAAAAGAAATTTAAATAATAATTAAGTAATCTCGTTATCAAGCAGAGCTTGACGGGACAAAAAAATATATGCCAAGAGCTAAAAAAACACAGGACATAGCTCCAGTTGTGATAAAACAAACTGGACCAAAACCAGCAGCTGTAGTATTTGCACTTATCATAACAGCAATATTTGTTGGTGGAATTGTATTTTTTGGTCAACAAAGAATACTAAATAAAAACAAAGAAGAGCTAGAAGAATCACAAAAACAAATTTTAGCACTTCAAAATCAATTAGATCAATTACAAAATGTTGTAAATTCTGGAGTGCAAACACAACAAGAGGGAACAAAATATTATAACGAGCAATATGGATTTAGTTTATTAATTCCTAAATCCTGGACTAAGTATTTTGTAGAAGAAAGACAGTTGTCAATTGACACCGGAAAGTTTGATTCAGCGGATTTTTATTTTGAAGAAGATAGCCCAGTTTTTAATATTGCAATGATAAATAAAGACAAATGGGAGGAATCACAAAAATTAGAATACTACAAACCAATCAAACTAACAGAAAATGAAAATTATATTTTTGCGTTTAGTTTCCATAAAGACGCAGAACAATCACTTGTAGAATCATTAAGAACTGATATGGAAAAAATAGTCTCTACTTTTAAATTCGAACAAATTCCACAAGCTCAGATTCAAATAGAAAATTGTGCTTCTGAATTTAGTATGATAAACGGAGAAACAAAAATTAATATTTCTGCATTTAATGATCAAAATATAACCAAAACGGTAAAAGGATGTTTTCATGGTAATCCAGATGTTTTAAAAACAACCAAAAATTATGTTTATTTTGCGTTTAAACCAGAAGGAGTTGGAGGATATACATTATATGGTAAATACTCAGGTTTTTATAGAATTAATTTAGAAGATTCAGAAATAGAAAGTATGTTTTCTAATTCAGAAGAGGCATTACTTATAACAGATATAGATATATCTGGGGATGCTAAATCAGCCGTTTATAAGATAAATGCAGAAGATAATAATGAATTTATAGTAAAAAATTTAGAAACATTAAAAGATTCCAAATTTAAATTACCTGTTTCTGGATCTGATATGCAATTTGGAAATTTTAAGTTTTCTCTCGATTCATCAAAAGTTGCTATCGCTATTGGATATGGCCCAGATAAAGAAAGAGGAGCAGTATATATATTAACTTTATCAGACAAGAAATTTACTTCATATCAAACATTTGATTCAAGTATTCCACATATTGATTCATGGAAGGACGCAGAAACTCTTAATTTGAAATAAATGAAAATATTAAGAATTGAAGCAGATTGGTGTCCTGAGTGTGTAATTTTTATGAAACCAATTTGGGATGAAATTCAAAAGTCTTTTCCAAAAGTTAATATGGAAATTTTTAACTATGATAAAGATGAAGAAATAAAATCGAAGTATAGTATAAACAAAGTCCCGACATTTATATTTTTAAATGATTCTGGTGAAGAGATTACTAGAAAAAATGGAATTGTAAGAAAACAAGAGATAATTGAAATAATAAATTCTAATTAAATATGAAATTTTTAAGAACATTTTTATTTGTTTTTATATTTTCGTTAATATTTCCAATTTTTTCATACGCACAAACAAACAAAGTTGAGGTGGACCTTTTTTATTCTCCAACATGTTCACACTGTACTGCTGAGAGAAAATTTTTTGATGAGATACAACCCAAATTTCCAGAATTAGTTGTAAATAGATATGATATAACAAAGCAAGAAAATGTAGAGAAACTAGAGGAATATTACAAAAAATATAATGTTTCAAATCAAGAGTATGGAATGGTTCCTATTACATTTATAAATAATGAGTATTTTTTGGGTTTTGATAAAGATACTGCAATTAATTTAGAATCAAAAATTACAAAATATGTAGCAGAATGTAAAAAGCCAGTAATAGATCAAAAATGTGATAAACAACTTGATGGAATTTCAAAAAAAGAACAAATTAAAATTCCTCTACTTGGAACAATTAGTGTTTCTGGAATTCATCCTTTTTTACTTAGTTCTATTTTTGGATTTTTAGATGGATTTAATGCTTGTGCTCTTATGGCACTTGCATTTTTACTTGCAGTTTTGGTTGGAACGGGGGATAGAAAAAGAGTATTAATAATTGGTGGGACGTTTGTTTTTGTTTCTGGCCTTGTTTATTTTATGTTTATTTCTGCTTGGCTTAATTTGTTCATGTTTATTTCTTATATAAAAATTGCTTCTATTATAATAGCTCTTCTTGTAATGTTTTTTGGTTTTACTTTATTGAGAGAGTATATTGTGAAAATAGTTTGTAAAATTTGTGATACGCCAGAAAATAAAAAAGAAAGTTTAATCACGAAGCTCCAAAGAAAAATATTTTCAAAAATGTCAGCTGTTGGAAAAAGTTCCGTATCTATTTGGGTTGCAATTCCAATTGTTGCGATGCTTGCCGCAGGAGTGAATACTATTGAACTCTTTTGTTCTCTTGGATTTCCAATGGCATATACAAAAATTTTAACAACATATAATTTACCACCCCTAACTTATTATTTATATATTCTAGTTTATATATTCTTTTATGTTTTAGACCAGTTAGTTATACTTTTTATAGCACTATATAGCTTAAAAATTACAGTAATTTCAGAAAAAAATTTAGGAATAGTAAAATTAATTAGCGGAATATTTCTTATAGTTTTAGGAATTATAATTCTTATAAATCCAGGAATTATTTCTTCAATAAATTAATTCAGTTTAAAGTAGCAAAATAAAATGACAGACGAAATTTCGAATAAACCTGAAAAACAGGATAAATTTTTTTCAATAAAAACTGGAATTCATTTTTTTGGTTATTCTTTTGTGGGCGGAATATCAAATATTATAGAAATAGGATTGCTTTTCATTTTTGTTGAGATTTTTCATTTTTGGTATTTAATTGCATCGCTTTTGGTTTTTACATTTGGATCTGTTTTTACTTTTATTTTTAGAAGATTTTTTGTTTTTAAGAAAAGAGGATTTTTTGGAATTAGAATGCAAATTACTTCTTATGTTTTTATTTATTTTATAGGGGTTTCTATAAATTTTTTTATTATGGCTTTTTTCGTTGAAAAAATAAAAACTCATTATGCAATTGCCTATATTATTTCAGTTTTGATTGTTGGTTTTGTTGGATTTATTTGGAATAAAAAAATAACCTTTAAAGATTAATTTTATTATTTAAAATATTGCAGATTGATAATCCAGAACTTGGATTTTTTTATTTTGCTAAATTTAGTTAGATTTTATTATAATTTTTGTTCCAATGTCAGCCCACATGTAGAGTGCTTCCATGTCATCGTATGATACATTAACACAACCATGGCTCATTTTTTTCCCAAAATTATTATGCCAATATGCACCATGGATATAATATCTATATTTTTTAGTTGTGAAGTGTAGGTTCCATTTTGTATTTGGATAATAAAAGTCATACCCAGTTCCACCATATTGTTTTGAGGGAACTTTATTTAATACTTTAAATTCCCCGACCGGAGTATCCATTCCTCTTATTCCACTTGATATGTAAAACGAGTCAAGCAGTTTATCCCCATAGTAATACTCCAGGTATTGAGTTTTTAAATTTACTTTTATTAGTTTTTCGTGTTTTTCATTATCGCTTGTTGATGGATCATAGCCATTTTTGAATTCTTCACCATCTTTGTATGAATCTCCATCAGAGTCAGGATTTTTTAAATCAATTTTATATGCAAGTTCAAAAAAATCATTTAATCCGTCGCCATCAGAATCTACTTCAATTAATTTTTTATTTTTATAAATAGGGGACATATTTTTTTTTATTTCATCTCCATCTGATATTTTATCTTTATCCGTGTCTTTTTCATTATATTTTGTGTAATAAAAATAATGTTCATCATAATCAAATAATCCATCATAATCGGAATCATAATTTTTTATAAGTGGAATGCTAAATTTTGAAAAATTTCTAAGAGAGTCTTCTTTTTTATCTATAATTAAGCCATCTTCATAATTTGATAAATCTGTTTCAACATAATTATCAAAATCAAATCCATTGTCTAGAAAAGCTTGAGCACTCAAAAATGGTCTTTTGAGACCATTTTCTATGTAATAGTACCCATTTGTATTAATGTTTTTTGCTATCGTTCCAGTTGTTAGGATAATATTTAGATTTTCGTATTTTCCAGGCTTGTGCCTTACCATTCCACCTAGTTCAAAAGAATCTACAGTGCTTTTATCAACCAACTTTATATAATCAAATTTATCAAACCAGCTCGAATAAGTTTCGTCATCCAAAAAATTATATTTTTTATTATCATTTCCAATATAAAAAACAGCCCTGTCATTAGAAGATATAAGTGTTCCTCTGTAGTCATCTTGAGCAGAGCAGGTTTTTATGAATAAGAAAAACAAAAAGACAACTATAAATCCGATATAAGTATGTGCTGGTGCTCTTTTAACCATTTAATTTTATTTTTATAATCAGGGATAATATTTTTAATTATTATCCAGAAGTTTTTTCCATGATTTTTTTCTTTTGTGTGGGCTAATTCGTGAATTATGATATATTCCATTATATCAACTGGCAATATGGCAATTTTTTTAGTAAAATTTAAGTTATTTTTTGAGCTACACGATCCCCATCGTGTCTTTGCATTCGTTACTTTAATTATATTATATTTTAGGCCATATGTGGAGGATAATTCAGTAACTTTTTTTGATATTATTTCATGTGCATATTTTTTTGATAAATTGCCTAGGTTTTGTTCTAGAAATTTTTGAGTTTTTAATATGTGATTTTTTCTTTGTGCTAGTTTTTTATTTATCCAGCTAGATTTTTGATTAACAAATTTTTCTATATTTTTTTGGCTTAAATTTTTTGGAGATCTTATTATAAGCTCTCCATTTTTTGATATTTCTATACAAAGAGTTTTTCTTTTTGAATATATTAATTTGTTAATTTTTATCATTTTTATTGCTATATTTGACGAAATTGGTTAGATATGCTAATATTATATCATAAACATATATGAAACTTATATATATATCACAAATAGTAGTGGGAATACTACTCATTATATCTATTTTAATGCAATCTCGTGGAGGTGGGCTTTCTTCTGTTTTTGGAGGATCGAGTACTATTTTTCAGGTTAAAAGAGGTGCAGAAAAATTTATATTCAATTCAACTATAGTTTTGGGTATATTATTCATAGCATTATGCCTTACTACGATATTTATTTAAACTCTTTAAAACTTTATATAGAAAAACGTGAAGAAATTAATTTTTGGAATTAGTCAAAGAATTCTTAAAAGACTAAATTTTGTTTTTACTAAATCAAAAATTTTTGTTTTTGATATTTTTAAAATTAAACATGATGCTGATCATAAGTTAATTTCAAATTTATCTGATAAAAAAAGACCAAGCTTCCATCAGTTATTACATGTGGGTCACTTTATGAAGGCCAGAGAAAAAAGAATTTTTTTTATTTTTTTGACTCTTGGCATTTTATCTTTGTGCTTTCTTGTATACAGAACATTTTTAACATATACGACATATTCACCAATTAATGGTGGGGAATATACCGAGGGACTTATAGGAAACATAGAATATCTAAATCCGGTTTTAAGTCAAAATAATGATGTTGATAGAGATATATCAAAATTAATTTTTTCTGGACTTTTTAAGATTGATACTATGGGTGAGTTAGAAAATGATTTAGTGAGCGATTATTCCATATCAGATGATAAAAAAACATACACATTCAATTTGAAAGATAATATTTTTTTTCATGATGGTGTTAATATGACATCAGATGATATAGGGTTTACGCTTTATGCAATTCAAAACCTATATTTTAATAGTCCGCTCTATAAAACATTTGACGGTGTTTCATTTGAGAAAATTTCAGATAAATCATTTAAACTAATTTTAGAAGAACCATTACCAATTTTTTTGAAAACACTAACCTTTGGAATTTTACCAACTCATTTGTGGCAAGATATAGCGTCAGGAAATGCAACACTTTCGGAGCTTAATAAAAAGCCCGTTGGAAGTGGACCATATGAATTTTATTCAATAAAAAAAGATTCAGATGGATATATAAAGCAATATACACTTTCGAAATTTGATAATTTCTATGGAGAAAAGCCATATATAGATAAAATTTCCTTTAAATTTTATACTGACTTTGATCAGGCACTTGAAGCACTAAAGGCCTCTAAAATTTTAAGTTTGAATTATATTCCAAATGAGACAGCACAAAAAATTAAAGACCTGGGACACTTTAATCTACAACAAGTAAAAATGCCAAGATATTCAGCACTATTCTTTAATTCCAAAAAATTAGATTTTTTAAAAGATAAAAAAATTAGACAAGCACTCCTTCTTTCTTTAAACAAAGATGAAATAGCAAAACAAATTGGTCTGTCCGATTATATTGCATATGGACCAATGGATCAAATGATAGATAAACAACGCGATGAATATGACGCAGAAAAAGCAAAATCACTTTTATCTGAATCAGGATGGAAGATTGATAATGGAGATTTGAAAAAAGGTGACGCAAAAATGCAAATAAAAATTACCACAGTAGATAATCCAGACTATATAATACTTGCACAGTTGATAAAAGATGAATGGTCAAAAATTGGAATTTCAGTTGAGGTTGAAACGATAGATAAACAAAAGATATTAGCAGATACAATACAGCCAAGAAATTATCAAATTTTGTTATATAGTCAGGCTTTATCATATGATATGGATCCTTATATATTTTGGCATTCATCTCAAATTGGATTGACTGGATTTAATTTAAGTATTTTCTCAGATACTAGTATCGATTCAATACTTGAAGAAGCAAGAAAAACAGAGTCATATGACGAGAGGAAAGAAAAGTACAATAATTTTCAAAAAATTATAAAAGATAATGTTTATGCAATATTTTTATTTGATGCCCCATATAACTACCCATTAAATAAAAAAGTAAAAGGATTTAGTTCGCAGTTTATATATACCCCATCAGATAGATTTTGGAATATAGAAGATTGGTATATAAGATATAAATTAATATTTTCATCAAAAAAATAATTATCCAGCTTATCGAGTTTAACTCGACTCAGATGGAGAATTATTTCTCCTATATATAATTTTATGTAGATTTTAATAAGCCATATAAATACTTCTTTTATTTTTTATCATTTATATTAAAATGATAAAAAATATATTAAAAAATTTAAAAAAAATTAAACAAAAACAATCTCGATGATCAAGCCTAGCTAGAAAATCGGGAAAAGAATCTCTCGATTCGTCCCTCAACTTTGTTCGGGACTTCACTCGAGACATAAAAATATGAATGTTAGAAAAATTAGAAAACAATCAATGCGTTATCATGTAAGTCCCAAGAAAACAGTTAAAAAGGATCAAAGAAGTTTAGCATCTTCAGAAGATACAAAAACTTTTGATCATGGAAAATTAAAAATCATGGTAATGGGTGGAAATGAAGAGGTCGGAAGAAATATGACAATTTTAGAATATGAAAAAGATATTATCATAGTTGATATGGGTGTTTCCTTTCCAGAAGAAGACATGCCCGGGATAGATCTCGTTATTCCAAATATTGAATATTTGAAAGGAAAAGAAAAAAATATAAGAGGGATTGTAATTACTCATGGTCACTTGGATCATATTGGAGCAATTCCATATCTAGCACCACGTATTGGAAATCCAACAATTTATGGAACCCCACTGACACTTGGAATTATTAAAAAAAGAGAAGAAGAATTTAAAGATATTGCACCACTAAATTTAAAATCAGTTAAAACAAGTGATGTTTTGCATCTTGGAGTCTTCAGGGTTACATTTTTTGCAGTGAGTCACAATATTCCAGCATCAGTTGGTCTTATAATTGATACTCCACTTGGGAAGATTGTTCATAGTGGTGATTTCAAACTTGATTTTGATGGTCCAAAAATTAATATGCCAGAAGTTGATAAAATTGCAAATTTGGGAAATCAGAATGTTTTAGCGCTTATGTCTGACTCAACAAATGCATCTCAACCAGGGCATCAGATAAGTGAATCAGAAATTGAAACAAATTTATTTGAAATAATAAAAAATGTTCCAGGTCGTGCAATAATTGGAACTTTTTCATCGCTTCTAAATAGATTACAGCAAGTTTTTGAGGCGTGTGAAAAATTAAATAAAAAAATTCTAATTGATGGTTATAGTATGAAAACAAATGTTGAAATTGCTCATCAATTAGGATATCTAAGTTATAAAAAAGATTTATTAATTACAGATAAACAACTTAGAGAATATCCAGCCAATAGAATTGTGATATGTTGTACTGGTGCTCAAGGTGAGGATAAAGCAGTGCTTATGCGTATTGTAAATAAAGAACATAGATTTTTGAAAATTGAAAAAGGTGATACTGTTATTTTCTCATCATCTGTTATTCCTGGAAACGAAAGAGCTGTTCAGAGATTAAAAGATAATTTATATCGTCAAGGAGCAGATGTTATTCATTATCAGATGATGGATATTCATGCCGGAGGACACGCAAAAAAAGAAGATTTGAAATTAATGATAAATTTTGTAAAACCAAAATATTTTATTCCAATAGAGGGAAATCATTCATTTCTACATTTGCATTCAAAGATTGCTCAGGAGTGTGGAATGAAGATTGAAAATATTTTTATAGCTGATAATGGCCAAGTAATGGAATTTACAAAACTTGGCGGAAAATTAACAAACAAAAAAGTAAATGCTGATTATGTCTTTGTAGATGGACTGGGAGTTGGAGATATTTCAAATATTGTTCTTCGTGACAGAAAACAAATGTCAGAGGATGGTATGATAGTAGCAATTGCAACAATTTCTTCAAAAACTGGAGAACTTGTTCACTCACCAGATATTATTTCTCGCGGGTTTGTATATATGAAAGAAAATAAAGATTTAATAGAGAAAACAAGAGAAAAAGTTAGAAAACTTACAAAACAACACAATCTAAAAACAGCTCAAAATGATATGTATTTGAAAAATAAAATCAGAGATGAGCTTGGTAAATTTTTATTCCAGGAAACAGAAAGAAGGCCAATGGTTTTGCCAGTTGTTATTGAGGTATAATTATTATAGAATAATAAAGTAATAATTTAATAGATAAGAATATGGATAAAAAAACATTATTTTCAGGCGCACAGCCAACAGGAGAATTTCACATTGGAAACTATCTTGGTGCACTTAAAAATTGGGTAGATTTACAAAATAGCGGTGAATATAATTGTATTTATTCAATTGTTGATTTACACGCAATGACAATTGATTATGATCCGAAATCATATCAGGAAAAAATTATTAGTAATGCAATTGATTTATTGTCTCTTGGAATTGATCCAAAAAAATCAATTTTATTCTTGCAATCTCGGGTTCCTGAGCATAGTGAATTGTGTTGGATACTAAATACAATTGTTCCTGTTTCAGAATTAGAGAGAATGACTCAGTATAAAGACAAAGCAAGAAAAAATATTTCAAACCTAAATATGGGACTTTTAGATTATCCAGTACTCATGGCAGCAGATGTTTTGCTTTATAAATCAGAGTTTGTTCCAGTGGGAGAAGATCAGACACAACACTTAGAACTTACTAATATAATTTTAAAGAAGTTCAATAACAAATTCGGAGAATATTTTAAAAAAGTAAATCCACTTTATACAAAAGGAACAAGAATAATGTCACTTCAAGATCCAAACAGAAAAATGAGTAAATCAATGGGAGAAAAAAATTGTTTGCTTATAAATGATTCAGAAGAAGTTGTTACAAAAAAGTTAATGTCAGCCATTACTGATATTGGTCCAGTTAAAGGCGGTAGAATGTCACCTGGAGTTGATAATTTATTTACAATGTTAGAGTTGTTAGCAGACGAGAAAACTGCAAAAAAATTTAATGTTGATTATCATAATGGAATTTTGAAATATTCCGAGTTGAAATCAACTTTAGCTGATATTATAAATAAACATTTAGAGCCAATTCGTGAAAGAAGAAAAAAGTATGAAAATGATAAAAAATCAGTTTTAAAAATATTAGAGGATGGAAGAAAGAAAGCACAAGCAATTGCTGAGGCTAATATGAAAGAAATAAAGAAGTTAGTTGGACTTTTGTAGGATATTACTATTTTTATAAATTATAACGTCATTATAAGTGGCGTTATTTTTTTATTATTTTTGCTATTTACAATTTAAATAAGATGTTTTAAGATAAATAGCCTTAATGATATAATTACATTATGCAAGAAAACATAAAAAACATTTTTAATAAGTTTTCAAAAAAGCTTAAAAATGTGCTTGTAAGATCACAGGATTTGGCTATGACACTAAATCAATCTGAGATAAATATCTGGGAAATTTTTTATGAGCTTTCAAATGAAAAAGGATGTATCGCAGAACAAATTATAAAAGATTTTGATATAAAATCAGAAGATCTAAAATTAGAAGTTACAAAATTAGGAGTTGAATCCGTATTGGGCACAGAAAATAAAAAAATTCCTGTATTTTCAGAAGAGTGTCAGAAAATTATTGAAAAATCAGTAAATATTGCATATCAGTATAAACATAAATACATTGGCACAGAACATTTATTATGTGCAGTTATAAAATCGGAAAATATAGAAATCAATAATTTTTTAAAAAAATTAAAAATTGATAAATCTGAGCTTATAAAAACAATAGAAGGAGTTTTAGTAAGTACAAATAAATTTTCAGAAATAATAGATGATAGTTTATCAAATGTAAATATAATAGAAAAAATGATGCTAGGCACAGGAATGATGAGTGACCCAAATCCAGTTCAATTTACAGTTGAGTTAACTTCTAGTGAAGCACAAAAAAGAATTGATCCAGTAATCGGACGTGAAAAAGAAATAGATAGGTTAATTCAAATTTTATGTAGACGTACAAAAAATAACCCAATTTTGCTTGGTGAACCAGGAGTTGGAAAAACTGCAATTGTAGAAGGACTTGCAAAGAAAATATTAAGTGCTGATGTTCCTGATATACTACTTAACAAAAAAATTATTGCAATTGATTTGGGAGCTATAATATCAGGCACTATGTATAGAGGAGAATTTGAAAAGCGTCTAAAGAAAATTATTGATGATGCGAAAAATGATGATGATACAATTTTGTTTATTGATGAAATTCATACTCTTGTTGGAATGGGAGCAAGTGGGGGACAGCTTGATGCTGCAAATATGCTAAAGCCAGAATTAGCAAAAGGAGATCTAAAAGTAATAGGAGCAACAACTGTAACTGAATACAAAAAATATATAGAATCAGATCCAGCTTTTGAAAGACGTTTTCAACCAATTATAATTGATGAGCCAAACGCAATTGAGGCCGAAGAAATTATCACAGGGCTTCGCGATCACTATGAAAAATATCACAATGTAAAAATTACTGACTCTGCTATTAGATCAGCGGTAATTTTGTCTCAGCGCTATATGCCAGAGAAATTTCTTCCTGATAAAGCAATTGATTTAATAGATGAAGCTGCTTCTAAATTTAAGGTAATAAATTCAAAAGATGTAAATATCAAAAAATCATTTGAATTAAAAAATAGTTTGAGTATTGCAATAAAAGAAAAAGAAAAAGCAATATCCGAGGATGATTATGAAAGAGCAATTGTTTTTCAACAAAATGAAGATAAAATTATAGAAGAATTAAATAAATTAAAATCAGAACAAAAGGAAATTGTATTTATTGGAGAAATTACAGAGAAAAACATTGCAGAAATTATTTCACATTCACTTAATATTCCAGTAGAGGATTTACTTGAATCAGAAAAATCAAAATTAGTAAATTTAGAAAATATTATTTCTAAAAAAATTATAGGTCAAGAGGAGGTTATAAATTCTATTTCACAATATATAAAAAGATCAAAAGCAGGACTTTCAAATCCAAATAAACCACTTGCCTCTTTTATATTCCTAGGACCTAGTGGTGTAGGAAAAACTGAAACAGCAAAAGTTTTAGCTCGTGATATTTATGGCGATGAAAAAGCACTAATCAGGGTTGATATGTCTGAATTTTCTGAGAAATTTGATGTGTCAAAATTAATTGGATCCCCAGCTGGATATGTGGGATACAAAGATTCAAACAGATTTACAGATTCTGTAAGAATAAAACCATATTCAATAATTTTGTTTGATGAAATAGAAAAAGCACATCCAGATATATTTAATTTACTTCTCCCAATACTTGATGAAGGATATTTAATTGACGCAGTAGGAAGAATGATAAATTTTAAAAATACAATAATAATAATGACATCAAATATTGGAAATGAACAATTTAATAGGCAAGCATCTATGGGTTTTGATGTTGATAGTGATACAAAAAAAGAAGTTTTGGCTGATGAATTTAAACATTTAGAAAAAAAGACAATTGAATCATTAAATAATTTTTTTAATCCAGAATTTATAAATAGAATTGATAAAACTTTAGTTTTTAAACCACTTGATATTGTCTCAATGAGTGAAATTGCAAAACTTCAGATGAAAGAATTAATAAGCAGGATTAAAGATAAGGGAATAGTATTAATTGTAAAATCATCTGTTTATAAATTTATAGCAAAAAATTCTTTTGATCCTCAAATGGGTGCAAGACCAATTAGAAGATTTATTTCTGATAAAATAGAAAATAATATAGCAAATCAAATTTTAGCAGATAAAATAAAATTAGGAGATAGTATTTATGTCGATATTTTGAATAATCAGATAACTATTGCAAAATTGTAAATATAGTGATAGGTTTTAAATATAAAGGGTCGCCAATTTTGTGCGATCTTTTATTATTAAGGGGAATTTTGCGTGTTCCGTATTGTATGGGCATTGTATTGCAATGCCTATACGGGAAAACATGCAAAATTCCCAAACAATCAGTATGTTAAAAAAATTAATAAATTACATTTTAAATGTATTGTTTCCAAAAGAATGTCTTGGTTGTGGGATGCCTGACACTTTGGTGTGTGAAAATTGTTTATCAAAAATAGAGGATTATGATGGAGAGCGTGTTAATCCGCAAACAGTTAATAAGGTTTTGATATGTGCATCTTATAAAAATAACTTGATCAAAAAACTTGTTCATTTTTATAAGTATAAATATATAAGTGATTTATGTTTTCCACTATCAAAACTTATGATAAGAAAATACGAAAATGAGATTGATAAGGTTTCAAATCCAATTGTAGTTTGTGCGCCACTTTCTAAAAAAAGATTTAATCTAAGGTGTTATAATCAGGCAAAACTTTTAGCTAGTGAGTTTTCAAAGTATTTTAATTATGAGTTTTTTCCAAATTTAATAATCAAAACAAGACATACAACCCAACAAGCAAAATTAAACAGAGAGCAAAGATTAATTAATTTAAAAAACTCTTTTGCTTTGTCTAATGATAAAATTGTAAGTGGTAGAAATATTATTATAATAGACGACATTTATACGACAGGAGCTACAGTAAACGAAATTGCACAAACTTTAAAAAATAATAATGCAGGGGAGATCTGGGGACTTGTAATTGCAAAAGACTAAGCATTGAATAAAATTTTAAAAAGAATTATTATTATACTATTAACAAATAACAATTAACTATAAAATTTTATGCCAAAAGTAGATAAAGAAAAGTGCGTAGCATGTGGAACATGCGTAGCAATGTGCGGAGATTGTTTTGTGATC
Organism: uncultured Gammaproteobacteria bacterium; assembly: GCA_964386425.1. Taxonomy (GTDB): domain Bacteria; phylum Patescibacteriota; class Patescibacteriia; order UBA1558; family S5-K13; genus STF1-138. The sequence continues at coordinate 9,871 of CAYLQO010000010.1, read as the reverse complement.
GGTGATGACGGAAAAGCAGAATGCTCGTGTGGAGATGATTGCAAATGTGAATGTAATATTGATGATGTAATATCTAGTTGTCCAGTTGGAGCAATTTCAAAGTAAATTTCAATACAAAAAACAGGTCGGATTTTTGATCTGTTTTTTTGTTTAATAAATAATTATTAAAGAAATTATAATAATTAATATTTGTGTAAGAAAATAAAGTCTTTGTTCTTCTTGAAATCCCAATATTTGATGTGCAAAGTGATTAATGTTTACAAATATTTTTAGAAATTTTAATTTTGTAAGATCATATAATCCCCATAATATATCTGGCAATATGGAGCCCATTATTGCACATAAAACATTTATAGTGTTAACGGGATTTGATTTTATATAAAGAAAACACACTAATATAACAAAAAACATATCAGATATAAAGAGTATTATGTAATTAACTATGGTATTTTTAAATCCTTTCATAGTACCCCAATCGCCATGGGGAATACTGTCTAATACATAGTGAAGTAAAAAATTTAATCCAAGAAGTATTATTGGATTTGAGCTAATTTTTAGTGTAGTAAGGGATGCTACTGCATGTACTGTTAAAAACATAATCTTAAAATTATGTAATAATTATAGCAGATAAAAAATAAAAAAACACTCGAATAAGTGCTAGTTAATTGGTAGCAGGGGCGGGGATCGAACCCGCGACCTCGGGCTTATGAGTCCCGCGCTCTAACCAACTGAGCTACCCTGCCTCATAATATAAAAGACTTTCAATTTTTTTGGTAGCGGGGGCGGGATTTGAACCCACGACCTCCAGGTTATGGGCCTGGCGAGCTGCCGGACTGCTCTACCCCGCGTCGTTTTAATAAGAATACACTAATTTTAACTAAATTGCAATGATTGGTATCAAGCTAAACTTGATGGTACCGAAGGAGGGACTCGAACCCTCACCTTGAAACAAGACACGATTTTGAGTCGTGCGCGTCTACCAGTTCCGCCACTTCGGCTAATTTTTTCTATTTCAATGAAAATTATTGTAGATTAAAAAAGCTAATTAGTCAATGTTTTGTTTTCTTATTGTCTTTCTTTTGCTATAATTAAGACAATAATATATGTCAAAAGTAATAGCAATTGTAAATCAAAAGGGCGGAGTAGGAAAAACAACAACCACGATAAATCTCGCGGCTTATTTAGCTTATTTTGGGAAAAGAGTTCTGATAGTTGATTTAGACTCTCAGGGTAATGCTTCTTCGGGTTTGGGGATTAATTATAAAGAACTTGATGCTGGAATGTACGAAGTCTTAATTCCAGGACCAATAAGCTTAAAAAACATAATACTCGCAACTAATTTAGAAGGACTTCATGTTGCACCCGCAACACCTAATTTAGCTGGAGCAACAGTTGATTTAGTGAATTTAGATGAAAGAGAATTTGTACTTCTAAATCATTTGAAAGAAATATTTAATTTTTACGATTTTATATTAATTGATTGTCCACCATCCTTGGGTCTTTTAACTATAAACGCACTTACCGCCTCAGACCATGTTCTAATTCCAGTTCAGTCTGAATATTATGCACTCGAAGGATTAGGACAATTACTTAGTACCGTAAATTTAATTCAAGAAAATTTAAATGAAGAGTTAAATATATTAGGAGCAGTTTTAACAATGTATGATAAAAGAAATAGATTAAGTGAAGAAGTTTTCAATGAATTATATAAATATTTTCCAAATAAAATTTTTAGAACAGTAATTCCTCGAAGTGTTCGTCTTGCAGAAGCACCATCTCATGGAAAAACAATTTTAGAATATGATCCAAAATCACCTGGCGGAAGAGCATATGAAAGACTAGCAAGAGAAATAATTGATTCTTACAATATATAAAATAAATATATGAATAATGTTAAATATGGATTAGGAAAGGGACTTGGTTCTCTTATACCAAAAAAAACAGAAATAAAAAAGACTCACATAGATTTTTCGAGTGGTTTTTCTGATGGTGAAGAAATAATTGTGACATCTGATAAAGATAGGGTTATTAATATTGATGTAAATAAAATAAAAGCAAATCCATATCAACCAAGAACAAATTTTGACGAGCAGAAATTAGAAGAATTGGTTAGCTCAATAAGAGAGCACGGAATACTCCAGCCAATTGTTGTTACAAAAAATGGTGATGATTATGAACTTATTGCAGGTGAGCGAAGATTAAAGGCAGCAAAAATACTAAAATTATTTAAAGTTCCGTCTATTGTAAAAGAAATAGATGATTCAAAAAAATTAGAACTTGCTATAATAGAAAATATTCAAAGACAAAATTTAAATTTAGTTGAAGAATCAGATGCTTATAACAGATTAATGGAACAATTTAAATTAACCCAGGAAGAAGTTGCAAAAAAAGTTGGCAAGTCTCGTTCATCAGTTGCTAATATTTTACGTCTTAGAAATTTACCAGCATCAATAAAGAAATATTTACAGGACGATAGAATAACCTTTGGTCATGCGAAATTATTATTATCACTTGATAGTGAAGAAAAACAAAAAAAATTAATTGAGAAAATTCTCTCAGGAGATTTGAATGTTTTTGAAACAAGTAGGGAAATTAAAAAGGTAAATGTAAAAAGTCACAATAGAATTATAAAGAAAGATCCAAATATTTCTTCAATGGAGGATAATTTAAAAGAACATTTAAATACAAAAGTAAAATTAAATGATAAAAATGGCAAAGGAACAATAGTAATTGATTATTATTCAAAAGAAGAGCTTCGTGAAATTTTATTTAAAATATTAAAATAATTCCATTGTTCAATGGGATATAAAATTTATGAGTGAACAAATTAAACAAGAATTAGGAGGGGAACAAGTTAAACCAACGTTTGAAGAATTAAAAAATAATTTTGAAAATGATAAGGATTTTAGATATAAAGTTTTGAATAAATTAAAAGAAATTCAAGAAGCAATAGATGATGATAATAGCGAAGAAAATAAAGAAAATTATGGTAAGGCCTATGAATATGTATTATCAACACCAAATGGAGCATTTGTATTGTCCCATGAAGTCAGTAATATAGGCATGGATTATATAAAAATAAAAGATCAAGATAAGGTAATAGATGTGATTTTGAAAGCAATAGAGTCTGGTCATCTTCAGGTTTAATTTAGGTAGTATTTTTAAAAAATAAGACGGTTTTTAGGCCGACTTATTTAATTTTTTTATAAATTTTTGAGGTCTAAAATCAGTTGATTTTTTGCTATATTTTTGCTAAAATAAAGGTGACAAAACAGTCATTTTTTATTTATATTATAGGGCTAATATTATGGCTTGGACAATTAAAAAAGTAGCAAAAAAATCAGTAAAAACTACTCCAAAAAAGAAAGAAATAAAGAAGCTAAAACCAATTAAAAAAGTAGTTGAAAAAACTAAGAAATTAAAAGTTTCTAAGCCTGTTAAAGTTGCAAAAAAATCCGAAACAAAAGTTGTCAAAAAAATTGTTAAGTCAGAACCAAAAAAACAAGAGAAGTTAATAGAAGAAGAAATTAAAGAACTTGTAATAAAAAAAGAAAAGATATTAAACGAAGAAGATGATGAAGATACATTCAAAGAAGAAGAGGAAAGAGTTGTAAAAAAAGACAAGAAACAATCCCCAGAAAATAATGGAGTGGATTATTTAAATGGAGATAACAAACCAATTATTATAAGAACACCGGACGAAAAAAATGTTATAGACCAACCACTTGTTGAAGAAATGAAAACATCATATCTTG
>CAYLQO010000010.1:0-6016 GCA_964386425.1 uncultured Gammaproteobacteria bacterium | reverse complement strand
GAAAAAAATGTTATAGACCAACCACTTGTTGAAGAAATGAAAACATCATATCTTGACTATGCGATGAGTGTTATTGTTGCTCGTGCACTTCCTGATGTTAGAGACGGTATGAAACCAGTACATCGTAGAATTCTTTATGCAATGTGGAAATTAGGACTTAGGTCAACTGGTAAATTTAGAAAATCCGCAACAGTAGTTGGAGAAGTTTTGGGTAAATATCATCCTCATGGAGATACAGCAGTTTATGATTCCATGGTTAGAATGGCACAGGATTTTTCACTTCGCTACCCACTTGTAAATGGTCAGGGAAATTTCGGTTCAATGGATGGTGATAATGCTGCTGCTATGCGTTATACAGAAGCAAAACTACACAAGACGGCAGAAGAAATGTTATTTGACATAGAAAAAGAAACAGTGAACTTCATGCCAAATTATGATGGAAGTCAAAAAGAGCCAATGGTTCTTCCCGCAAAACTTCCAAATTTACTACTTAATGGTTCAATGGGAATTGCTGTTGGAATGGCAACAAGTATTGCACCACATAATTTAGGAGAATTGGTTGATGCAATATGTCATCTTATCGATAATCCCGAAACTGACACTGATGGACTTATGGAATTTGTGAAAGGACCAGATTTTCCAACTGGCGGAATTGCATATGATATAAAAGAAATGAAATCAGCATATTCAACTGGAAAAGGTGGAGTGGTAGTTCGTGCAAAAGCAGATATAGTAGAGGGTAAAAAGGGATTTAAGATTATAGTGTCAGAAATTCCATATCAGGTAAATAAATCAACTCTTGTAGAAAAAATTGCCGATTTAGTAAAGGATAAAAAAATTCAAGGAATTACAGATTTGCGTGATGAATCAAATAAAGACGGGGTGCGTATCGTAATCTCTCTAAGAGATGATTCATATCCAAAAAAAGTTTTAAATAATTTATATAAACACACTCAACTTCAGGAAAAATTCCATTTTAATATGGTTGCTCTTGTAAATGGAATTCAACCAAAATTATTATCACTCAAATCAATATTATCTGAATTTGTAAAACACAGACAAGAAGTTGTTACTCGTAGAGTTACATTTGATTTAAACAAAGCAAAAGATAGGGCGCATATTTTAGAAGGATTAGTAATGGCATTAGAGCACATTGATGCAATTATAAAAACAATAAAACAATCAAAAGATAAAGATGTTGCGCGTGTTAATTTAATAAAACAATTTAAATTATCAGAGAGACAGGCAATTGCAATTTTAGAGATGAGATTACAACAACTCGCAAATCTAGAGAGAATAAGACTAGAAGAAGAATTAAAAGAAAAGAAAAAAATTATAAAAGAATTAACAGATATATTAAATGATCCAAAGAAAATTTTGAAAATTATAAAAGAAGAACTCATTGAAATGAAAACTAAGTTTGGTGATGAAAGAAGAACAAGAATTGTAAAATCAAAAATTGATGAAATTTCTACTGAAGATTTAATTGCAAAAGAAGATGTTGTGGTTTTAATGACTCAAGACGGATACATTAAGAGAATGGCTCCTGACACTTTCCATATTCAAAACAGAGGTGGAAAAGGAGTAATTGGTGGAACTACAAAAGAAGAAGATATAATTGATAAATTATTTTCATGTACAACTCATTCTGATTTATTATTTTTCACAAACAGAGGAAGAGTATTTCAGCTTAAGGCATATGAAATTCCAGTAGCAAGTCGTCAGGCAAAAGGACAAAATATTGTAAATTTCCTACAACTTGCGCCCGAAGAAAAAGTAAATGCAATTTTACCATCTGATGAAGCAGCAAATAAATTTTTATTATTTGTAACTAAAAATGGTTTAATAAAGAAAACAGAGGTCGAAAAATATTCTAGCGTTAGAAGATCAGGACTTATTTCAATAAAATTAAAAGATGGTGATTTCCTAAGATGGGTTAAACCAACATCAGGAAATGATAATATAATTTTAGTTACAAATTTAGGACAATCAATAAGAATCAGCGAAAAAGATGTCAGGCCTATGGGAAGATCAGCAGCAGGAGTTCGTGGAATAAGATTAAAAGCAAAAGATGAAGTGGTTGGAATGGACGTAGTCAGTAGTGGTGAAACAAAGGGATATAAAATTGTAATTGTAATGAAAAATGGTTTTGGTAAGAAAACACCTCTAAAAGAATATAAACTTCAGGGTCGTGGTGGATCTGGAATTAAAACAGCAAAGATTACTACTAAAACAGGAATGATTGTATCAGCTTTTGTGGAAGATGAAACAAATAAAGATAAAGATATTATAATAATCTCAGAAGGAGCTCAGGTGATAAGATTATCACTTAATACAATTCCTACAATAGGAAGAGATACTCAGGGTGTAAGGCTTATGAGATTTAAGCTTGATGACGACAAAGTCGCATCAGTAACAACTATTTAAAATTAACCTACCCTTCGAGGTTTCTCAGGGTAAACAAATATATGATGACAGTAGAACAGATATATAAATTAGCTGTTTCTCTTGGAATCAAAAATGATTTAAGGGGAACTGATGTTGTAAATAAAAAATTAAAAAAACAAAAAGAAAAATTTGATGAGTTAAACAAATCTGAAAAAGAAGATTTTGACGTTGAGTCAATTACAAATCCTTATGCTGACACAAGAATTCTAACAAAAGGATTGAGTAAACAAGTTAAGAGAATAATGGTTGGAATTGATATCGGAACTTCAGAAGTAATGCTAGCAAATGAATTAAGTAAGAAAAAACAAATTGATTTAATTATTTCTCATCATCCACTTGGGGTTGGTCTCGCAGGATTGGGAGAAGTAATGGACTTACAAATTGAGTTATTACATAAATACGGAATTCCAATAAATATTGCAGAAGACATCACAAAACTCAGAATGAGTGAAGTAAGTCGTGGAGTAAATGCATCAAATCATAATAGAGTAGTAGACAATGCAAAACTAATGAACATTGAATTAATGTGTACTCATACAATTGCAGATAATATGGTTGCAAAATTTTTATTTGATTTAATTAAAAAAAATGAAAAGAATTTAGAAAGAGTCAAAGATTTAATGAAACTTTTAAAAAATATTCCTGAGTACAAAGAAGCTATGAAAATAAAGGTTGGGCCAAAATTATTTGTAGGAAGCGAGGACAGATATTTAGGGCGTATTGCAGTAACAGAAATTACTGGCGGAACTAGTGGATCAAAAGATTCCTATGAAAAAATTGCTAACGCAGGAATAGGAACGATAGTTGGAATGCACATGGGAGAAGATCATAGAAAAAGTGCTGAGCGCGCACATTTAAATGTCGTAATTGCGGGGCACATGTCATCTGATTCTATTGGTATGAATTTATTCTGTGATGAACTAGAGAAAAGGGGAATTGAAATAATTCCTTGTTCAGGATTTATAAGATACTCAAGAAATAAAAAATAAATTATTTTGTATTTTTGATTTGATTTTTATATTTTTAAGATAAAACCTCGTACACATAATACGAGGTTTGTTTTTTTAAAAATGTTGTTCAATGATATATCCAACTATGTCACCTAGGGTTTGAAAATTTCTGGCCACGCTGTCGGAAATCATTGCTCCTTTTTTAAGGGCTGGTATGGTGTTACGTTCATTAAACTTCTCACAAATATTTTCTGCGATTATTTGTATATACTCTTCATTTTCGTTGTAATGTGGGGGCAGAGTGAGAAGTATTTCTATGGGCATGGGGTGCCATTTTTCTAGATTTTCAAGCGTTGTTTGGCTGTTCAATCCTTGCGTGTCTTGTATTAGAAGTGTTTCCGCTATGATCCGGACTACTTCTTCTTCGACAATATTGTAATCGTCAGTATCCACTATTCCTCCCAAAGGATTTTATATCAAAAATATTATCATTTGATTGTTATTAAGTCAATTAATAAAAGAGAGGCGGATTCCTTGTTCCGCCTCTTTGTTGTTAATTGTTTTTTAGTCTATTCCCATGGTCTTTAAAACTACACAATCTAAGACTTTATTGAGGGTTTTTAATTCCCTAGTCTCTTCATTTGTTATCTCGATCTGGAATTTTTTCTGAAGTTTACGGAAAAGATAATTAAGATTTTGTGGGTCTTGCCCTTGAAGAAGAAGCTCTTCATTCATTTCTGGGTTTCTTCCCAGTATTTCTAAGCAAAGTGATCTTACCTCTTGTTCTATACTTTGCTCGTCCTGTGTTTGGCTTTTTTCTTGTGTACTCATTAATTACTCCAGTATTGTTTATGCTTGAAGATTTACTTTTTGTTGATCAGCACGAATTGTTACAAGTTTGATTAGATCTTGAACCGTTAAAATTTCTCTTGGATCAAAATCTTGTAGATTTACACCAAACGTGCTTTGTGTGTTTTTAATAATTCCCAAAAAACATCCAAATTCTATTTTTAAATCTTTTTTAAAAATGGAATTAAGGGTTACAGTAGGTTTTGTGCCCGCATCAATCTGATTAACCTCCTTTTGAATTATTTCTACGATTGTAGCTGTAATTGGCATTTATTCCTCCCAAAATAAATTTTTTACGTTAAAATATTAATACTACTTTGAAAATTAGTCAAGAAATTTTATAAGGAGTCGTGTTTTTGAATAAATAAAAAAGCCCCTATTTTCCAAAAAAAAGGAAGGTGGGGCAAAATTGTTTAGTTTTTGTAAGAATCATTGTTTGGATGATCCTTTTTTATGCGCTCTGTTAGTAGAGTATCTTCTATGTCCTCTAGTGTTGTTTTTCTAGCATCAGGATCAAAATTTGGATCCTCTAGCATTCTTTTGATTTCAGCATCTGTTAGTGGCGTGATTTTGGCTGATTCTTTATCCATTATTGTCTCCTCCTTTATATTTTTATAATTAATAATAACAACTTTATAAATTTTTGTCAATAATGATGTTTAGTATATTTTGCTTTATTAAGTAATTGTTATAGAATATAATTAACTTATATTAATTTATAATTTTTATGATACAAGAAGATCAAGAAGTGCTTAATTCTCATCAACAAGAATCTGAAAAATCTTTTGAATTTTCGCTTCGCCCAAAAACTTTTTTAGAATACATTGGCCAGGAAAATGTTAAGAAAAATATAGAAATTTCTATAAAAGCAGCTAAACAAAGAAATGAAGCAATGGAGCACGTTTTGCTTTATGGACCACCAGGACTTGGTAAAACAACTTTGGCTTATATTATAGCAAGTGAGATGAATGCAAATATAAAAGTGACCTCAGGCCCTGCAATAGAAAAAGTTGGAGATCTTGCTGCAATTCTTACAAGCCTAGGAGATGGAGATGTTTTGTTTATTGATGAAATTCATCGCTTAAATAAAATTATAGAAGAAGTGCTTTATCCCGCAATGGAGGATTATGCACTTGATATAATTGTTGGAAAAGGACCAAGTGCTAGAACACTTCGTATTGATTTACCAAAATTTACATTAATCGGAGCGACCACTCGTTATGATCTACTTTCATCCCCATTTAGAGATAGATTTGGATTAGTTTTTAGACTTGATTATTATGAAAAACCAGAAATTGCAAAAATCATAAAAAACAATTCTAAAAAATTAACAGTTGAAATTGATGAAGAAGCATGTGGCACAATTTCTGAACGCTCCAGGCTTACGCCTAGAATTGCAAATAGACTACTTAAAAGAGTTCGTGATTATGTCCAGGTTCATGGAGATGGAACAATTGATAACAAAAACGCACTTATTGCACTTGAAATGTTAGATGTTGATAGTCACGGACTTGATTATATAGATAGAAGAATACTTGAGACAATTATTGATAAATTTTCTGGAGGACCAGTTGGAATTTCGACTATCGCTGCATCAGTGGGAGAAGAAATAGGAACAATAGAAGAAGTTTATGAACCATATCTAATGCGAATGGGATTTTTAGCAAGAACTTCTCGCGGAAGAGTTGTTACAGAGTTTGGTTATAAACATGTTGGCAGAGAATTTAATAATACAAATAAAGACAGATTACTTTAATTAAATAATATGC
>CAYLQO010000009.1:3033-27750 GCA_964386425.1 uncultured Gammaproteobacteria bacterium | reverse complement strand
AGCGTTAGTAAAATTAGAATTGGTTTTAAAATTGCATTTAAAAATCCCAAAACTAGAGATACTAAAAGCGCTGTTATAAAGTTTGTGACTTTTATTCCTTGTATTAAGTAAGGAAGTATAAGTATAAAAAGAGATGTAAGTAACCATTTTAAAATTATTTGCATAATTTTTTTGATAAAGTATTAGACAAATTAATTATAACACATTTTGAATTTTTGTATTGTTGACAAAAAAATGGTGTGGGTGTAATGTTTATTTGATCAACGTGGTTTCGTGTACTCAGAGTAATGTCCTTATCTGTTTAAGCGCATAGAGTTCTGACCACTCATTGATCAAAATATACCCCACAACCATGTGGGGAGCTACCAAATTGGTATGCTAAATCCATTAGGGGTTGGTCTATGGCCGCCCCTTTTTCTTTTTTCTTGTGCACTTGATTTTTTTGAAGAAATGTATTATATTTACATTACTTTTTTGACAATTTAAGCTGCTATCGTCTAGTGGTTAGGACATCAGGTTTTCATCCTGGCAACCGGGGTTCGATTCCCCGTAGCAGTACCAATACTCAAGTTTGAAGTATAAATTTTGGTTTTTGAATTTTAATTCGAAATTCGAAATTTATAATTCAAAATTAATTTGCGTTTACTCGGTGTTATTGATGAGTCTGTCATTCACTTGGTAAGCGAAAGAAAGGAAAAAATTATGTTAGACAAACAAAAAAAAGACGAGATAATCAAGAAGTTTAAAACTCATAAAAACGATACAGGATCTCCAGAGGTTCAAATCGCTATTTTAACAGAGGAAGTAAGAGAGTTAACAGAACATTTAAAACTTCATAAAAAAGATTTTTCATCACGTCGTGGTTTGATAAAAAAATTGAACCAAAGAAGAAGATTGCTTAGATATTTAGAAAGAGAAAATTTAGAAAGTTTTCAAAAATTAGCTAAAAAATTAGACATCAAAATAACAAAGGTCGTTGATATGCTCTTAGAAGACGAAAAGAAAATGGAAGAAGATGTTGAAAAAGAATTAGCAGAAGACGGCATAGAAGAAATTGAAAAAGAGGATAAAGAATAATCCTTATTTTTGCTTTAGCAAAAAAATTAAAAAATAATAGAAATAAAATGTATAAGCACAAAATATTTACAACCGAATTTGCAGGAAGAGAACTTTCTGTGGAAGTCGGTAAATACGCAGAACAAGCAACAGCAAGTTGTGTAGTAAGATATGGAGACACATCAGCTCTCATTACAGTCGTTCAGGGTGATATAAGAGAAGGAATTGATTTTTTTCCATTAGTTGTTGATTATGATGAAAAACTATATGCAGCTGGGAAGATTAAGGGTTCAAAATGGGTAAAGAGAGAAGGAAGACCAACAGATGAAGCAATTTTAACTGCTCGTGTTATCGATAGATCAATAAGACCACTTTTTTCTGACAAATCAAGAAGAGATGTTCAAATTGTTTCTACGATACTCGAATATGATGGAGAAAACGATCCAACATTTGTAGCTTTAATTGGTGCTTCAATTGCACTTTCAATATCTCCTATCGAATGGGATGGACCAGTTGCTGGTTTTTATGTAGGACAAATAAACGGAGAGTTAGTTTTAAATCCAACTCAAACAGCACGTGATAAAAGTGATTTTGAAATTTTTGTAACAGGAACTCCTTATGGAGTAGATATGATAGAGGCAAGATGTAATGAAACTGATAATACAATAATTTATAATGCAATTGAGTTTGGAATGAAACACGCTAAAAAATTAATGGACTTTATCTCAGATATAACAAAACAAATTGGTGCAGAAAAAGTTTCTGCAGTACCAGTTTTGAACGATGAAGAAAAAATAGCATATGAACTAATAGATAAAAAAGTTACTGAATTTATGAGCAAACTAGATGTTCATAAAATTTTTGTTTTAGACAAAGTTGAAACAGAAGAAAATATAAAGAAATCAGTTGAAGAATTAAATCAATTATTAAAAGATGACAATGAAGTTTCAAAAGAATTGAGATCAAAAGGAATTTCACTCTTTAATGAAAAATTAGATGCAAAAGCAAGAGAAATGATTTTAAAAGAAAACAAACGTCCTGACGGAAGAAAAATGGATGAAATTAGAGAAATTACTTGTGAAGTTGGGGTTTTCAAGAGAACTCATGGAACAGGATTATTCAAAAGAGGAAATACTCAAGTATTATCTGTCGTAACTCTTGGTGCTCCAGGAGAAGAACAAACTCTCGATGGAATGGAAATTGAGGGAACAAAGAGATATATGCATCATTATAATTTCCCTGGATTTAGTGTAGGACAAATTTCTGGAAATAAATCAACTTCAAGAAGGGAAATTGGTCATGGTGCTCTTGCAGAAAATGCACTTATTCCAGTTATACCAAGCAAAGAAGAATTTCCATACACAATTAGAGTTGTATCAGAAGTATTATCATCAAATGGTTCTTCATCGCAGGCATCAACTTGTGGTTCCACCCTTGCTCTTATGGATGCTGGAGTTCCAATCAAACGTCCAGTTGCTGGAATTGCAATGGGACTTATAACATCTGACGATAATAAAGAATATGTAATCTTAACAGATATTCAGGGAGTTGAAGATCATAGTGGTGATATGGATTTTAAAGTTGCGGGAACTGAAGTTGGAATTACAGCAATTCAACTTGATATTAAATCAAATGGAATTAGTTTAGAGATTTGCAAGGAAACATTAGAGAGAGCAAAAAAAGCAAGACTTGAAATTTTAGAGAAAATGCAAAAAGCAATTCCAGAACCAAGAAAAGAACTATCACCATTTGCACCAAAGATAATTACACTTCCAATTGAACCAGAACAAATCAGAGAAGTAATTGGTCAGGGTGGAAAAACGATAAATAAAATTATTGAAATGTTTGGTGTTGAAATTGATATTGATCAAGCAGGATTAGTTTTTGTAACATCTCCAAACCAAGAAAATGGTGATAAGGCAATTGAATATATAAAAGGATTATTGAAAAAAGTTGAAGCAGGGGAAATTTATGATGGTATTGTTACAAGAATAATTCCAGACCAAAAAGGTGGAGAAGTTGGTGCTATTGTAGAATTTTTACCTGGAAAAGACGGAATGGTTCATATTTCAGAAATTAAATATGATAGAGTTGAAAAAGTTTCTGATATTTTAAATGTTGGTGATAGTGTAAAAGTGAAAGTAATGGAAGTTGATGAAGAAAGAGGTAGAATATCACTTTCAATAAAAGCATTACTAGATAAACCAGAGGGTTGGGAAGAAAGACCACCTAGAACATTTAGACCACAAGGTGGAAATTCAAGATTTCAAAGATCATCTGGACCAAGAAGAGATTTTCATAACAAATATTAAATTTTTGTGATGGAAAAATTTCATCCAGAATTTCATTGGCAGTTAGAACAAAAAACAGAGAGTAAAAAAAAGCTTCTTATAGTTTTTCTTATTCTCTGTTTTGTTTTTGGGACATTTTTTACAATAAAAAAATTATTTTTTATCCCTGAGAAAAACATAGCACTTGAATCATTAACTCCAGACAGTTCAAAAATTGTTTTTAATATAAATAAAATAGATTTTTTATTTAAAAAAATAGGTCAAAACAGAGTAATTTCATATATAGAAAAATATACAGATGGAAGTAATTTTAGAGCCGGGAACGTTATTTCTAAATTAAATAAAGAGCTCGTATTCTCTGAGGGCGAAAACAATTCACAAATTTTAATAATAAAAACAAAGAGTTCTAATTTTTTGCAAACAGATATTTTTGGTTCACGAAAAATAGAAGAATTAGATTTTAATGGTAAAAAAATTTATTCAGTAGATTTTTATTTTGACGATGTTAATCTATTTAGTAAAAAAGATAAAATTTATTTTGTAAAATTAAATGAGTATGTTTTTTGTATGTCAAATGACAGAGAATATTTAAATGAATCAGTTAATAAATATATAAATATTGAGAAAAATAAATTTAAAGACAATAAAAAAGTAAATTATTTTACCGATAAAGCTGTTTTAAATATAAATATTTCTGATTATGATTTATCGCGTAGTAATAGTTTTGTGAAAAACTTAGCATTTTTAAATAGTGTACTATCAGCAAATACAGGAAATATTGAAATAGATTTTTCTTCAAACTCAGCGGATTTATATATTTCAAAAAGTAGTAATTTTGATAAGAATAAAATTACACAAGCACTCAGCTATTACTTTTTACCGGATTTAAATAATAGTTATTTTTATTACAAAAATTTTACAGATACAACTGGTGATTCAGAAAAAAATTTATTAAATTATACTTTACAATATTTAAACACAAACATAAGCATTATAAATGAAGTAGTAAATACAAAAAATTTAGGATTAATTATTTATAAAAATAAAAACTTTCTAACGCAGAGTGAAGATTTTGATAGTGTTTCCATTGTTTTTAAAAAATTATTATCAATTTATTATCCAGGAACAAGAAGAATGTCTTTGCCAGATGATACAGTTGCGGTAGAATACTTTGCAGATCCAGAAAATGTTGAGTTAAAAGAATTAATTGATAAAGATTTTACTTGGTATTATACTGATACACTAGAAAAAACTAATTATGAAATGTTAAAATGTAATGATAAATTTTTTGTCTCAAGCGATAAACAAAAAATTATAAATTATTGCACAAATAGAGACAAATTGAATATGTTTTTTACTCAAAAACAAGAAGATATAAAAGAAGTAATGTATATCGATGTTTCAAATAAATCAAACTTTCCAATATTCGGACAAGTCAAAAATATTTTTGGTATAAACTTTGAAGCCGAAAATCAAGTTTTGTTTTTTAGATTGTTTTATTAGATTTATTTCGAAACTTGATTTTTGTCTTTAAATATGATATAATAGTATTATAAATAAGAAAATGTACTGATTTATACCTATTTTCTCTACAATTTAAAAAAATTTGGCGATTTAGTAGCCAAAAATAAAAACAAAAAATCATTCCCTTAAAAGAGGTTTGGTAAAAACAAAAAGTTATCTCCCATAAAAAGAGAGAGATGACAAACAAAAATAGAGTAGGATAAAACAGTATGTGAAAATTTATGAGACAAAGCTCTCGTAGGTTTCAAAATAACGATTTTATCAAATTATCATAAATAATTTGATGGCCGTTTGAAGCTTAGGGAGTGGAACCTCCCTACGGCGAAAACAAAATATAAAATGGCCGTTTTAAGGGAGGTTTTCCCTTTTATAAAGCCAATTTACATATAAAAAAGACCAGTGAGGTCTTTTTAATTTTGATAAAATTTTTACAAGTCTATTCCAATTGGTGCATGATCAGAGCCAATTACTTTGTCTAATATATAAGCACTCTTAATATTTTTTATAAATCTTTTTGATACACAGAAATAATCTATACGCCAGCCTACATTTCTACTTCTTGCTCCAGCCCTGAAACTCCACCACGAATATTGAATTTTTTTAGGATTTAAAAATCTAAAAGTATCCACAAATCCATAACTCAAAAATTTGCTCATCCAGTTTCTTTCTTCCTTTGTGAAACCAGCACAACCTTGATTTTCGCGTGGTCTTGCTATATCAATTTCCTGGTGTGCTACATTATAATCGCCACAAATTATAACCGCTTTTTTCTTATTCAACTGCTTTATATGTGATAGTAATTTATCATTGAATTTTATTTTGTAATCAAGTCTTGATAAATCGTCTTTTGAATTAGGAAAATATACATTTATTAAAAAGAATTTTTTCATTTCTAGTATCTGGGCTCGTCCCTCATCGTGAGAGTAAATTTTTTTTGAAACAACGTCATTTTTTAAATTATTTTTTATTAAAATCATTGTTCCGCTATAACCAGGACGTTTTGCACTATTCCAAAACTCATCATAATCATGAAAATTAAAAGTTTCTTTATTTCTAGTATTATCATCAATTTTTATTTCTTGTAAACATAAAATATCGGGATTTTCTTTTTTTAAAAAATCTAAAAATCCCTTTTTTATTACAGCTCTTATTCCGTTTATGTTCCAAGAAAGTATTTTCATAGATTAATTATAGCATATTTTCCACCCATGGGGTGGAATATTGACTATTTTTATGAAAGTTATAGGATACAAATATAAACATATTGCGCGCATTTCCGTAGGGGTTTTGCATTGCAAAACCCCTACGGAAATGCGCGCTAACAAGCAATTTAAATGAAAAGCGTATGGCCTCAAAAATTCTCACAACGGCCTCTTTAGGTCTAAATTCTTTTTTGGTTGAAGTCGAAGCTGATATTCAGCGGGCTCTTCCAAGAATGACAATTGTTGGACTAGCTGATACAGCAGTTCAGGAAGCAAAAGAAAGAGTTAAATCAGCAATAACAAATAGTTTTTTGGATTATCCAAGAACTAGTATTGTTGTAAATTTAGCCCCAGCAGATTTGAAAAAAATTGGAAATCATTATGATTTACCAATAGCACTTTCTATTTTGCAAGAATATGGAGTTATTAAAAAATGTGAAGAAATTTTAAAAAAATCTATTTTCATAGGCGAGCTTTCTTTTAATGGTGACTTAAGAAAAATAAATAATGTAATTTCAATTTGTATTTTTGCAAAAGAAAATGGATATGAAAATGTTTTTTTGCCATATGAAAATTCTCGCGAAGCATCTCTTATAAATGGTATAAATATTTACGCGATAAAAAATTTATCCGAGCTTGTAAAATTTTTAAATCGTAAAATAGAAATAAAAAACATAAAAAATTTAGAAAAATTAGAAAATATTTTAGAGTATGAAAACTATGAATATAATTTTTCTTTAATACGTGGACAAGAATATGCAAAAAGAGCAATGATTATTTCCGCATCTGGTTTTCATAATGTTTCGATGTGTGGTTCACCTGGATCTGGTAAAACTCTTCTTGCAAGATCAATGCCAAGCATATTACCACCATTATCAGAGCGTGAAATTTTAGAAGTAAGTAGAATTTACAGTTCAATAGGATTTTTAAATAAAGAAAATCCACTTATTACGAGACGTCCATTTAGATCACCACATCACTCATCTTCTCTTGTTTCCCTTGTCGGTGGTGGGGGAATTCCTAAACCAGGTGAAATAACCTTAGCTCATAGAGGTGTTTTATTTCTTGATGAACTTCCAGAATTTCCTAAGAAAAATTTAGAAACACTTCGCCAACCACTAGAAGATGGGCGTATTACAATTTCCCGAGCTCAAATATCATTAGAATTTCCTGCAAAATTTATTTTAATAACAGCTCAAAATCCTTGTCCATGTGGATATCTAAGAGATGAAAGTAAAAATTGTACTTGTACAAATTTACAAATTAGAAACTATAATCAAAAAATTTCTGGACCACTACTCGATAGAATTGATATTCATTTAAATATTTCAAAAGTAAAAGAAGATGAATTGCAAAGTGACATACGAGTAGATAATTTAAACGATATAAAAAATAAAATTAAAAATGCTAGAAAAATACAGGAATTAAGATTTAAAAATGATAAAATTTTTACAAATTCAGAAATGAGATTAGCACTTATTAAAAAATATTGTATCATTCCAGTCGAAGCAAAAAAATTGTTGGGCTTTGCAGTAGAAAAATATAATTTATCAGCTCGTGGATATTTTAGAGTGTTAAAAGTTGCAAGAACAATAGCCGACCTAGAAGAATCTGAAAATATAAAAATAGAACACATTGCAGAAGCTCTTCAATATAGAAGAATTGAAACGTAAATTATTTGCTTTTTATTAAAATTTTTATTAATATTTTATGTGAAAAATAAGGGAGGAATCATGTTGGTTTTTCATGATAATGATTGGTGGGAAACAGATGATATTAGTCGAAGAATAGCTTCTGAGCTCAAAGATTCAAATCCAACAAAAAAAATTCATCTAGTGAGGGACAGAGATGGATTTGAAAAAAACGTAGAGCTTAGAGAAATTGATTTTCCAGCTGAACACAGATGTTAATTTTTGGAGCGCCTAGAGCGCTCCTTTTTTGTCTCTTGATTTTCAGTATATATAAAGCTAATATAAACTATATGAAATATAAATATTCTTTCATTTTGGGGCATTCGCCAGAAATTTCTTTTGCAGAAATAAAATCTAGCCTAAATTTTTTGAGTATTAAATTTTCAATTTTGGAATTTAATAAAAATTTTTTAATTATTGAAACAGATTCAGAAATTGATGCTAATTCTATTATGAAACAACTTGGTGGAGTTATAAAAATTGGAAAAATACAATCTGAATTTTCAAGTAGCGAAATTGAAAAATCTCAAAATTTTTTATTTGATTATTTGGTCAAAAATAAATCAGATAAAAAACTTAAAATTGGTTTTAGTTTTTATAATACAAGTAGTTCATTTATGGGTTCTTTTGAAAGAAGTTCATTTGCTCTTAAGAAAAAATTAAAACAACAAAATATCCCAGCAAGAATTATTACTTCAAAAAAACAAGATTTGTCTGCTGTTATAGTAGATAAAGAAAAATTAATTGATAGTGGCTTTGATTTTCAAATTTTATTTTTTGATGAGAAGTTTTTCATTGCAAAAACTTTAGCCATTCAGGACTATGAAAGATTTGGAAGTATTGATTATGATAGGCCAAAAACTGACGCAACTTCAGGAATGATGCCACCAAAATTAGCACAAATAATGCTTAATTTATCAGGAAGTAGAGAGGTTATTTATGATCCATTTTGTGGATCGGGTACTATACTTCTTATGGCCGGAGAATTGAACTATAAAAAAATAATTGGTTCAGATATTTTGAGTCGTGCAGTACGCGATAGCATAGAGGATATAAAATGGTATGAGAGTAAATTTAATAAAAAATTAATAACGGAAGTTTTTGAAGCAGATGTTTTAAATTTATCACAAGAAATATTAGAAGAAAAAATCGATTGTATAGTAACAGAAGGATATTTAGGAAAACCACTTAGAGGAAATGAATCTCTAGAATTCATAAAAAAACAAATAAAAGAATTAGAGTCTTTATATTTAAAATCATTTGAAGTTTTTTCAAAAATTTCAAGTTTAAGTTGTGTTGTAATTTCAATGCCGGTTTTTGTTCGCGGTAAAGAATTATTCTATTTAGAAGTTTTAGACGAAATAGAAAAATTAGGTTTTAAACAGGAAAATTTACTTGATGACGAATATTTAAATGAGCGCCATACATTAATCTATAAAAGAGAAGATCAAAAAGTTTATAGAGAAATAATTAAGTTTGTAAAGTCATAAAGTTTTAAAGTAAAAAGACTTTATAACTTTACACATTTAACTTTTAACTTAAATTTATGTTACAAAAACAAGTTTTTAAATCATATGATATAAGAGGCATTTACCCAGATGAACTTGATGATACTGGAGCCTATGAAATAGGACTTATTTTTTTATCTCTAATTTGCAAAAGAACAGAAAAAAAACCAGAGGATCTAAAAATTTTTATAGCACGAGACATAAGAAACTCATCAGAAAATTTATACAAAGCAATTATAGATGCACTTATTTCAAAAGGAGCAAAAGTTTATGACTCTGGACTTATGTCAGTTGACGTTATTTATTTTGCAGTTGGAAAATACGATTATGATGGTGGAATAATGGTTACAGCATCTCATAACCCAGGTTCTTATGGTGGATTTAAAATGATATCTTCTGGCGTAGAATGGGTTCGCGGAGGGGATTTATGGAACCACAAAGAAGAGATGATAAATTTTCCAGACAAAACAGGAACAATTGAACTAGTTGATATTTGGAGGGAATATTTGGATCACATATTTTCATTTGTTGATTTTTCAAAAATAAAAAAATTAAAAGTTGTAGTTGATTCTGGAAATGGAATGGCTGGAATTATGATTCCGAAAATTTTAGAAAGATTGCCACAAATAGAACTTGTGCCAATGTTTTTTGAGCCAGATGGAAATTTTCCAAATAGAAATCCAAATCCACTTGGAGAAGGTGCATATCAGAAATTATCTGAAAGAGTTTTACTTGAGCGTGCTGATGTTGGATTTATTTATGATGCTGATTCAGATAGAGTTTTCTTAATAGATGAAAATGGAAAATTTTTACCAGGGGATGATGTCTTATTAGTTATTGCAAAACAAATTTTAGAAAGAAATCCTGGTGCTGGGGTTGTTTATAATTTAGTTTCCTCAAAAAATGTCAAGGAATTTATGGAAAAAAATGGGGGACGTGCAATTAGATCAGAGGTTGGATATGTAAATATGGGGGTTCACATGAAGGAAGAAAATTGTATTATGGGTGGAGAAATTTCCGCGCACTTTTCTTATGCAAAAAATTATTATTCTGATTCAGGATATATTTCATTTTTAATAATACTAGAGACAATGTCTGAAGAAGGTTTCAAATTATCAGAATTTATAAAAACTAATAAACGTTGGCATAGATTCCCAGAAATTGTATTACCAGCTGATAATATGACAAAAATGTTAGATAATATAAGAAGTCACTATAGAGAAAATATACTTGATGAAATAGATGGAATCACAGTTGAATTTTCGAATTGGTGGTTTAATGCTAGGGGTTCAAATACAGAGCCAATTTTAAAGGTTACATTAGAGGTTTTAAATGAAGAAGATTTTGAAAGAAGAAAAGATGAAGTAATGAAAGTTTTAAATTTTTAATTTTAAAAATATGATAGGAATTTTTGATTCAGGACTCGGCGGTCTTCTAGTTTTTAAAGAAATTAAAAAAGTTTTACCAGAATATTCTTATATTTATTTGGGAGATACACTTCGTACGCCTTATGGCGGAAGAAGCAAAGAGGCGGTTTATGAGTTTACAAAACGTGCAGTGGATTTTCTTTTTGCGAAGGGATGTCGCCTTATTATTTTAGCATGTAACACCGCCTCATCAGATGCACTGAGAAAATTACAGCAAGAATATTCGCCATTATTAAAAGATAAATCAAAAAATATTTTAGGTGTTATAATTCCGCTTGTTGAAACCGCGAGCGTAATTACAAGAAATAAAAAAATTGGAGTCGTGGGTACTAGAGCAACAATAAATTCGGGTGTTTATGAAACAGAATTAAAAAAAATTGATAAGAATATACAAGTTTTTCAAACACCATGTCCACTACTTGTCCCACTTATTGAAGAAAATTGGATAAAAGAACCAGAGACTGAAAAAATTTTAGAAAAATATTTACAGAATTTAAAAAATACAAATATTGATACATTAATTTTGGGGTGTACCCATTATCCAATTTTATACAATACTTTTAAAAGTATTATGGGAAAAGATGTAAATATCTTGAATTCTGGAGAAGTTATTGCAGAAAAATTAGTACGTTATTTGTCTCGTCACTCTGAAATAGATTCTAGATTAGAGAAGAATGGAATAACTAAATATTACGCAACGGACATTACAGATAGTTTTAAAGAATTATCAAAAAGAATAATTGAAGAAAATATAGAGTTTGAAAAAATAGAGATTTAGAAGAAAATAAAAAATGTCCCGCATAGCGGGGCATTTTATGTTATTTTATTGTTGGTCTTTGTGGTGTTGCTGGAGCAGGTCTTGTAGCTGGATCAGTATTTTTTATATCCTCATCAATTTTTGGTTTCTCTTGTTCTTTAGTTATTGTCTTTTCTATCTGTTGTTTTATTTGTTGTTCTGCTTTTTGTTTTTCTTGTTTTTTGGAATTTATCAGAAACGCTACTCCAAGTTCTATAAAAATAGCTATTATTATTATAATTGCTAAGATTTTTATAGTTTTTTCAAAGTTATTTGTTGGCATGGTTTTATTTTTATGAATTTATAATATTATTATACTATATTTTTTACAATTGTACATAAATTTAGTATAATATATACAAACAGTAAATCCAGCTCAGCTGGAAAAAACAAAAATATGAAATTTTTAAAATTTTCAAAACTATTTTATGTTAGTAGCTTTTTCGTATTATTTTCTTTGGTTCTAATATTTTCCAGTATCGTTTATGCAACAAACGATTGGACAGAGCCAAGCGTTGATCCGCCACGCGGAAACATAGATTTTCCTTTAAATCAAGGGGCAACTCCTCAATATAAAGAAGGACCACTTACGATTGGTTCGGGTGTTGTTGTAAGTGATGGTTATTTATTTAAAGTTATTGCGGGAAGTTCACTCTTTGAAACATTAGACATATCTAAATTTTTAAATGTGGGAACTGATGCACAAATAAAATTAGTTGGAATTAATTCAAAGATTAATTTAACAGACAAATCTTCTATAAATTTAAATAATTCTTCTATAAATTTAACAAATGGTGCCACAATGCTTATAGATTATGCAAATATAGACACTGCTTTTTATTTGGAACATACTGGATCTAATGGAACTGGGATATATTCTTCAGTAAAATCAGATTCTGGTACTGCTATATATGGAGAATCCATCAAGGGTAATTCTGTATTTGGTCTTACTCAAGGTGGAGTAGGAATTTTTGGTAGTACTACTGGTAGTGGTCTTGCCGGAAGATTTGATGGAGGAGTACGTTTTAATGACATTACTAAAAGTAAATATGTTGAAATTGATAATGGACATATATTGGTACAGAGTGGATTTTCTACTATTGCGCAACCGGAATTTCCTACCACACAAACTAATGTATATAGAAATAATACTGTAGCTACCAAGAATTTATGTTTTTACAATAAAGATTCAGAGGGAAATTATTTAAATACACTAGACTGTAGAGATGAATTTACGGGTGGTCCGGCTTCTGAAAATTTTTTTATTTGGAACGTAGGCCGTTATAGTGACTTTGAGAGTCTTCAGCAAACAGCTGATATAAATTTAGACGGCCTTATTTCTGTTAAATGTAATGATGGAGGTGTGCAGGCTAATCCAACTAAGGGTATAAAAGTTGGCGAAGGTTCTTATTTGTATGATAGTTCTTGTGATGCAGGTGGTGGTGAAATACCAGATACAACTCTACATATGCAATCTGCAGAAACAATTAATATAGGTTCTAATCCAGCAATAGCAAGTGGTTTAGTGGTGCTTAAAGTAACAAACGCTTCTAATTCTTTATTAACTGTTTTGGGAAGTGGAAATGTTGGAATAGGGGCAACAACTCCAGCAGCAAAGTTACATGTTAATGGCGGAATATATTTAGATTCAATAACAACACCAAGTCCGACAACTAATCGTCTTTATAATACGGGCGGTAATTTATTTTGGAATGGAATGCAGTTAAATATTTCTCAGGCAAACCACTGGATATTAAATGGAACAAATCTTTATACAACATCTACCATTCAAAGAGTTGGAATAGGAACTACGACTCCGCAGTCACAATTACATGTTAATGGTGGAATATATTTAACACCAACAACAACACAATTTGCTGAAAATATTCTTTTTAATAATTCAAATGGTGATTTAGTTTGGAAGGGCGGTATGATTCTAAGTGGATCTGAGGGCCCAGAGCTAGCAAATACTTTTTGGCAACCATCGATGAATGCTCCATGGGGAAGTTTTACATCTTCTAATGGCCAATCCTTCAATGGGTCTAATGGTGGTGGTGGTGCTTCTAATAATGCGTATGATAATCCAGCTATTTATGGTCTTGCATATTTAAATGGAGGTATATATTTGGAGCAAGGTAGGGACTATATATTTTCTTTTAATGCATCTGGGGATACATCTAAGTTTCATTTTGGAATTCATTTACCCCAAACAGGCTTAGATCAGGGTAATAATAGATGGACATGGGCTTATCCAGTTACTAGGACTTATACTCCTAGAACCGATGAAGCGCCAATACATAGCTCATATAACAATTTTAGTTTCACGCCTTCTGTTAGTGGAACCTATACTCCAGTTTTTTATTCTACCTACATAGATGGAAATATTTCGATTTCTAATTTTAGTGCTAAGTTCTTAGATCCAGAATTAGCAGCCAATATCTCGGTTACAGGTTTATACACTGGCGTGGGTTCTGAAGGAATTAAAGTAAGTCCCCTTGGTTATGTTGGAATTGGAACATCAGCTCCAGCTGCAGAATTACATGTAGATGGAGACGCAATAATTACCGGTAGTCTTTGTTTGGGAAGCTCGTGTACGAATGATCTCCGTTTACAATGTCCACCAAGAATGGTTCCTGTGAAAATTGATCAAGACCTCGGATCTTTTGGGTATATAATTTATGAGGATTGTAACAATAGAACATATTCTGATCGAGTAATATTTACTGAACCACAAATATGCAACTCTATTGACTATACATGTAAATATTTACAGGGTGCTCAATATGCAAATTATTCTTCGTATCCTTGGTATGGAACATCTTTGGCATGTGAGTCACTGTGTAAGACTTTTGGACTTAAGATAAATAATCCCACAAGTATTATAGAGAATATTGATTTCACAGATGATAAGAATTATGAGTCTGATCCTTATTGGTGTTATTATAATGATTGTTATAATGGTGCTATTACATCTAATGGAACGCCTTCTTGGAATTTGAAGGAAGCAGGATATTGGGAATATACATCGAAGCTAATGAGTTGTACTTGCTATAGAAAGAGTATTAATGAATAGTTTAATATTATTTAAAGAAGTAGTTTTTTAATAAAAATATAATTAATATTAATATCTTATTAGTTTTATTTATAATATTTTATATATTAATTTTCAATATAGGGTTATGAAAAAATTATTTATTCCATTAGTCATCCTAATATTATTTACAATATGTATTTTTAATTTCGATATTGTATTTTCAGCCGTAGATGATAATTTTCCGTTTCCAAGTTGTATTTCTGGTCAGTGTTACTGTGAGACTACAGAATTTCCATATCTTGATAAAGACAGGGGTTTGTGTATAGGAGAAAATGATGTGTCTCTAAAAGAGGAGAGAAATATAAATAATATAAAATCAATGAGCCTTGAGCTTGCAAATATTAGAAATGATTACGTATCTTATTTTATGTTTTTATCTGAGGGTTTAAGGAATATTTTAATAACGAAACTTTCTTCTTATTATGATGTCACCTTTAGTGTCAGTACTTCAACAGTAAAATCTAGTATACCTCGCGCCCAAAGAGATACTTTTTTTAGAGATAAATATGTTCCACACCTAGGACTAACAAAAGCAGTTGATATTTTAGGTAAATATAATAGTTTGGGGGGTGCTATTCAAAATTTAATTATATTGGCAAATACAACAGATTTATATATTCAAAGTAGCGCTATAGTTACAGACATGGGAGACGCATCTGCTAGTTTAAGGAGTGCAATTACAATACTGAATGATTATATTGACACAGTAGATTCTGATTTAGTGGTTCTGGGCAGCGTTGTTTCTGGTTTTGATGTAAACAATTTTTATAGTTTCAAAAATTTTTCAGATTCATATGGTGAATATGAGGCAAGTTTTAAAGCTTCTTTTGATTTGTATTTAGGATCTAAAGACGCAATTATAGATATAGCCATGCAGGCAATAAAAAAAGTTGAAGCAGCCTATAATGAAAATTCTAGTATTACGGCTTCCCCAGCCATAATTTATAACGATGGATCTGTTTCTGTGGTTACAGTGACAGTAAAAAATTCCTTAAATAACCCAATTGTTGGTAGATTGGTTACTTTGAATTCTTCAAAGAATGTTAATATAAATCCAATTAGTGCGGTTACAGATTCAAATGGTGTTGCCTTGTTTAATGTTTCATACGATAATCTTGGTTTTATTAGTCTTAATGCGGAAATAGAAGGAGAGGAGCTTGTTATATCTGGTAGTTATTTAATAGAAGTTATTGAAAATCCAGCAATTAAAGGATGTACAAATAGTGGTGGCACTTGGGACGGCACAACGTGTAAGTGTTTAGATGGCTTTGTTTGGGATGATGTAAAATTACAATGTGTAGAATCTGGTATTACTGAAGAAATATGTGTAGCTGGTGGTGGTACTTGGGACGGTAAAATATGTAAGTGTGAAACAGGTTTTGTTTGGGATGATGTAAAATTACAATGTGTAGAATCTGGTATTACTGAAGAAATATGTGTAGCTGGTGGTGGTACTTGGGATGATAAAACATTAACATGTAAGTGTGAAACAGGTTTTGTATGGAATGACATACAATTAAAATGTATATTGTTTATTACTACCCCCGACATTACGCCAAAAGAAGCATGTGAAAGAGATAAGGGTAAATGGGACGAGGAACAAAGTACTTGCATTTGTTTAGTTGGGTTTTATTGGGATGATATAAAATTACAATGCTTAAAATGTGTAATAGATGGAACAATATGTGTAGCTGGTGGTGGTAAGTGGGATGATAAAACATTAACATGTACTTGTGTTCTCGGATATTGGGATTGTGCGACTTCAAAATGCGTAAACAAGTGATAGTTTATATTTAAATTAATATATTATGGATATTCAGAAAAAAAAATTAATACTTTTAATACTTCTAATAATAATTTTTATTTCAGTTTTTGTTGTTTTTACACTTTTTTTAACAGGAAAACTTTCTTTTAATAAAAATAAAAAAAGAAACAAAGAGTCAATTTATTTAAATATAGATAAAAATAAAGTCATAGAGAATCCGAGTAAAGAAGACCTGAAGAATTTAATAGACAAGGTTCAGGGTAGTAATGGATTATAATTTGTTGGTTAATTGAAATTTTTTAGGAGCACTAAGACAAAAATAAAATTTAAAATGAAAAAAGTTATATTAAAATTTTCTATAAAATTTTTTATATTATGCATAGTTTTTGCATTGCTTTTTTCAGCAATTTTATTTTTATCTTTTAGGGATAGACAAAATGTTTTAGCAATAGAAAGCGGTGATACTGGTGGTTGGTTCTGGTCTCCACTTATTGGATGGGCATCTCAAAGCTGTACAAATAGATATTATGATAGTTATCAAAATTATTGTGGTATTTTAACCAACAGACCAGTTCTTGATGTAAATTTTGATGGTGCGGATCTTCATATAAATACATCTATAATAAGAGATGGTTCTGGAAATTCACCAAGAATAGATGGAACATACAGATTATCAAATGCTGGTGTTTTTAGTAACAAAATTATTACACCACTTAATATAAAAAATAGATATCAATCTTCAAACTACAATGGGACTTTTTTTGATTTTGATAAATCAGCAATAGAATTTTCAGATCAAGATTTTATGCAGAATCAAGGTAATGAATTTTCAGTGAGTTTGTGGTTTAAAATTGACACAGAGAAAATACTAGAAAATCAAAAAGCATTTCTTTTTTCAAATGGATATTTTAATGCGGATAATTCAAAATACTATTGTTATTTATATAAATCAGGGGGGATATCTATAAATACAATGATCAAGTGTGGTTTTAATAATGCAATAATTGATGCACAAATACCCGGAAATATCAACCCACAATTTTGGTACAATGTGACTATTGTAAATAATTCTCTAGGAAATCTTAAATTATATTTAAATTATACTGGTGATGCAGAAAATTGTCCTGAGGCAAGTGAGGGATGCAATATTGATGACGGATTTTTGGGTAGCGTGTTTTCAATCGGCCCAACATCTAATTCAAATAACATCAATAAAAGACTTATACTTGGAAATATGATATCAAGTAACCCTTTAGACAACTATACTGGGGGTTTTTTGGGAGAAGTTGATGAATTTAGATTTTTTAATAAGGCCCTAACAGCAAGTGAGGTGAAAACAAATATGAGCCATAATTCTAACTACGGTTTGAACATAGATGAAGAAGGAAATTTGAAGGGTTGGTCTTGGTCTAGTCATTATGGTTGGATTTGTTTTGGTGACACCTGTTCTGGTTATGGAGTACGTCCCGCTTCAGCGATAAATGCAACAACAAAACTGCACGAAACATCAAATTCTTCTGCTGGAATATATAAAGACATGATAACTGGTTGGGCAAAGATAATAGGATTAAATAGAGTTGGGTCTGATGTTGGTTGGATCTCTTTAAATTCGTCTGAGCAGGTAACTCCCCCAGCCGGCGATAAAACATATTTACATTGTTCAAGCTGTTCTCTAAAAGATATAGAAACAGATCTTATTTCATATTTTAAAATGGATGAACAGGCTGGAGATGTAATTTCTGATTATTCTGGTTTGCAAAGAAACGCTACTCTTGTTTCAAATAATGAAAATTTTTCATATCCAAATGGAAAAGTGAATAGTGGTATATATTTAGATGGCGATGATTATATACGAAGCGACCATTTATATGATATCGGAGATCAGGATTTTTCTATTGAGTTATGGATAAAACCACTTGGAACAGAGGAAATTACAAACATCATAGATTCCACAGAATTTAATTTGAATATAGAAAATAATAATAATATTACTTTTACATTTCTGGGAAAAACTCAAACCGTTTCTTATAATTTCGATGAAACATGGCATCACATTCTTGTTTCTATACAAAACGAAAATTCTTTTAGGGTGTATATAGATAAAGATATTGTAATGACTCAAGAAATACCACGTTACGAAGATTTACAATTCACTAATTTAATAATAGGTTCTGATTATAATTATGCAAATAATTTTTTTGGATATGTTGATATATTTAGATTGTATACAAAAACTTTTTCAGACATAGAAGTCGCAGATAATTATGAGTATCCAGAAAAAAAACTTTGTTCGGCATGTTTTTATGTTCAAAATGTAAGTGAGAAAATAAATATTTGTTATGACTGTAAGAAATGTTATTTATCAGATACAAAAGATAATAATTGTAAATCATGTATAGAGTGTAGAAAATATGGACTTGTTTTTGATTCAAATAGCTCAAACATAAAAGGTTTTGCTTGGAGTGGACCAGATCCAAATACAAGTACCGGGGAAAAAGGTTTAGGTTGGATAAAATTTTCTCCAACTCTTTCAGCTGGATTATATAAATCCTATGTTTCTGGCAAATATGGAAATATTTATAGCAGAGCAAATATAGGAAGTGAAAAGACCATCGTACCACCAGTTGGTCAATATAATGCCACTTATTTAATAGAAGCAAATGGAAATATTACAAATTGGATTAGTGAACAAATTGCAATAACACAATCAGGAACAATCACGGGTTATGATTATTCAAGTAAATGGATAAGTCAGGGCATTGATTATGATTTTCCTAGTTCAGGAAATAGTTATGGAAATATTTTAGGATCCCTAGATTATGATGGTATTATTGGTGGTGAGTATGGAGAGGTCTTAGATAGCTATTTACCATATTTATATGAATGTCTTGGGGGTAAAATTTATAAACCAAGACCTCAGTCTGGAGAGGTAGTATTAAGAAGCTTAAATGAAGGTGGTGATTCTTACATTTTTTTAGACAAGGGCAGTTGTGACGATGCATCAGGAATTTTTGTTATAGACGGAGATTTAGTAATTGAGGGTAATATTAGTTATGGATCAGCTGGTGGGATAACTAAAACAAAACAATTGTCTTCTGTTGTTTGGATAGTTAGAGGAGATCTACACATTAATCCAAGCGTTACTAAATTAGCTGGTACTTTTATAGTTTTGGGTGGTACTTATATTGATGAAAGCGGAGTCGAACAAGACATACAATGTGGTGATAATATTAATTATCCAACAGAAAAATGTGGTATTATATATACAGGCGAATCAAATTTGCAACTAGTTGTGTCTGGCCAATTTTTAGCAAAGAATTTTCAATTTCAAAGAACATATAAAAGTGATTTTAGGGAACCAGCTGAGCTTATCATTTATGATGGAAGAAATATCATAAATCCACCACCAGGACTAGGAGATGCAATAAAATCATTGCCAAGATGGGATCAGATAGCACCATACTAAATTTTAAATTTAGAATTTTAAATTTTAAAATTAGGGAGATTTTAAAATTTGTAACTTAAAATTTAAAATTGAATATCATGGGTTTATTTTCAAAAAAAGCACAAAATTTTTTAGGTGTAGATATCGGTACATCTGGTATTAAATTAGTTCAATTAGGCAACGAAAAGGGGAAAGCACGTCTTATAACATATGGAATAGCTGAAATAAATTCTGAGATTATAAAAAATAAAACAGCTGCAAATATAAATATAATAGCCACTAAACTTTCCAGTCTAATTCAGAAATCAAGAGTTTCTACAAAAGATTGTTCAGCAGCACTGCCAATTTTTTCTGTATTTAATTCTGTAATTAGTTTGCCAGAAATGTCTAAAAACGATATGGATAGTGCAGTAAAATGGGAAGCAAAAAAGTTTATCCCATTCCCCATAGAAGATATGATTTTGGATTGGAAAATAATAGACACTCCAGAAAAAAGTAATAAGATGATACATGATGAAAAATTATATAGCAATGGAAATGTTGATAAGGACAAAGATTTTATAAAAACAAAATCTAAATTTACAAGAGTTTTACTTACTGCAGCACCAAAAAGTCTAGTTAGTGTTTATATGGACATTTTTAAAAAGGCACAGTTAAACTTATTAAGTTTAGAAGTTGAATCTTTTGCAACGGCAAGAGCCCTCATTGATCAAAATACAAATAATGTAATGATAATTGACATAGGATCTGTGACGACTGATGTTTGTGTTGTGGAAAATGGATTACCTGTTTTAAATAGAAGTATTGAAGTTGGTGGTAATTTAATGACAGATAGTATTTCTAGGAGCTTAAATATTAGCTTTGAGAGGGCAGAACAGTTTAAACAAGATTTCGGTTTGGCTGCAAATGCTGACGAGGGAATATCAATTCCGAAAAAAATAGAAGAAACTTTATCCCCGATGATAAACGAAATAAAATACGTTTTTGATTTATACAAAAGACAGGGAAATAGCAGTATAGATTCTATAATATTAACTGGTGGATCAGCATATTTACCTAATTTAATAGACTATTTACAAAAAGTTTTGGGGGCACCAGTGTATATAGGAGACTCTTGGCATAAAGTAATTTATCCGAAAGAATTAGAGCCGGTTTTAGATGAAATGGGACCAAAATTTGCAGTTGCAATAGGCTTGGCACTTAGAAATATTGTTTAAATTAGTTTTTCAATTTGTTGTTTTAGCATTTATAAATTATAATTATATATATGTCGGATATTAATCTTTTACCAGATGATTTAAAGAAAAAAGAACAGAAAATTCTTCAGAAAAAGAATAGTTTTTCTAATTCTAGTATAGAATTTACATCTGGCGAGAGACTATCAAAAAATAATAATAATTCAAAAAACGAAATATTAAATCCGGGTTTAAATACAGATTTAAAAAGAGACCCAAGAACAAAAAATTCTTATGGTATTCCAAAAAATTTTGTTTCTACAGATGCCGAAAACCAAAACACCGAACAAATTCTAGATTTAGATAATTTGGAAATTATAGATGAAAAAGCTAGCATTGGAGAAGTCAAGGCTTCACCTCAGCGTAACCAGGCAAAAAATATAGAGCCCCAAAGAGACAAAAATATAAACCAAATTTTAAAAGAAAAGAAAGAAAATGGTTCTTCTTTAACAAATAAAAAGCAAGAAATAGTTAAAGAAATTCCCAAAAATATTCAAGCTCAAAAAAAATTAAAAAAATATAATTTCGTATTTTTGAAAAAAATATTTAATAATTTATTAAATAAAAAGCAGAATTCAGAAGAAGATGAGTCAGATGTCAATTTATTACCACAAAAATTAAATTTAGTAAGTCGTGAAAACATAATAAGCATGATTATTTCAACTTTACTTATTTCAATAGTAATATTGTTTGTCATTTATTTTGCTATATTGATTTATAAGATTAATATAGATAGACAAATAAATTCACTAGATTTAAAAATTGAAGAAATAGTAAAAAATTCAGAAGATTTTGATAAATTAATAGTAGAAATAGAAGATTGGAAGAGTAGAATTCAAAAAATTAATGGATTATTAAATAAACATGTTTATTGGACTGAGTTTTTTGCAAGAGTAGAGGCAAACACATTGCCGGAGGTTAAATTTAGTTCTTTTGCAGGAAGTGTTAGTGGAAATATTACATTATCAGCAAGCGCTCCAGATTATTATACCGTAGCTAGACAATGGATACACCTAAAAGGTGCTAAAGATTTTGTAGAAGATGCAATAATAGAGGGTGCCTCAGCATCAGGATCACAAAGCTCTGGAATTGATACAAAAATAAATTTTTCTCTTATTCTAGATTTAGTAGATGACATCTTTTATAAGAAAAATAACTAATATTAAAAATAATGTTACAAAATAATAAATTAGAAAATAGCTTTAGCGCAAATCCCTTCAATGGTTCTGCTAATGGACTAGGAACATCCACAAATATTAATATTAGTAGCAGAGAAGTGCCAAAATATATTTTATTTATTTCAAAATATATAAAAATTTTAATTATCATTGAGGTTGTTGTGGTGTTTGCCCTGGGATATATGTATTTAGTAAAGCCCAAGTTTAATGAGTTGACTAATTCAATGGCGATTTTAAAGGATAAAAATACGGAGTTATCTGAAATTCAAAATTACCAAACAAAAAGTGAAGATTTAAGAAAGGAATATGAAGATGTAAAAAATCAAAATTTGAATGATATTAAAAAATTACAAAATATACTTCCACAAGAAAAAGAATTACCAGAACTTATGGCTCAGATAGAAGCACTTGGAGATCGTCAAGGCCTTATACTTGCAGATATAACAATCAATAACAGTTCAAATGTGGGTTCAACATCGTCTAGCGATAAAGAGAAGCAAGATGCGGCAAATAATGCTAGGGATATTATAAGAGAGATAGAGGTTTCAGTTTCTATACTTGGTGGTGATGGAACATATGATAAAGTAAAAAGCTTTTTAAGTGCCATGGAAAACCACATAAGATTAATAGATATAACATCATTTAGTTTTGATGAAAAAATGACATCTTATTCAGTAGTTTTTAAAACATATTTTTTAAAAAACAATGAAATCTAAAACCGACAAAAAATTAATAATTTTGTTTGTGATTATCATTATAGTGATAGGAGTAGCTTTTTATTTTTTAAATAAACAAGAGAAAGAAAATAGTACAAAAATAAAAGATAAAAGTGAGCAAGAGATGAATATTAAAATAATAGAAAGAAAAAAAGCAAAAATAGAGGCTCTTACCCAGGATATGAAAAATATTTTTAGTTCCGAAGAATTCAAAAAATTTACAGATACACTAGTGCCATATATTGATTTACCAATTAATGTAGGAAGAGTAAACAACCCTAATCCATTTGGAACATATCAATCAGAGGAATAATTCTATGATGATCGATTATAATAATAAGATATTTGCAAAAATAAAAGAACTTGGCATATTGGATGATGGCAAGATGAATTTTATTATAGAAAAATTACAGGAAAAACCAGATACAAATATAGATAAAATCATAAAACAGTATTATATTATTGACGGAGAAGAATATGCAAAAATAAAATCAGAGATTATTAATGTTCCTTATAAAAATCTAATTGACGAGCCAATAGATAAAGAAATTTTGAAAATATTGCCACAAAATTTGTCAGAAAATTACAAAATGATTGTGTTTGCAAAAGATGGGGATACTCTACATGTAGGACTTGTTGATCCAGAAAATTTTAGCGCAATAGAGGCGATTGAATTTTTAGCACACAAAAATAATTTTAATCTTAAATATTATATTATTTCAGATGAAAGTTTTAATACTGCATTTAGAAAAACAGAAGACATAAAAGAAGAGGTTGGCGAAGTTTTAGATTATGCTAAAGAAAAATTTGAAGATATTAATTTAGATGAAAATGTTTTAGAAACACAAGAATTGGGCGATGTTATAAGAACAGCACCTGTTACAAAAATAGTATCTGTTATTATAAAACATGCAGTTGATGGACGTGCTTCAGATATTCACATAGAACCAGTTGGAAGAAAATCAGTTGTTAGGTTTAGAATTGATGGAAAATTACATAATTCTATAGTTCTTCCTATATATATACACAATGCTCTTATAACAAGAGTAAAGGTTATGGCAAATATGAAAATTGATGAAACCAGAATTCCTCAAGACGGAAGAATTAGAATAAAAGTTAAAAAAGGAAAAGAAGAAAAGAAAATTGACTTCAGAGTTTCAACACTTCCTTTAATCGACTATGAAAAAGTCGTGATGAGAATTTTATCAACTCCAGATTCAATACCGCAGTTTGAAGATTTGGGATTTATGGGTCTTGCTAAAAAAATGATTGAAGAAAGTATTCAAAGACCACACGGAATGTTTCTAGTAACAGGACCTACAGGATCTGGTAAATCTTTTACATTGTTTACAGCTTTAAATAAAGTTAACGCTGAAGATATAAATATTTCAACACTTGAAGATCCAGTTGAGTATAATATTGAAAGAGTAAATCAATCACAAATAAGACCAGAGGTTGGATTTACTTTTGCCTCAGGACTTAGATCGCTTCTAAGACAAGATCCTGATGTTGTTATGGTTGGAGAAATTAGAGATAGTGAAACAGCAGAACTGGCTGTACACGCTGCTCTAACTGGACACTTGGTTTTATCAACACTTCATACGAATGATGCACTTGGTGCAATTCCACGTTTAATGGATATGAAAATAGAACCATTTTTACTTGCATCAACTTTAAATTTAGTTATAGCACAGCGTTTGGTAAGAAAAATATGTGACAACTGTATTGAAGAGATAAAAGCACCGCAGACAATGATTGATAAGGTGAAACCAATTCTCGATGGTTTACC
>CAYLQO010000009.1:0-2933 GCA_964386425.1 uncultured Gammaproteobacteria bacterium | reverse complement strand
TTACAACAGTGGAGGAGGTAATAAGTGTTACAAATGAAGAATAATTAATTTTTTTATATAAATTATAATATATGAAAAATCAAAAAATTAAAATTTTGATTGCAGAAGATGATTCTTTTTTGGCACAAATGTATTCTGAAAAATTAGAAGCAGAGGGATTTCAGGTTGTTTTAGCTACAAACGGAGTTGAAGCAATTGATAAAATGAAACTAGAGAAACCAGAACTAATACTATTGGATCTTTTAATGCCAAAGAAAGATGGTTTTGAGGTTTTAAAAGAGAAAATGACAGATATGGCCATAAAAAATATTCCAGTTATAGTTCTTACAAATTTGTCTCAAAATGAAGACATAAAGAAGTGTTATGATTTGGGAGCAAGAGATTTCATGATAAAAGCATATTTTATCCCAGCTGAAATTATCGCTAAGATTAAAACATTATTAAATATAGAATAATTATGCCAGCAGTTGATCAGTTGTATTTAACAGAGCTCGTAAATGAGGCCATAAGAAATGAGGCTTCATCTATTTATTTTGACATAAGCAATTATCCGGTTATAAAATCATATGGAAAATTAAAAAAAATTTCTAGTCGTGATGTTTTGACAAAAGAT
Organism: uncultured Gammaproteobacteria bacterium; assembly: GCA_964386425.1. Taxonomy (GTDB): domain Bacteria; phylum Patescibacteriota; class Patescibacteriia; order UBA1558; family S5-K13; genus STF1-138. The sequence continues at coordinate 2,320 of CAYLQO010000009.1, read as the reverse complement.
TTTTTGGGTACTATGAAAGATTTTTTCTTATCAGATGAAGAAATAGTTGAACTCGAAACAAAAAAAGAGGTAACCATAGGTTATGATTGGTCAGCTGATATGAGATTATCAGTAAACTTTTTTTATCAGAAAGATTCACTATCTGTTGTGGTTGATTTAATACCACTCGATATAAAAGAACTAAAAGATTTGAATTTGCCAAATATAGTTAGTGGAATTTTGAATTTAAACTCAGGTCTTATTTTAATATGTGGACCAATAGAGTCAGGTAGAACAACAACGGTTATTTCAATTTTACAGACAATAAATAAAACAAAAGACAAAAGGATTCTTACAATAGAAAATCCAGTTGAGTATGAATTTATAAATGACAAATCAATAATTCAACAAAGAGAAGTAAAAAAAGATATTCCATCTGTAGAGGCGGGAATTGCACAGGCAATGGACGAAGCAATAGATATTTTATTTGTTTCAAAAATCTCAACAAACAAACAAATTAAGTTAACACTTGAAGCAGCAAGTTCAGGAAAACTTGTTTTTGCAATAATGGATTGTGATTCAATTGGTACTGCAATAGAAAAAATGTTTGCAAGTTTTTCCACCCAAGAAAAAGATTTTGGAAGAACGCTGGTTTCAGAATCACTTAAAGCTGTTATCAATCAAAGATTGTTACAAAAAGTTGGTGGAGGAAGAATTCTTGCAACTGAAGTTTTTGTCATGAATTCATCTGGAAAAACAATTGTAAAAGCAGGAAGATTAGAGCAATTGCATTCAGTTATGCAAACATCCCGTGGGGATAATATGCAGGATTTAAATAGTGTTTTGAAATCTTTGGTACAAAAAGGGATAGTAAAACCAGAAGAAGCAGAGAAATACCTAATTTAATTTTAAATTTACTATTTTTTATTTTCAATTGATTTTCAATTTAACTAATTTCAATTGAAAATAGCGCAATAATAAATCAATTAGAAATTGAAAATTGAAAATAGTAAATAAGATTATGGCTATATTTGACTACAGAGCGTTAAATCAATTTAATCAGGTTTTAGAAGGTGCTGTTGAAGCGCCTAGTATTGAATTAGCGGAAGGCGCTCTAAAAGATAAGGGCCTAAGAATTATTGATATTCAAGAAGAAACAACAAATATAATAAAAGGTTTAAAAATATTTAATATTTTCTCTGGTGTAAGTAAAAAGGATTTAGTTATTTTTTCAAGACAATTGTCAGTTATGGTTTCAGCAACTGTTCCTATAATTCAATCACTCAGAAGCATAGGACAGCAAACTAAAAATCAAAAATTAAAAGATGTTGTTAATATAATAGCAGATGATGTTGATGGAGGATTAAAACTTTCTGACGCAATGAAAAAGCATAGTATGTTTGATAATTTTTTTGTAAATATGGTTGCATCGGGAGAAACATCCGGAAAATTAGATGAAGTACTTAGTTATTTAGCAGATGAGGTAGAAAAAAATTATGATTTACAGGCGAAAATAAAAGGCGCAATGATATATCCAGTGTTTATAGTTGGTGGTCTTATTTTAGTAGGTATCGCTATGATGGTTTTTGTAATTCCTAATTTAACATCAATGCTTACTGCGTCAGGACAGGAATTACCACTTCCAACAAAAATTCTCGTTGGAACAAGTAATTTATTAATACATTATTATGTATATCTAATAATTGTTGTTGTTGCGCTGGTTTTTGGTGGGTTTTATTTTACAAAAAAAACCAACATGGGAATGAATTTAGTAGGAAATATAAAGCTTAAATTTCCTGTTTTTGGAAAATTATTTCAGCATATTTATCTCGTGAGATTTGCTGGAACTCTATCAAGTTTACTTACAGCCGGAGTTCCACTAACTGAAGCACTTCGAATAACAGCTGGAGTTGTATCAAATAAAAAATACAAGGATTTAATAGAAGAAACAATGAAAAAGGTAGAGGACGGATACTCTCTTGCTGATGAGCTTTCAAAGAGTAAATTATTTCCACCAATGGTTACACAAATGCTAAAAATAGGAGAAAAGACTGGTAGAATGAATTTTGTTCTTGATAAGCTAGCATCATTTTATTCTCGTGAAGTATCAAACATGGTAGGAAATCTAACAGCACTGCTTGAGCCAATGATTATGGTAGCAATTGGTGTCGGTGTGGGAGGAATGGTTGCCGCAGTTATAATGCCAATGTACAATATGGCTAACGCTTTCTGACGAAAGCGATTTGCAATTTTAAATTCATAATTTTCAATTTATTTAATATTTAGATATTTATTATTTAAGGAAAATTTCAAATTAAGAAAAGATAATTGTAAGTGTTTT
>CAYLQO010000008.1:4329-34257 GCA_964386425.1 uncultured Gammaproteobacteria bacterium | reverse complement strand
GGAGATGACGTAAAAAAAGGAAAACCAGATCCAGAAATATTTCTTAAAACAGCAAAGTATTTAAAAGTAAAACCTGAACAATGTCTAGTAATAGAAGATGGAACCGCTGGAGTAATAGCTGCACAAAACGCAAAAATGAAATGCATTGCGGTAGGAGATCATATTGATAAATCAATACTTAAAAAAACAAGTGTCTATATAGATACTCTAAAAAAAGTTGATTTAGATTTTATAAATAAATTATTTTAACTTTTCTAAAATTTTCTCAAATTCTTTTTGTAACTGCCCATTGCTTTCAAATTTTTTATCAGACAATTGTTTAATTATCTGATTTTTTATTTTTCCAACGGTTTTACCAGATTTAATTCCTAGATATTCCATTATAAACTTCCCGTCCACAGTACTTTTTATATCAATTCCTTTTTTGTTCTCAATACTTATAATCTTTTTTGCATCTTCCAAACAACTAAATATTATCTTCATATATTTTTCATCTTTATTTTCAAAAAGTGGAATTGAACCCTTTATATCTGCAAGAGCCAAACTCATTAAATCAAAAACTACTTTTTCACTAGATTCATTAATTAATTTTTTTAAAGATTTGGTAATTTTTTCTTTGGCATTTTTTAAATTATTGTTTTGAATATATAAAAAATATTCATCAAAAACAATTAAATGATTTTTTATAAACCATATTATCTGTTTTGTCTCTTGCTTAGAAAATTTTAATCTTCTTAAAATTGGTTTTGTTTTTTCTATCCCTATTTTTTCATGGTCTAAAAAGCTAATTTTTCTCTCCTTATTTTTTATTATTTCTTTTTTTGATTCTGGTTTACCTATATCATGGAAAATTCCAACCCATTTTAAAATTGGGTCTGCATTTTTTGGTAAATTTTCACAAACCATTTTTGTGTGCCTAAAAACATCTCCCTCCATATGATATGGAGGACCCTGTTTGGCACTTTCCAATTTTTTTATTTCAGGAAAAATATTTTTAAGTAAATTTAATTTATCTAAAATTTCTAGCATTTTCCCGGAATTAACAATTTTTATAATTTTATCTAATTCTTTTTTTACAAGTTCGCGTGGAACAACGTTTATTTTGTCTGATAAATTTATTATTGCTTTTTCACTTAGTCTATCTCCTGTAAATCCAGTTTGTAATAAAAATCTTACATATCTTATGATTCGAGATTTGTCTTCTTGGATTCTATGTTTTGGATCTCCTACAAATTTAAGTTTTCTTTTTTTTATATCTTTTAGCCCACCAACATAATCAACTATATTTGCATCTATTGGATTATAAAAAAGTGCATTTATTGTAAAATCTCTCCTTTTTGCATCTTGCTCCGCATTTTGAATAAGTTCAACATTATCTGGATGAATTCCATCTGAATATTTACCATCTTTTCTGAAAGTTGCTATTTCATAATTTTCTCCGTTATTAAAAACAATTCTTATAACACCAAAAGTTTTGCCCTGGAGTTCTATTTTTTTATATTCACTTTTGAATTCTTGTTTTAATAACTTTTCTATCTCGTCTGGGTTTAAATTTGTTGCAAAATCAATATCAGAAAAAGATTTGTTTAACAAAACGTCTCTTGCAAATCCGCCTGAAATTAAAATTATTGAATTGTTTTTATTAAATAGGTCTATTATTTTCTTTGCGTAAATGGGTGCAGAAGAAAATCCAAATTTTTTATAAATAAAATCAAAATCACCAATATGAAAAATTTTATTTGAACTATTTTTTATTTTGCTTACCATAAATTTTTTCCCAACTCTCAATATTTCCTTTTTTAATTTTAAAAATTGAATTTGATTTTATACTTTTATCAATTCTTTTTAATTCTTTTGGTGCTCTTTTTTCTATTTTTTTAATCAAATGTTCAATTTCATATTTAAGCTGTCCTTTTGTTACTTTTATCTCTTTGTTAAAACTTATTTTTTTAAATTTATTTTTATCAAATCTATAACCACGACTTTTTGCTTCATTATATATTGCCTCTAAATATTTATTTATAAATTTAATTGAATTTCCTGACTTTTTAAATCTTTCTAGTTGTGGGTGATTTTTATAGCCCCTCGTTTTGCCTTCCAAAACTTTTTTTGCCAAAAGGGCTTCTCGCCACAAAGCTACAAGTCCAATTCTATCTAAATATTTAGGATGTATTGACCATAGTCTCATAATTTTTAAGTAATTAATGTTTTAATTCGCTGTATAATTTATCATACTGTTTAATAACTTGATAATTATCAAGACCTAACACCAATTCATCATATTTTATTTGATTTATTCCCCTTAAGCTTTCTCTAATTTTATCAAAAATGCTATTAACTTTTTCTTCAGACAAATTTTTAAAATTCACATGCGAATATAGATCACTTAATTTATTCGAATTGCGAATTAATTCACCCAATTCTAATGCGTCTTCTTTTATTGTTCCTGGTGAAAAATCAACAAATAGTTGAGGCAAAACCTCTCTCATGCGTAAACGAAATTTTGCAGATTCTTTAAAAAATTTATCAAAATCTTTATGTGATTTAATTTCTTCAAAGACCAACTTTTGAAGATTATCATTTTCAAAAATTGTTTGATTAACAAGATAATCTGATAAAGACTTAGCTTTAAAATAGCTCTTTAAAATTTGATGAAAATTCATTTCTAAATTATTCTCATAAATTTTATAAATAGTTTCTATTTCTGTATGGTCTGCTTTTGGTGCTAGTTCTACATATTCTAAGGCAATTGCCTCAACAAGTGATTTGGGAATATTTCTAGGCACACCCTGAACCCTCATTAAATTTACTACTCGTGAAACATTGTATTTCCTTTCTATTTTTTCCTCTTCGTGTCTAATTAGTTTTATTTTTATTTCAATACCGAGTTTTATAATTTGATCTTCTGTTAATTTACTTAAATCATATTTTCCCGCGCAAGTATTAATTACTAAGTTTTTTAAATCCATTTTTTGCTTTTCACTTAAAGAGGATATTTGGGGGGCCTCTATGAAAACCTGTGTTGGGCTTTGAAGTTTAACAGCATAATAAGATAATATATGTTCAAGTTGATTTTCGTAGTCTGGGGAATTATTATCAAGCGCAACTCCAATACTATTTACCATGGGCTCCATCCTAGTTAACGTGTAATCCAAACCATTAATTTCTTTGCTTTCTAAATCTTTCTTTGCCCAAGTTGCATCCACAATAACTGCATTAGCAGAACCTTCTTTTGATATAGTTAAAAATGTATTCCATGCATGGCCGGGATTTCTCTTAAGGCGCATAATATTAGAATACTCTATATCTTGCTCTACATTACCACCCTCAAATAGAGCATAAGTATTAATTAATAGATTAAATTTTGTTTGATTTAGTTTGAGGGACTCAAATACGGCTTTTACACAGCTAGCAAAATTTCTACAAACACCATTTCCATTCCAATCTGGATCATTTATTTTATTTAGACCTTCCTGCAATAGCTGCTGAACAGTGCTATTGTCGGCCCGCGTTCCTCCCCGTACAAGCAACTCTTTTAATTCAATATCTTCTAACTCACTATAATCATATCGCGTTAAATTTATTACTATTTCAGTAGACAGCTCAATGGCTTGTTTTGGCGTTAATGCGTCTAAACGTTTAATATTATATTTCCCCAAGAGCTCTTTTCCATATTTTTTTAAATAATCTTCAATAAAATAAAATAATTTTTTATCCCAATCTTTTTCCTCTATGGTTTTTTGATATGTTTTGGCTGATGGATGTTCTCCGCTTAATTTTTTATTAGTTATTAAATATCTTTTAACTGATTCTGGAATTTCATATGCAACATCCGATGGAGCAACCCTAGGATTAAAAGCGTCCAATGCAGAAAAAGAAATTTTCTCATTTTCACCAGTTTGAATTTCAAGAATTGGTTTATGCGTTATTTTTTCTCTATTTTTCAATTCTTGTAAAAAATATTTTTTTGCTTCATCCCAAGAATCAAAACTTTCATAGCCCCCACCAGTAATAAACATACTTCCGTTTTCTTTCTCAACAGAAATTGGCATTGACACATTAAACTTTCCGTCTTCTATTTCTTTAATTCTAAGAAAATGTTGGGGATAGGTTTTTTCAAGTGACATTTTTTCAAAAAAAATAACATGCCTTTTTTTAGTGTCTCTAATTGCCTGTTCCGCCTCTTCTTTAGTTACAAAAATCCTATTTATTGTACCAACCGTTATTCCTTCATAGTCACGACTAATTAATCCCGGAAACTTTACCTCAAAACCATTTTCAGTTTCATTTATATCATACACATTATCTGGGCCTTTCTTATTTTCTAAATTGTTGATATTTTCTTGAATTTCCTGATCAACCCCAATTATTTGCTGTTGAACTTCTTTCATGTCTTTATTCTGGTTTAATTATTTAATACTCTAATAACCTAATATTACAAAATATTAATATTTCTTACAAACAAAAAATTGGCCTGAGCCAAATTTTTAAAATAATTTAAACTTCTCACTTTTTAACTTAATACTAAATATCTTAATTTGGTACCGTGGGTGGGACTTGAACCCACAAGAAGTTGCCCTCAACGGATTTTAAGTCCGTCGCGTATACCAATTCCGCCACCACGGCACATAAAATATTATACATAATTTATATAATTAAACAAGTGTTGAAAAACTCATAAGATATAATTAGTCTACTGCTATTGACAAAAAAAATTAGATATGCTATCATCCTTGGTTAGCTTAAATATAGTCAATTTTGATAAATCCCTATATTTCTGCATCCACGACAAGCATGAAAATTCCTAAAAGATCTCTGCAGGCTATGTCCTAGACATTTGCTCGCATAGTTCTTACAGTAATTTTCTTGGGTGCAGTAATATATGGATTTATTATTTGACTAAGGACTTAATAAATGATATTGTTAATTCACGCTAGTATATTATACTAGTTTTTTTTAAAAAATAATTTTATCCAGTCAAATTGGATACAAAAAATATGTTTCAAAATACAGACGAAATAAAACAAGCCATACAAGATATTTGTGAAGAAAAAAATATCTCAATTGATTCTGTTATAGAAGGAATTGAGGCAGCTTTAGCTGCTGCATATAGAAAAGATTTTGGCAACAAGAATCAAAACATAAAAGTTAATTTTAATATCGATACTGGCGATATCGAAGCTTATGATATAAAAACTATTGTTAGTGATCGTGATATAGAAAAAGAAGCAGAAGAATATCAAAAAATAAAAGACTCTTTAAAGGAAGACGAGGAAATGCCTGAGGGAATTATAAGATTTAATCCAAAAACTGAAATATTATTAACAGAAGCAAAGGCTATTGATAAAAAAGCAAAACTTGGAAATGAACTAAAAATAAAGCTTGAAACACCAAATGATTTTGGAAGAATAGCGGCACAAACTGCAAAACAAGTTATAATTCAAAAAATCCGAGAAGCAGAAAGAGAAACAATACTTTCAGAATTCAAACAAAGAGAAGGGGAGGTTGTTAATACTACTGTTCAACGTAGAGAGGGTCCAAACGTACTAGTTGATCTAAATAGAACAGTTGGTGTGATTCCACCTGAAGAACAAGTAAGAAACGACAATTATATGCCCGGCTCCAGATTAAAGGTAATAATTTTAAGGGTTGAGGAAACCGTAAGGGGACCAAGAGTAATAGTTTCTCGTGCTCATCCTGAAATAATTAATAAGGTTTTTTCACTTGAAGTTCCTGAAATTGCAAACGGCATAGTTGAAATAAAAGCAATAGCCCGTGATCCAGGATCTAGAACAAAAATTGCTGTTTCAAGTAAACAAGAAAATATTGATCCAGTTGGTTCGTGTGTAGGACAAAAAGGATCAAGAGTTCAAGCAATTATATCCGAACTTGGTGGAGAAAAAATTGATATTATAGAATGGAACAAAGACCCACAGACATTTATAAAAAATGCTCTTTCTCCAGCAAAAATAATTAATATAGAAATAAATAAAGAAGAAAAAACTTCTATTGTAAAAGTGGCCGAGGATCAACTATCGCTTGCAATAGGTCGTGATGGACAAAATGTAAAACTTGCTGCAAAGCTTACTGGTTGGAAAATAGATGTTGAAGGAACAGAAGTCATTGAAGAAAAAACAGAAGAAAAATTAGAAGAGGTAGAAGAAACGCAAGAAGACAAACAAGAATAACCAAAAAAATTATGAATATCAACCCTTCAAATTACTATTAATGCGAGGGGTTGATTTATTTATAGATAAATCTTAAAATTACCATACATAATAAAACTTAGCTGAGTAAATCAATTTAATAGAGCTAAAATCAGCTCAGCTTGAAATACTCAAATAATAAAACTAAACTACAAAAATATGTTTAAAAAAGAAGGACCTCAAAATGTAAAAAATATGGAAACCATAATTGGTGAATCTGTTATTTTAGAAGGCGAATTTAATGGCCATGGAAACATAGTAATAGAAGGAAAACTTACTGGTAACTTATCAACGGATGGTCATGTTTTAATAGGGGAAAAAGCAGAAATTAATGCAAATATAAAGGCTGGAAGTGCTTTTATATCAGGAAAAGTGGTGGGAGATGTGACGCTTTCTGACTCAATAGATATTGCAAAAACAGCAAATATCCAGGGTGATATAAAAGCAGGATCAATTGCGGTTGAATCAGGCTGTCAAATAAATGGGAAAGTTTCTGTTGGATCAAAAATTTCAGAAAATTCAAAAAGACCAGTAAAACAAGAATCCATTCAAGAAAGAGGAGAATAAATAATTGTTTTAAAAAAATTGAAAATTACTAAATAGTAAATACTATGTATCTTTATATATATGATTCATGTCTAAAAGACAAAAAATTTGAAAATCTTCTCACTAAAATAGAGGGTAGAATTATTGATTTGGATATAAAAGGCGAAATACTAAGAATGAATTTACTTAAAAATATTTCTCAATTCTTAAAAGATGGGATAAAAAAAGGAGCACATACTGTTATTGTAATAGGAGATGATAAAACGTTTTCTACGGTGCTTGAAAGTGCGATGAGTGAAAATATTGTAATGGGATATATCCCCATTGATAAAAAAAGTAAATTTGCACAAATTTTTGGAATTCCTTATGGAGACCTAGCCTGTGCGATAATTGGTGGAAGAATAATTGAGACAATTGATATAGGAAAAATAAACAACAAATTCTTTTTGGGATCTGTTATAATAGAAAATTCCCCAAACACGGAATTAAAAATAGAAAATTTTAAAGTTCGTGTGGGTCGTGGAAACAAAATAATAATAAAAAATATTGATTTTGAAGAAGAAGATCCGGGAATATCAAACCCAACTGATGGATTATTTGAAATATTTGTTGAAAAAACTGGTAGGTTTATGAGTAAAAACTCAAAACACACACTTATAAAAACTGATGAGCTTTTAGTAACATCAAAGGACTCTTCAACACCACTTATATTCGATGGAATTCAAACAATAAATACGCCCGCACAAATTAGTGTTGCAAAAGAAAAACTAAAAATAATAGTTGGAACAAATAGAAAGTTTTAAGTCTAAATTTTTATAGCAAAATAAAAACCCGCATAAATAGCGGATTTTTATATATATAAATGAATTATTTTATAACTTCAACTTGATTATTTTGCTTTTTCTGTAATAGTTTTCCAACAACCATTGTATCAAGTATTCCCAAAAGTGTAATTACAAAAAAGTATAGAGCAAGTCCACCAGGAAGAGACAAACTTATTAAAACTGTTACTATGGGCATTGTATACATCATTTGTTTTGACATTGTTTCAGTAAGAGATAATTCTTTTGTTTTATCTCCTAATTTTTCTTTTTTCTTTTGCATTAACATTCTGCTCTGAAAAAACTGGGCAATTCCAGCAAAAAGCCCCAAAACCCATTGAGGTTTTGATAAGTCTAAAAATCCAAACATTGTTGCATTTATTGTCCCTGGATTTTTTACAAAGCTATATAAAAAATCAAAATTTGTATTTACAAGCCCGTTCCTGAAAGCATAAAAAACCGAAATCATTATTGGCAATTGTATCAAAAGTGGCAAACATGATGAAAATGGGCTTACGCCTTCTTTTTTATATAATTCCATTGTTGCCTTAGCAAGCGCTTGTTGATCCCCCTTGTATTGAATTTTTAATTCTTCCAGTTTTGGCTGAATTGTCTGCATTGCTTTCTGAGACTTAATTGATTTCTTTGAAAGTGGCCAAATAATTATTTTTATAATTATTGTTACAAAAATAATTGCTATTCCAATGTCTGGAATTAAATTATAAAAAAATACTAATAGGTTAAATATTGGATAATATAGGATTACTTTAAAAAATTCAATCATATTATTTTAGTTTTTAATTATTTTAGTGGATCAAACCCTCCCTTTGATAGGGGATTACATTTTATTACTCTTATAATAGATAAGAAAACTCCTTTTATAATACCATATTTTTCTATTGCCTGATAGCTGTAATTTGAACATGTTGGATAATGTTTACAAAAACCATGTGGATGTTTAAATGAATTCCAACCAGTGTCAGGTGACAATGTTTTCTGATATAATTTTATTAAAAATAAAAGTATTTTTTTCATAACATTACACCAGATTTTTTAAAAATATATAATATATCTTTTTCAATTTCATGATAGTTTAATTTAAGTACTGATAATTTTGTAAGAATCATAAAATCAAATCCTGGTTTAATTTTATCATAATTTAACCTTATTGCTTCATAGATTCTTCTTCTGATTCTATTTCTATCCACAGCGCGTTTGGAAATTTTTTTGGAAACAACTACACAAAAACGGCTTTTTGAAAGCTCGTTTTCGGAAAATCTTAACACAAAGTTATTACTATAAAATTTTGACTTTGATTTTAGAATTATATCAAAATCTTTCTTTCTGCTAATTCTAATATCTTTAGCAATCATGCTATTAAACTGTTAGTTTTTTTCTTCCTCTTGCTCTTCTTCTTGCTAAAATCTTTCTACCACCAACAGTACTCATTCTTTCCATGAAACCATGTGTTCTTGCTCTTTTTCTTTTCTTTGGTTGATATGTTCTTTTTGGCATATTCTTATAAAAATTAAAATAATAATACATACAGAATAGCAGTAAAAAGGAATTTGGTCAATAAAATAACTGTAATTTATATCTAACATTGACAAATTGCTTCGAATATGCTAATCTAATTAGTCTTGAAATTAAAAGACAAAGGAGAGACAAATGAAAGAATATGCAATAATAGGATTTCACTTTTGTGTTGGATTGACACATCTCGACAAAGAAATCACAGACCCCCAGAAGGACATAGTCCACATAACAACAAATCCTGATATGGAGGCCGGAATACTAATAGAAATAGCCGACAAAAAAGAAACAAGAGTTCAACTATTAAAGGGTGATATCGACAAGTTTTCCGACTTCCTTAACACAATACCTGGTGGATACAAGCAGGTAGACAATATAGTCAAACTATCTGCATAATCCAAGATAGTCCCATGAAATGGTTTGGGGATGCTTTTATCCAGAGCACCCCTTTTTTATTTCTCAAAAATTTTCCCTAAGCCCCAAATCCTAAAACCTAGACCCTAACTTTATCCACACTTCATCCACAGCTTATATACAGCCCACTATTTATTAATTATGATTAATAAGATAGAATATGTTTATTAATAATAACTTTTAAAATAATGAATTTTGAAGAGCTCTGGCAGGGGGTCTTGGGGGAATTAGAACTCTCAATATCTAAAGCAAGTTTCACTACTTGGTTTAAAAATACAAACATCTCTGATATAGAAGATGATTGTGTTTGTGTTTCTGTTCCAAATGGTTTTACAAAAAGATGGTTAGAAGATCGTTATTATAAAAATATTTTATCAGCAATAAACAGTGTTCTAAAAGATGAGAAAATAAAAAAACTTGTTTTTAAAATTGTTCACACGCCTCAACAAAAAGTTATTCCACAAAATACTAACTCAATTAAATTAGAAGATATAAAAGACACGCCCACAAAAATAGACCATTCTTCAAATCCGCTAGTACTAAACCCAAAATATATTTTTGAAAATTTTATAACTGGCAAACAAAATGAGCTTGCAAAAGCCGCCTCCATGGCTGTAGCAAAAAATCCAGGAAAAGTTTATAATCCATTATTTTTATACGGAGACGTAGGACTTGGAAAAACTCACCTTATGCAATCAATAGGAAATTATATCAAACAAAAATTTCCATCTTATAAAATGCTCTATACAAGTAGTGAAAATTTTACAAATGATTACGTAAAAGCAATTCAATCTGGAAAAATAGATGAATTTAAGAAAAAATACAGAGAACTTGATGTACTTCTAGTAGATGATATTCAATTCATGCGCGGACAAGAGAGAACTCAAGAAGAATTTTTTCATACATTTAACGCACTTTACCAAAATAACAAACAAATTGTAATTAGTTCGGATAGACCACCAAAATCACTTCCTTCAATAGAAGAAAGATTAACATCTAGATTTGAAAGTGGGATGATAGCTGATATAGGATCACCTGATTTTGAAACAAGAATTGCAATTCTAAAATCAAAAATAAAAGAAAGAAATATACAAACAGAAATTCCTGAAGAAGTTATTGCTGAAATTTCAAATATTGCAAAGAAAAATGTAAGGGAATTAGAAGGTGCGCTAAATAGAATTGTAGCTATTCATCAATTGAATAACCAAAAAATAACTGTTGAAAGCGCAAAACAAGTATTAAATGTGTCTAGTGCAAGACCAAGAGAGGTTGGACTTAGCACAAAATCAATTATAACTGCTGTTTGTGAGTATTTTGATACAGAAGAAGAAAAGATAACAGGAGATTGTAGAAAAAAAGAACTTGTAATACCAAGACAAATTTGTATGTATCTTATGAGAACAGAATTAAATTATTCTTACCCTGGAATTGGTGCTGAAATGGGTGGGCGAGATCACACAACAGCAATTCATGGATATAATAAAATAGAAGAAGAGATGAAAAGAAACGAAAAATTAAAAAGCGATATAGATAGTATTAAACAAAAATTATATAGCTAATTGTTTTTTGTTAATAGTTACTTGTTGATAAGCATAAAAACACTAGAAAATTTCTGTGTATAACATTTGTATAAATCCTGTGTATAAAAAAGTAAAATAAAAAACATTATACCTATACACAGTTTAGAAAAAAGATATTAACATATTAAACTTATAAAAAACACTTTAAAATAAGGATAGAACTAACTTATTAACAGAATCCACAGCCTTATTATAATTAGTATTTATATATAAATTAATTATTAATAAATATATAGAGCTTGGCTCAAGAATAAAAATATGAAAATAATTTGCTTACAAGAAAATTTAATTAAAGGACTTCAAACGGTAAGTCATTTAGCTGGTAAAAATTCCAACCTACCAATTTTAAATAATGTTTTAATTACAGCTGAAGAAGGAACAATATCTCTTACTACTACAAATCTAGAAATTGGAGTTAATTGTAAAATAAGAGGAAAAGTTGAAAAAAAAGGAAAGTGTACTGTTCAAGCACGTCTTTTAACTGATTTTATATCCTTACTTCCAAAAGATAATATTATATTAGAATATGAGGATAATAAATTAAAAATAGAATGTGGTAGTGATGTAAGTTTTATAAATACACTAAGCCCAGAAGATTTTCCACTACTTCCAAAAATAAACAAAGAATTAGAATATGTAATAAGTATAGTTGATTTAAAAAGTGCATTAAAAAAAGTTTCATTTGCAGTTTCATATGATTCAACAAGACCAGAAATATCAGGAGTTTTAATAAATTTAGAAAATCAAAAAGCAATTTTTGTAGGAACTGATTCATATCGTCTAGCTGAGAAATCAATTAACACAAATAAACTTCCAAATGAAAAACATGTGATTGTTCCAATTGATACAATTCAAGAAATTTCAAGAATTATAAATTATGAAACAGAAAATGAAGTTAAATTATATATAGAGGAAAATCAAATTTTATTTGAGGTAAATGGAATTGAGCTTGTTTCTCGTTTAATAGAAGGATCTTATCCTGATTATAAACAAATAATTCCAAAAGAATCTAAAACAAAAGCAGAAGTTAATACTAATGAATTAACACAAGCAATAAAAAGAACAAGTTTGTTTTGTAAACCAGGAATAAATGATATAAAATTAACCTTTGTTACAGAAAAAAGAGAATTAGTAATAAACTCAATTAGTGATCAAATAGGAGAAAGTATGACAATTGTTAAATCAAACGCCAGCGGAGAAGATAATGAAATAGTTTTTAATTATAAATATATTCTTGATGTATTATCAAATATAGACAGCCCCACAGTAAGTTTCGAAATAATTGATAATAAAACAGCTGGAATTATAAAAACAAAAGATGATGAAGAATATTTATATATTATAATGCCAATTAGACAGTAAAATATAATAATTAATTAAAAAGTCGAGCTGAGCTCGAAAAATAAATTTATGGAAAATAATTTTGAACAACCAAAAGCTTATGAAATTTTAGAATCAGAAGATCTTTTTAAAGATTATTCAGAAATTAAAAAGTATGTTGTTATTAATGATTTGGGTGGAGTTGATTTTGAAGAAATAGATAAAATAGAAGGAATAAAAAACAATAACGATTTTTACGCTATACAATTTGGTTCTGAAAAACCATCTTTGTATGAAAGATCCCAAATCGAGGATTTAATAACACAGAATAGAAATGAATCTAAGTTTGATATAGCAGCATAAATAAATTTTTAAAATTTTATCAAAAGACGGATTGCCCAAACTCCGTCTTTTAGTTTCTAAAATAAAAACTCCGCATGGTGAAGTGCGGAGTTGATGATTTTCACACTAGTATTTCTGTGTTTAGGCTGTTTATCCAAAGGATATACACAGGATAAACGCCGCGAGCAAGATCCAACCAATGTACTCATTAAATACTTTGATTATTTTGTCGAGCATTTTTCCATCCCCCTTGTTAGGATTTTATATTTAATTAATATATACCATATACACTATATTTTGTCAAATATATTTCACTTAATTAGATATAGACACCTAATGGGTGGAGAAGGACAAAAAATCTATTGACAAAAAACACGGGTCTGATATACTTGTCTATGACAATGTGGATAAACTAATTAAATAATAAAAACAGAAACCCCTTCTGAAAGGGTGTGTTTTCTTATTTATTTGTGTGAATATCGTCTATTTCAAGGCAAAAAAGTTAAAATTAAAACATTAAAATTCTTGACTTTATCTATAAAATAGATTCTAAAACAAACATTTTTAAAAGCAATTGATTTTTGCGTAGTTTCCCCAATAAAAAATCTTAATAAGTATTTGTAAAATAAATGGCACAAAACTTCATTAAAATTTATCACAATTATATATAAGCAAATGCTTTTGGTATTTGCTTTTTTGTTTATCCCGCCTCTTTATAATTCATATTGTTGCGGGATCCCGTTTCGCGGGACTAATATTTTTTAAAATAATAATATGGCGAAAAAAACACCTAGAAAATATTTTACACAGTCAATGGCGGCTATTCCTCTACTTGATTTGATTGAAATACAAAAAGAATCATATGCTTGGTTTTTCAAAAAAGGACTAAAAGAATTATTCGAAGAGATTTCTCCAATTAGAGATTTTTCAGGTCGTGATATGGAGTTGTATTTCCTAGATTACAGATTAGATGAACCAAAATTTGATGAAGTTTATGCAAGAGAAAGAAATACAACATATGAAGCACCGCTTAGAATTAAAACAAAGCTAGTAAACAGAAGAACGGGTGCAAGCAAAGAGCAAGAAATATATTTAGGTGATTTTCCTTTAATGACAGACAAGGGTACTTTTATTATAAATGGAGTAGAGCGTGTTGTTGTATCTCAACTTGTAAGAAGCGCAGGAGCATTTTTTACATCACAGACATATTTAGGAAGAAATTATTATGGGGCAAAGATTATTCCAAATCGTGGTGCTTGGCTCGAAATAGAAACAGATCCAAAGAAAAAAGTTTTATATGTTTCTATTGATAGAAAAAGAAAAGTAGCTGTTACATCACTTCTTCGTGCTTTTGGACATTCAGACGACAAAGAATTAATTGATTTATTTAAAGACGTTGATAATCATCCAGAGACAAGTTTTATAAAAAATACAATTGAAAAAGATATTGCAAAAAATCAAGACGATGGTTTAATCGAGGTCTATAAAAGAATAAGGCCAGGAGATTTAGCAACTGCAGAAAATGCGAAGTCATTAATATTCTCAATGTTTTTTGATTTTAATAGATATGATTTAGCAACCGTTGGTCGTTATAAATTAAATAAAAGATTTTATAGAGACTATAAAATTACAAATGAAAATAGAACTTTAAAAAAAGAAGATCTTGTTGATGTTATAAAAGAAATTATAAGATTAAATTTAACTCAAGATCCAGCTGATGATATTGATCACTTAGGAAATAGACGCGTAAGAGCAGTTGGCGAGTTAATTCAAAATAGATTTAGAATTGGTTTGGCTCGTATGGAAAGAATTATTAAAGATAGAATGTCTACAGCAGATATTGATTCCTTAACACCAAACATACTTATAAATGCAAAACCAGTAATTGGTGCAATTAGAGAATTTTTTATGTCATCTCAACTTTCTCAATTCATGGATCAAATCAACCCACTTGCAGAGCTTGAACACAAAAGAAGATTATCAGCACTTGGACCCGGAGGGCTTTCAAGAGAAAGAGCTGGATTTGAAGTTCGTGATGTACATCGCAGTCACTATGGAAGAATTTGTCCAATTCAGACACCTGAAGGACCAAATATCGGTCTAGTGGGGCATTTATCATCTTATGCAAGAATAAATGAATATGGTTTTATTGAAACACCATTTAGAAAAGTACTCCATGATATAAAAATTTCTGAAATTGAAAGCGCTATTGGACACAAAACAAGACAAGACGTACTTGATCCAAAAACACAAAAAGTTATTCTAAAAGAAGGTACATTAATTGATAATAAAATTACAAAAGAATTAGTAAAACACGAAGGACTTGTTATTCCTATTATTCCAATTGTAACAGATGAAATTATTTATATAGATGCTTTTGAAGAAGAAAGAGGTACAACAACAGCTGCAACAAATCCTATTGATAAAGATGGGCACTTTGTAAATGCTCAGTCAGAAATGAGAATACATGGTCAACCATCTTTTGATGATGTTCACCACATTGATTATATGGACGTTGCACCAAATCAGATTATTTCAATCGCAACATCTTTAATTCCTTTCTTGGAACATGATGATGCTGTTCGTGCTCTTATGGGATCAAACATGCAAAGACAGGCAGTTTCTCTTATTAAACCAGAGGCTCCAATTATTGGAACTGGTGTTGAGGGGCGTGCTGCTGAAGACAGTGGACAAGTTGTGAGAGCAAAACAAGATGGAAAAGTAAAATTAGTTCAATCAGATCAAATAATTATCCAAGCTAAAGATGGTACTGAACATATTTATAATTTATCAAAATTTGCAAGATCAAATTCTTCAACATGTATGAATCAACACCCAATAGTAGATCGTGACGAAGAAGTTAAAAAAGGAGATGTTATAGCTGACGGAGCCGCAATTGATAATGGGGAGCTAGCATTAGGAAGAAATGTTCTAGTAGCATACATGCCATGGGAAGGTGGAAACTTTGAAGATGCTGTACTTCTTTCACAAAGATTAGTTCAAGATGATTTATACACATCAATACATATTGAAAATTATTCTATAGAGGTTAGAGAAACAAAACTTGGACCAGAAGTTGTTACTCGTGATATTCCAAACATTGGTGAGGAAAGATTAAAAAATTTAGACAGAGATGGCATTATAAGAATCGGAGCAACTGTTAAATCTGGCGATATACTAGTCGGAAAAATTACACCAAAAGGAGAAACAGAACTATCAGCAGAAGAAAAATTATTACGTGCAATCTTCGGTGAAAAAGCAAAAGATGTAAAAGATTCATCTTTATATTTAGAGCACGGTGAAAATGGAAAAGTAGTTGATATAAAATATTTTACTAGAAAAAACGGAGACAAACTTCAAGCAGGAGTAATTCAAACTATTCAGGTTTCTGTTGCTCAACTTAGAAAAGTTCAAATCGGAGATAAAATGGCAGGACGTCATGGTAACAAAGGCGTTATTTCAAGAATTATTCCAGCAGAAGACATGCCATTTATGGAAGATGGAACTCCAGTTGATATGATTTTAAATCCACTTGGAATAATTTCTCGTATGAATTTAGGACAAGTTTTAGAAAATCATTTGGGGCTTGCTGCAAAAAAATTAGGATATAAGGTTGCAACACCACCTTTAAACGGAGTTACTATAGAACAAATAAGAGGAGAATTATTAAAAGCAGAAATGCCAGAAAATGGAAAAGTTCAACTTTATGATGGAAAATCAGGTGAACCATTCGACCACAAAACAACAGTAGGAATTTCGTACATGTTAAAACTTAACCATTTAGTTGAAGATAAAATTCACGCAAGATCAATCGGACCATACTCACTTATTACACAACAGCCACTTGGTGGAAAAGCACAATTTGGTGGTCAGCGTTTTGGAGAGATGGAAGTATGGGCACTTGAAGCTTATGGAGCAGCACATATATTACAGGAAATACTTACAATAAAATCAGATGATGTTAACGGAAGAAGCAGAGCGTATGAAGCAATTATTAAAGGTGAGGAAATTGAAAAAGTAAATGTTCCTGAGTCATTTAATGTTTTAATGAGCGAGCTTCGTGCACTTGGAATAAATGTAGAAATGTTAAGCAATAATGAGGTTGTAAGAATTTCTGATAATAGAGAAGAAGCAAGAGAGCAAGAGAGAAATCAAGAAAGAGAAGAAGCAAGAGAGCAAGAGAGAGAAATGAAAAAAGAATCCGAATAATTTTATATTTTATTTAAATTAAATTTAATAATATTATGTCTACTCCTTCATCAACAAAAACAACTTTAATGCCAGGTGATCCTGGGATAAAATTGCCACAATTTGATTCAATAAAAATTACACTTGCATCTCCCGATCAAATAAAGCAATGGTCTCATGGAGAGGTTTTGAAACCAGAAACCATTAATTATAGAACACAAAAGCCAGAAAAAGATGGTTTGTTTTGTGAAAGAATTTTTGGTCCAACAAAAGATTGGGAATGTTACTGCGGAAAATATAAAAGAATAAGATACAAAGGAATTGTATGTGATAAGTGTGGAGTCGAAGTTACAAGAAAAAGTGTTAGACGTGAAAGATTTGGTCATATAGAGCTATCTGCGCCAGTTTCTCATATTTGGTTTCTTCGTGGTGTTCCATCAAGAGTTGGAATAATTTTGGACTTATCAATTCAACAACTTGAAAGAGTGGTATATTTTGCAAATTTTATTATTACAGAGGTAAATGAAGAATTAAAAAAAGAAACCCTATCTCAAATTAATCAAGAATTAAAACAGAAGACAAAATCAATTGCTAAAAAATATGAAACAGATATTTTAGCAATTGATCAAAAATCAGAAGAAGCTAGCATCGCAAAAGATGCAAAACAACTTGAAAAATTAAATAAGGAGAAAGAAAATCTATTAGCATCACAGGACACGGAAATTGCAAAATTAAATGATGCGGGAGAGTTAGCAAAAAAAGAACTCAAGCAGATAAAAGTGATGAGAATAATTTCTGAAAGTAAATATAGAGAATTATCATTGCGATATGGACACGTATTTACTGCAGACATAGGAGCTGAAGCAATTAGAAAATTATTACAAAAAATTAATTTAGAAGAATTGCTTCAAGACATAAACGAAAAAGTAAAATCAGCCCCAGCATCAAAACAGAAAAAATTAGTAAGACGCGCAAGGTTAATTCAGAATTTTATAAAAAACCACATCAGACCAGAATGGATGATTATGACAACCATTCCTGTTATTCCACCAGATTTGCGTCCTATGGTTCAGCTTGATGGTGGAAGATTTGCAACATCTGATTTAAATGATTTATATAGAAGAGTTATAAATAGAAACAATAGATTAAAAAGACTTAGAGATTTAAATGCTCCTGAGGTAATTCTTAGAAATGAAAAAAGAATGCTTCAAGAAGCAGTCGACGCTTTAATTGATAATAATGCAAGACATGGCAAAACAGTAACGGCTTCAACTGGACAGAAAAGAATGCTAAAAAGTTTAGCAGATATGTTAAAAGGAAAACAAGGAAGATTCAGAAGAAATTTACTTGGTAAACGTGTAGATTATTCTGGTCGTTCTGTAATTGTAGTTGGACCCGACCTAAAGCTTCATGAATGTGGTATTCCAAAAATAATGGCACTTGAACTTTTCAAGCCATTTGTAATTGCAAAATTAATTCAAAGAGAAATAGTTCACAATGTAAGAAGCGCAAAAAGATATATAGATATGGGCTATGATGAAGTTTGGGATATTTTAGAAGAAATTACTAAAGACGCATACGTTTTATTAAATCGTGCCCCAACCCTACATAGACTAGGAATTCAGGCATTTAAACCAAAATTAATAGAAGGAAAAGCTATTAGAATTCATCCTATGGTATGTTCTGCTTTTAATGCTGACTTTGATGGGGATCAAATGGCGGTTCATGTTCCACTATCTAAGGGTGCAGTACATGAGGCAGCTGAAATAATGCTTTCATCAAAAAATTTATTAAAACCAGCAACAGGAGATCCAGTTGTTACTCCAACCCAAGATATGGTTTGGGGAGCAAACTATCTTACTTGTATTCCAGATGAAGATGAAAATATAGAAGAAAAACATATGAAGTTGTTTGCTGACAAAGAAGAAGCACAAACAGCTTATGACTTGGGAAGGATTGGATTACAAGAATTTATAAAAGTAAGAATGGATGAAAAAATGGTTAAAACATCTGTTGGTAGAATTATTTTTAATAAAATACTTCCAGAAAAATTAAGATTTTTTAATGCAGAAACACAATCAGGAACACTAAAAGATTTAGTTGCAAAAACATTAGACTCAGATGGTGATGAAAAAACAATTGAATTTTTAGACAGACTTAAAAAATTAACACTTAAATTTGTTACAAAATCAGGTCTTTCATGGAGCATGTTAGACATCCCAGTTTTGAATGATAAAAAAGAAATAATAGAAAAAGCAAATAAAGAAGTAATGAAAATTCAGGAATTATATGAAGAGGGGTTTTTAACAAATAGAGAAAGATATGTAAAAGTAGTAGAGATTTGGACAAGTGTTAAAAATGTAATAACAGAAAAAGGAAAGGGAGCTTTTCATAAGGACAATTCAATATACTCAATGATTAACTCAGGTGCTAGAGGTTCATGGAGTCAGATGATTCAAATCATGGGTATGAAAGGTTTGGTTATTAATCCAGCTGGAGAAATTATTGAACTTCCTGTTAAAGCAAACTTTAATGAGGGTCTTGATGTTTTGGAATTTTTTATCTCAACTCATGGTACTAGAAAAGGACTTTCTGATACAGCGCTTAGAACTGCAAGTGCAGGATACCTAACAAGAAGATTAGTTGATGTTTGTCAGGATATATTAATTTTAGAAGATGATTGTAAAGATAAAGAAGGAAGAATAATTACAAAAGAAGAGTCAGAAGAAATGGGAAAATCTCTTGGTCAGAGAGTTTTAGGAAGAACAACAATTGATGAAATAAAAGATCCAGAAACAAAGGAAGTAATAGTTAAAAAAGATTCAATTATAGACAAACAAGCAGTGGTATTAATTGATAAGTTAGGAATAAAAGAAGTAAAGATAAGATCTTTATTTACTTGTAAGGCAATAAATGGAGTTTGTCAGAAATGCTATGGCTGGGATTTGGGGCAAAACAAGATAGTTAAAAAAGGAACAGCCGTTGGAATTATTGCAGCTCAATCAATTGGTGAGCCGGGAACTCAGCTTACTATGAGAACTTTCCATACTGGAGGTATTGCTGGTGGAGATATTACTCAAGGTTTGCCAAGAGTTGAAGAAATTTTTGAAGTTAGAACTCCAAAGATGCAGGCTGTAATAAGTGAAGTCTCAGGAAAAATAAAAATAACTGATGTTGAAGCAAATGGAAAAAAGAAATCAAAATTAATACAAATATTTTCAGAAGAAAATGTTTTGGAAACTTATGAAATTCCAGAAGGGGCAAAAATATTAGTGGAAGATAAAAAGAATATAAAGAAAAAACAAGAATTGTATGAAATTGATGGTGAGAAAGTAAAATCTCTAAACGAGGGTATTATAAATATTAAGAAAGGAAAAGAAATAGAAATAATTGCAACAAAACCAATAGTAGCTGAGTACATTGTTCCAAATGAAATTAATATTTGGGTAAAAGATGGAGAAATGGTTCCCGAAGGAGCACAACTAACTGAGGGAAGTATTAATTTGAAAAAACTATACAAACTCAAAGGAGAAGAAGAGGTTCAGAAATATATCACAAAAGAAATTCAACACATCTACTCATCTCAAGGACAGAAATTAAATGATAAACATATTGAGCTTGTTTGTAAGCAACTATTTTCAAGAGTGTATGTTGACGATGCTGGAGACACTGACTTTGTTCCAGGTGAAATCATTACAAAAGCACAGTTTGCTGCATCAAACAAAGACATGAAAGATGCTGGCAAAAAACAACTCAAAGGAAAAATATTGCTTCTTGGTATGACCAAAGCATCTCTTACAACCGATTCATTTTTATCAGCGGCTTCTTTCCAGGAAACAGCAAGGGTTTTGATCAGCGGTTCTCTAAAGGGACAAGTAGACCACCTAAGAGGACTAAAAGAAAATGTAATTATTGGTCGTTTAATTCCCGCTGGAACCGGTTATGGATTAAAAGAAGAGTAGCAAAATATACATATTCTTATAGAAACATCTCCTTTCTGAGGAGATGTTTTGTTTTTTACAAAATTAATGTATTGACACCACTGGTCGGGGGGGGGGTAATATATATTTATAATAATTAATAATAAAAATATGGGATTTGAAACACCGTGGCAGGAAAATAATTCTATAGAAAAAAGAGTGATTAAAATGACAAAAGAAGAATTAAAAAAATTACAAAACATAAATCCTTTAAATGAGGATGAAGAGTTTGCTATTTTTCAAAAGAATAATCCAAGCGTTAATCTAACCAAAGAGCAACTATTAAAAAATCGTATAAATTCTACTGATGAAGAAATAAAAGAAGCCAGACAAATAATGGATAAATATAACATATCCTTTGACAGTGGTGATATTGTTGTAGAAACCGATGAAGGGAAAGTAACAATCAATACTTCAAAGTATGATTTTGGAACAGAGGTTATAGAAAAAAAGATATAGTGCATTTATAAAAGCATCCCCTTTCTAGGGGGATGTTTTTTGTTCTTACAAAATTAATGAATAAACATTATCAATCTAGATGGATAAATACGAGATAGACAAAATCTCCCGAAAGAAGATAAATAGTTTTATATAAACAAAACGACTTATTTATATGGGGGTTTTGTTTTAATTTTATAGTAGTATAATTGAAAATAAATAGTAAATGCAAAAACGCTTTTTTTAATTTTTGCGGGTGTCGTATAGTGGCTATTACGTCAGCTTCCCAAGCTGAAAATGGCGGTTCGATTCCGCTCATCCGCTCCATAGATATTATTTTTTTGATTAAATTTATATATTTTTCTACATTACCCAAAAACCTTCAAAAATGCTATAATATTTGTATAAATTATTTAAAATAATTATTTTTTATATTATGTCAAGACGAAAATATAAGAGAAGAGCCCAAAGAGAAACAAGACAGAAGCCAGATAGAGATATTATTTCAAAAATTAGCCCAGAAACCAAAAAAGCAATACTCGTTTTTTGTCTTTTGATACTCGGCTTTTTAAGCTTTTTGGCACTTTTTAATTTATCTGGAAAAATGGGAGAGGTTATGCTAAAAGGCATGAGATGGATTTTAGGATGGTTATATTTTTTTGTTCCTATTTTACTTATATTTTTCGGATTTATTCTTTTAAACCCAAAAAAGTATACAATCCATTTTAGGCATTATTTGGGTTTAGCATTGTTCTTTCTATCATTAACTGGTTTTTTAAATTTAGTAATAAGTTCAGAAGATGTATATGAACAAATTTTAGAAGGAAGGGGTGGCGGATATGTTGGAGTTCCTTTTTACTGGGCATTTTCACAAATTGCTGGGTTTTGGGGAGCCGTTGTAATACTTTTTGGAATTTTTATTATCTCAATTTTTTTAACATTTAATTTAAATTTATCTCATTTACATATTGCACAGAAAATAAGAGAATTATTAAATCCAAGAAGAGATAAAATTGATGAAGATAAAATAGATGAAACAATTTTAAGTAGTGTTGATGGGGAGAGTGAAGAAAAAAGTAAAGTTGAAGATGATTTACAAAAAAGAAGTGATATGGTTATTGATGGGAATGCTGATGAAACAGGAAAAAGGCAAAAAGGCATTTTTCCAGTAATTCCAAAGAAAATTTACAAAGATATAAAAATTCCACTCGATTTACTAAGTGATCAAAGAGGTGTTCCAGTAAGTCGTGATATTGATGCAAGTAAAGAAAGAATTAAAAGAACCTTCGCAAATTTTAATATAAATGTAGAGATGGGAGAAGTAAATGTTGGACCAGCTGTTGCACAATTTACAATGAAACCAGATGAAAATGTGAAATTATCAAAAATTTTAGCGCTACAAGATAATTTAGCATTGTCTCTTGCTGCCCATCCAATAAGAATTGAAGCACCAATTCCAGGCAAATCACTTGTAGGAATTGAGGTTCCAAATAAAGTTATCTCCACTGTAAGAATAAAAGAAATTTTATCTGATTCAGTTTTTAAGAAAAACGATGGACACCTTGTCTTCGCTTTAGGAAAAGATGTCTCAGGTGCAAATCATGTTGTAGATTTAGTAAAAATGCCACACCTTCTTATTGCTGGAGCAACAGGAAGCGGTAAATCTGTTTGTATAAATACTCTTATAATTAGCTTACTCTATAGATTAAATCCAAATGAATTAAAATTTATAATGATTGATCCTAAGAGAGTGGAACTCCCACCATACAATGGAATTCCACATTTGCTTACACCAGTTATTACAAAAGTTGATAAAACAATCAATGCTTTGAAATGGGCTGTTAATGAAATGGATAGACGTTATGACTTGCTTTCAAAAACGAATAAAAAAGATATTTTTAGTTTTAATTCTTCAGTATTAAAAATTGAAGATAAATTACCACAGATTGTTATCGTAATTGATGAATTAGCTGACCTTATGGCTCAGGCCGCCCAGGATGTTGAAAATGCAATTATAAGACTTGCTCAAATGGCTAGGGCAATAGGAATTCATTTGGTTCTAGCAACCCAGCGTCCATCAGTAAATGTTATTACTGGTCTTATAAAAGCAAATATAACATCTCGTATTGCATTCTCAGTTGCATCTCAGATTGATTCAAGAACAATACTTGATACAAGTGGCGCAGAAAAATTATTAGGAAAAGGGGACATGCTTTTTATTTGTGCAGAACTTTCAAAACCACGTAGACTACAGGGTGCATTTGTTTCTGAGTCAGAAAAAGAAAGAATTATAGATTTTTTAAAGACACAAGCACAACCCGATTACCTGGAAGAAGTTACAGAATTTGGAGCACATACTGTGGGATTTGCATCTTCTGGTGGTGGTCAAGCAGACGTATTACTTGAAGAAGCAAAAAAAATAATTGTAAGAAGTGATAAGGCTTCAGCAACATTACTTCAGAGAAGACTACAGGTTGGTTATGCAAGAGCTGCAAGAATTTTGGATCAATTAGAAGAAATGGGAGTTGTGGGCCCAGCACAAGGATCAAAATCAAGAGATGTTTTAATGACAGAAGATGATATTGTGTCCGATAGTATTTATGGATCCCCGGGAGTTTTACCATATTCACATCCAGATGATAAATCATATGATGAAGAAGATTATAATGATTATGCTGAAAATGAAGAAGAATTAGAAGATGAAATTCAAGTAGAAAAAGAACAGTTAGAAGAGAATATTTATGAAGAACAGGATGAATTTGAAGTAGAAGAAACTGAAGAAGAAAATAAAAAAGATGAGCTCATTTAAAGTAAAAAAAATAAATAGTAATTCTCTTGGAGAAAAACTTCGCCAGACAAGAGAGAATAAAAAATATAGCATTAATAAAGTTTGTAATATTTCTAGTATACCAGTAAAATATTTACAATCTTTAGAAGATGAAGATTGGGCGTCATTACCAGGAGAAATTTATTTAAAGAATTTTTTAAAAAAATATTGTAAAATTTTAGGATTAAATCAAAGTCTTTGTATACAGCAATATGAAAGACAAAAAAAAATTATTTTAAATAAGAAGCCCACCCAAAAGAAAAGGAAAAGCCCATTTGAGAAAATTAAAGAATTTGTAACTCCAAAAAGAATAACTTTAATTTTGTTATATTTAGGAGTGATAATTTTTGTTTCATTTGTAACAATTGGAATAATAAATTATATCAGACCACCAAAAATAGAAATAATTTATCCAGAGAAAAATTTTGCTACAATGGAAAATTCAATAGCAGTACATGGAAAAACAGAAGCAGAATCAATTTTATTTGTAAATGATGAAGCCGTAGGCGTCTCTGAAACTGGGGATTTCTTTGTTGACGTGAGCTTGAAACCAGGATTAAATACATTTGATATTGTTTCACAAAAGAAGCACAGCAGAAAAAATTATGAACAAATAATTATTTATAAAAAAGATTATTAATAATAAATTTATGGCAAAAAAAGAAAAAAGCATGGGAGTAGCTACTAGCGATAAAAGAAAGGCAGCTGACCAGGCAATTGAACAAATCAGAGAAAAATTTGGTCAAGGCTCTATTATGAAAATGGGATCTATCCAAGCACTTGATGTTGATTCAATTAGTACTGGATGCTTGTCGCTTGATATTGCTCTCGGCGTGGGTGGTGTGCCACGTGGTAGAGTTATAGAACTTTTCGGACCAGAATCATCTGGAAAAACAACTCTAGCTCAGCATATAGTTGCAGAAGCTCAGAAAAAAGGTGGAGTAGCTGCTTTTATAGATGTTGAGCACGCACTTGATCCAGTTTATGCAAAAAAAATAGGTGTGAATATTGATGATTTAATTCTTTCTCAACCAGACGCAGGAGAACAAGCACTCGAAATACTTGAAACTTTAATTAGATCAAATGCAATTGATGTTATTATTGTTGACTCAGTTGCAGCACTTGTTCCACAGGCTGAAATTGATGGAGAAATGGGAGATCAACAAATAGGACTTCAGGCAAGACTTATGAGTAAGGCACTTAGAAAGATCACCCCAATAGTTTCTAAGAGTAAAACAGTAGTTGTTTTTATAAATCAAATTAGAATGAGAATAGGTGTATTCTTCGGAAATCCTGAAACAACCCCAGGTGGAAAAGCACTTAAATTTTATTCATCAGTAAGAATAGAAGTTAGAAAAGCAGCTGTTATAAAAAAGAAAGAAGAAATAATAGGTAATCGTGTTAATTGTAAAATTGTTAAAAACAAAGTTGCAGCACCTTTTACAGATTGTCAGTTTGATATTTTATATAATGAAGGAATTTCAATGGCAGGAGATGTACTCGATGCCGGAATTAAATATAATGTTTTAAATAAAACTGGAAATACAGTTTCTTTTGGAAAAATTAAACTAGGTGTTGGAAGAGAAGATTCAAGATTGTTTATTAGAGATAATAAAGATATTTCAAAACAAATTAGAGAAGAAGTTTTGAAAAAAGTAAAAGAACAACGAGAGCTACAATAAGTATTTACTATTTATTATTTACAAATTTCAATTGATTTACTATTTTTTTATTTACTATTTAAATTGTAAAATTTTTAAATAATAAATCAATTACTAAATTGAAAATTGTAAATTAAAAATATACTGATGTCT
The DNA here is from genome assembly GCA_964386425.1 of uncultured Gammaproteobacteria bacterium. Taxonomy (GTDB): domain Bacteria; phylum Patescibacteriota; class Patescibacteriia; order UBA1558; family S5-K13; genus STF1-138. The sequence continues at coordinate 8,248 of CAYLQO010000008.1, read as the reverse complement.
CAAGCTAAAAAAATAGCGCATAATTCAATAGTACAAATTATTGGAAAAGGAATAAATGTATTGCTTGGTGTTTTAGCTATTTCATATTTAACTAGATATTTAGAGCCAACTGGATTTGGAATGTATACAACTGTTCTTACTTTTTTACAGATTATTTTTATATTTTTAGATTTTGGGCTGTATATAATTTTACTTCAGGAATTATCAAAGGAAAATGTAGATAAAAATAAAGTTTTTAATAATATTGTTAGTCTAAGAATCGTCTCTGGACTTTCTGTTTTTGTTATAGCACCACTTATTGCATTATTTTTCCCATATCCAGCAGTTGTTAAGTGGGGAATATTTTTAACGGCACTTACATTTTACTTAAATGGAATTGTTCAGGTTTACTCAGCCGTACTCCAGAAGGAAATGAAAATGCAGAAATTTGTATTATCTGAAACAATTTCAAAAATAATTTTTCTTGGACTTATAATCCTCTTTGTAAAAATAAAAGCAGGACTCATACCAATACTTTTTGCAAACAACATTCACTCCATTATATTTTTTGTGATGATGTATTTTTATGTTTCTAAATATTTTAAATACAAATGGGCTTTTGACTTACAGTATATAAAAAGTGTTTTGCGTATGTGTTGGCCGATTGCGGTTACAACAATTTTGAATTTAGTTTATTTCAAAGCAGACACATTAATTTTGTCTTTATATAGACCTCAAGGAGATGTAGGGTTCTATGGTGCGCCATATAAAGTCTTAGAGGTGATAACAACTTTGCCACACATGATACTTGGATTAGTATTACCAACTTTTGTTTTGTATTTTACTTTAAATAAAAAACATGAACTTAATAATTCTATACAGAGGGTTTTCGACGCTTTTGTGATATTTTCTTTTATGCTTGTTTTTGTTTTTACAATTGAAGCAGGCGAAATTATAAAATTTATTGCAGGAGCTGATTATGGTCCCTCAATCCCACTTCTAAAAATTCTAATTTGGCCAGCCATTATAATATATTTTAGTAATTTATTTAATTATGTAATAATTGCAATTGGTAAACAAAAGCAAACAATAAAATATTTTTTAACATGTGCAGTTTTAGGACTAGCAGGATACTTAATATTTATTCCTGCTTATGGTTATTACGGAGCAGCATATATGACACTTTTTATTGAGTTATTAATTGCAGTATTTTCATATTATTTACTGCGAAAACATATTGATTTTAAAATAAATTTTAGTATATTTTTTAAAGTTTTATTAGTATCAGTGTTATCCTATGCAATACTAAGCTTCATAAATATTCCATTTTTATTACATGCTATTCTTGCATGTTTAGTATATTTATTTTTTATAATACTATTTAAAATAGTTCCAATTGATTTTATAAAAGAATTATTAAACATGAAAAAAAATGCTTGAATTAATTATAATATTTGCAGTTTTATTCGGATTTTTATGTTTTAAGAATTTTAATTTTGCAATTTATTTCACTTTTTTAATTTTACCAACATATAGAGTACAGTTTGATGTTTTAGGATTTCCAATGAATTTACTTTCTGTAATTATCTGGATTTTGGTTTTGGTGTTTTTTATAAAAAACATTAAAGGTATCCCAAATCTATTTAAAAATTTCAAAAAAAATTTAACAACAGATAGTTTTTTTAAGGGCTTTAGGTGGCCAATAGTTTTAATTTTAATTTCTTCCTATGTTGCAATATTTTTTTCAAACAATAGCATGAAAGCCCTTGGAATTTTCAAATCATATTTTTTAGAAAGTTTATTTTTATTTATAGTTTTAGCATTTAGTGTTAAGACAAAACAGCAATTTAAAAACATTGTCTATTCACTAGGAATTTTAAGTATTTTTATTTTTATTTTAGGACTTTATCAAAAATTAACAGGAGATTTTGTATATAATACTACTGACGCAATAGAGGCGGGTAGAATCACAACTTTTTTCGGTTATCCAAATGCAAATGGTTTGATTCTACTACCAATATTTTTCTTAACACTTTTAAATTTATTTGAAGACAAAAAAGTATTTTTAAAAATATTTAACATTTTAGTTTTAGTTTTATCGCTTTTTGTAATTTTTTGGGCTAAATCAGAAAGCGCAATAATAGCCATAATTCTAGGACTTTTGATATTTTTATCTTTCAAATTGATAAATCACAAAAAGTTTTTTGTCTTTGTTGTTTCTTGTATTTTGGCCGTTTCTATTTTGTTTCCATTTGTAGTTAGTGTGCCAAATAAAATTGATGAGCCGGGTACAAAAACTTATTCAATTAGTGAAAAATTATTGTTAAAAGATTTATCCGGGCAAATTAGACGTCAAATGTATAAAGAGACAACTGATTTTTTAAGAAATAATTCTGTTACAGGGGCTGGACTGATTGGCTATCAGGATAAAATTTCAAACTATCATAAATTTGATTATATAGAAATATTTTTGTATCCACACAGCATATTTTTAAATTTTTGGATTGCACTCGGAATATTTGGATTGCTGGGATTTATTTGGCTCTTAATAGAATTTTTCAGAGTTTGCATAAAAAGTTATTTTAATTCTTCAAAAGAGCAGATTTTTATTATAACAACAATGTTAGCTGTAATAATCCAGGGGATTGTAGAAGTACCATATTTTAAAAATGATTTAAGTGTTATTTGGTGGATTATAATTCTAGGATGTCTTGTTTTTAGGAGAGAAAATTAGATTTTTGCGCACATTTCCGTATGGGTTTTGCAATGCAAAACCCGTCCAGGCAGAAATGTGCGCAATTTTTATTATTTGAGCATAAGTGTATTTATCTGCTATAATAGAAATATAAGAATTTATTAAATTAACACATGAAAAAATTAATATTTTTGATATTTTTGTGTATCTTTGGAACATTTTTTGTTTCACATATATTTTCTCAGGACTATGATCCTGATTTTAATAAAAACAATATTATTTCTGATTTTCAGATGTTTGATTATAATTCAATGACACAATCTCAAATTCAACAATTTTTGCAAAGTAAAAATTCCTATTTGGCAAATTATTATACAGACGGTTGGCCAATTAGTTGTGATACCCATACTGGTTCAGAAAGCAGTAATTGCCAGACCATGACTCAAATGTCAGCATCAGAAATAATTTATTCGGCGGCACAAAGATACAGAGTTAACCCAAAATATATTTTAATAATGCTACAAAAAGAACAAAGCCTTGTACAAAATCAAAATCCAACACAAAAGGCATTAGATGCAGCAACTGGATTTAAGTGTTATGATGGAAAACCATGTGATCCTAAATATTTAGGTTTTGGTAGACAGGTTGATAATGCAGCTGGTATAATGAGATTTTATTACGACAATGCTAGCATTTATGGATTTATAAAAGGGGCTGGAGTTCCAATTACAATTGATGGAGAAATCTTAACCCCAGTTAATCAGGCAACGGCAAATTTATACACGTATACACCTCATTTATTCGGTAATTATAATTTTTGGAGAATTTGGCAGAGATATTTTGGTGATCCTCTTTCAAGTAGTAGGGAATCTCTCGCAAGTATTTCAACAGAATATATGTTACAACTCATTGGTTCAAGCGATAGCGAAGTCCTGGCAAAGGAGGGTGAAACTGTTTCTTATTGGGCTGAGTATTTAAATATAGGAACACAGGTCTGGACAAACGATGATTTAAAGAAACTATATTTAATTGATACAAAATATAAAACAAAAATTCCAATAATTTCAACAAATTCAACTTTTATAGCAGATGATGCAGTAAGAAGCGATATAAAAGTTTATTCGCAGAGACAGTCTGTTGCCCCAGGAGAAGTATTAAGAATTACCGTGACAGAGCCATCAACCTATGAAAAGATAAAATCATATTCTTATATGTTGGTTTATGCGGGCCGTGGTTGGTTTGCTG